>NZ_JNNN01000044.1:0-37028 GCF_000735635.1 Massilia sp. LC238 | reverse complement strand
GACGAGAGGCCATCCGGGAACACTCCTTCCAAGGCATCGCACGCTCCAGTTATTGGTCGTGCGCTGATCATAAAAGGTGTTACCTATGTCTCTAGACGACTGTTACCTATGTCCCTGTGCCATACAGGGAGACCCGCCCACCCTACGGCACCGCCTTCACCATCCGGCGAGCGGCGGCGCGCTCGCGCCAGTCGTTCGGCACGATGAAGCCGCGCTCGATCTCCTCGATCTGCCCGGGCGTATGGCGCACCACCGCGACCAGCACCGGCGTCGACGACGTCTCGAACTGGGCCGACAGCTCGGCATGCAATTGGGCGCGGTTCAGCATCCAGGTGGCCGAGGCGGCGCGAAACGGCGCCAGCCACTGCAGGCGCGGCAGCATCAGGAACTCTTCCCCGGCCAGGCCCTCGATCTCGTCCAGCGCGCACCAGAAGCCGCGGCAGTGGCCGGCGGCGATCCCGCGCATGGCGGGCCAGGAACCGGACGGATAGAACAGCCAGCCCTTGACCAGCGCACGCGCCCGCGACACCGGCCGCGGCAGCAGGGCCTGCGCGGCCGGATGCCCGCCCAGGCTGAGCTGGCGCTCGAAGACCTTGCGCATCTTGAGGCCCAGGCTGTCGGCCAGGTTGGGGCCGACCAGGGCGTCGAACTGTTGTCCGCCCTCCCCGTCCAATAAATAGAACTTGGTGGCGAACTCGATGTGTTCAACCGCATCCGGCCCGTCTTCCAGCAGGAAGTCGAATTCGCCGATGGTGTCGTTACGGCTGGCGCGCACCTGCAGGTTGTGGGCGACCAGGCGCCCGTGCTGCTCGAAATAGAAGGCCATCAGCTTTTCGGCATACAGGCCGAGGCGCGTGTGCATCTTCGCGCCCAGCGCTTCGTCCAGGACGGACGGATCATGGTCGAGGCGCCCCAGCCAGTCGGCGAGCTCCGGGGTCACGGGGCCAGTGGTGGCGATGCGGCCGGCCCACTGCGGGTCGTTCGCATCGAGCAGGTCGGGGGCGTCGAGCAGCCAGGCCAGCGCCCGCACCCGGGCGCGCCGCAGGTGGCCCCAGCGGCGGTGGAAGCCTAGCTGGTAGGTGTCAGCCGGCGCGTCCATCTGCCGCTGCCCTGGCCCGGCACAGGTCCGCCCAGGCCAGCGCCTTGTCGCCCCCGCGCCGCAGCAGTTCGCCCGGATGCAGGGTCGCCACCAGGGGCACCTCGCCCAGCCGGTGGACCTTGCCGCGCGAACCTGCCAGCGGTTCGGAAAGCGGCTTGCCGAGCAGACCGTCGATGGCCACCTGGCCCAGGGTCAGCACCAGGCCGGCCCCGGTCAATTCGCGCTCACGCTCCAGGAAGGGACGGCAGGCCGCCACTTCTTCCAGGGTCGGGGCGCGGTCGCCGCCCTTGGCATTGGCGGGACGGCATTTCACCAGCGCAGTCACATAGACATCGGCCTCGCGCGACATGCCGACCGCCGCCAGCATGTTGTCGAGCAGCTTGCCCGGCTCGCCGGTCAGCGGCTGGCCGGCCTTTTCGTCCGCCGCGCTGGCCGTGCCGGCAGCGACCAGCCAACGGGCCTGGCGCGCGCCGGCACCGAGCACCGGCTTGCGGCCTTCGCTGCAGGCGCTGCAATGCCGGCAACTGGCGACGGCCTGGCGCAGGGCGGCCCAGTCCATGCTGGAAACGTCAAGGCGTTCCGGTTCGGCTTCGACGCCCCAGGCGCTGTCCTCGCGCGGCGGCGGCGTCCATGCCGGGCGGGCCGCCGGTTCGGCGACCTGGCGCGGCATCGGGGGCGGCGCCAAGGGCTGGGCCGGCGCCGGCGCCGGCGGCGCGGCTTGCGCCACCACGGCCGGCGCGGGTTCCGGCTCGGCCTGCGGCGCCGCTTCCACCGCAGCCTCCGGCACGGCGCGCAGGCTCCACAGCGGGCCGATGCCCATCTCGGCCAGGAAGGCCGCGTCGCGGTCACCGATGTGCTTCACTGCGCGGTTCACAGGTCGATCCTCATCACGATGGCATCCTCGCGCTGCCCGCCGTGCGCCGGATAGTAGCCCTTGCGGCGGCCGATCTCGCGGTAGCCGTAGCGGCAGTAGACGGCGAGCGCGCGCTCGTTGGACGGGCGTACCTCGAGCAGGATGGACGCCATGCCCTGCTCGCGGGCGCGCGCGCCGATCCGGTCCAGCAGGTGGCGCCCGAGCCCCTGGCCCTGGCGCCCGGCGGCCACCGCCACGTCGAGCAAGTGGGCCTCGTCGACCGCATACATCAATAGATAGTAGCCGGCCAGCCGGCCTTGCGCGTCGCGCGCGGTCCAGGCGTCATAGCCGCTGGCGAGCGACTCGCTGAAGTTGGCGCGGCTCCAGGGATGCGGGAACACGCTGCATTCGAGCGCATGCACCTCGTCCACGTCGGCAGCCTGCATCGGCGCGAAGCTCAAGCCGCGCACCTGGTCACTGAGCTCTTGCAGGACCGTCATGCCCCGGCCTTCGCGGCGTTGATGGCCTGACGCTCGGCGCTGGTGTAGGCCACCTTGTTGCGCAGGTAGAGCGGCTGGGCCTGGGCGGGCGGCACCGCCAGCCCGGCGGCCAGGGCCGGCGCGCCCAGCAGCGCCAGTTCGCGCGCGTGCGGCAGGATGTCGTCCAGCGCCCCCGCGGCGAAGGCCTTGCCGGCAAACGCTTCCGGGTAAGCCGAGAACCCATTGCCGCAGGCGGCCAGGCCCTCGGCCGGCAGCGGCGCCAGATCCTGCGGCGCACACAGCGCGGGCGCGGCGACCTCGATCCAGGCGCCGCGCGCGGCATCGTGCCGGTACTGCGCCCAATACACTTCGCCCATGCGCGCGTCCAGCACCGCCAGCACCTCGTTCGCCCCGGTACGGGCACGGCAGGCTTCGGCCATCGCCTCCAGGGTCACCAGCGGCAGCACCAGGAGATTCGCGCCGAATGCCAAGCCCTGGGCCACGCCGCAGGCGGTGCGCACCCCGGTAAAGGAGCCGGGACCGGCGCCGAAGGCGATCGCGTCGCAGTCGGACAAAGCCAGGCCGGCTTCGCGCAGCAGTTCCTGCACCATCGGCAGGACCGATTGCGAATGGGTGCGCACGCCGGAGGTGGAACGGGCGATGACGTGGTCCCCGTTCAATAGCGCGCAGGAGGCGAGCTCGGACGAGGTTTCAATGGCGAGAATCGTGGACATGCCGGTATTTTACCTGCTCGGCCGGGGGCCTGGCCACGGCCCGGGCGCCCGGAGCGCACATTCCCCCGTGAACACACGGTACAATCCGGCTCATGCAAAGCCTGACCCTGGATTCCGACAACCGCGAGCGCATCGCCGCCGCGATAGCGGGCGACGCCCTGACGGTCGCCTGCCTGTGCGCCGCCTGGTGCGGCACCTGCTCGTCCTATCGCGCCACCTTCGAGGAACTGGCCCTGCGCCACCTCGACAAGACCTTCGTCTGGATCGACATCGAGGACCAGGCCGACATCGTGGGCGACCTCGACGTGGAAAACTTCCCTACCCTGCTGGTGCAGCGCGGCGACACGGTCGCGTTCTTCGGCACCATGCTGCCCGACGGCGCCGTGGCCGACCGCCTGGTGCAGGCCCAGGCCGCGACCACGCCGGAAGAACTGGCGCGCCTGGCCGCGTCCAACGAGGAACGGCGCGCCTGGCAGCGCGACTGCAACCTGCGGGTCCTGCTCGACGTTTAACTCAGCCGCAGCGGCAGGCTGCGCAGCCGCTGCCCGGTCAGCTTGAACACGGCCGCCGCCACCGCCGGCGCGATCGGCGGCACCGCAGGCTCGCCCACGCCTTCGGGATGCGCCATGCTCGGCATCACGATGGTGTCCACCACCGGCGCCTCGTGCATGCGCACGACCGGATAGTCGCCGAAATTCGACTGCTCCACCTTCCCATCCTTGATGGTGATCTCGCCGTGCAGCGCGGCCGACAGCCCGAACAGCACGCCGGACTCCACCTGCTGGGCGATGATGTTGGGATTGACCGCCAGCCCGCAATCGATCGCGCACACCACGCGGTGCACGCGGATCTGCTTGCCCTCGACCGAGACCTCGGCCACCTGGGCCACCGTGCTGCCGAAGGAGCGGTGCAGGGCCACGCCGTGCGCGCGCCCCGCCGCCGGCTGCCCTGCCTGCGCCACCGCTGCGTCCAGGGTCGCCAGCGCGCGCGGATGCTTGCCCAGGAGCGCGCGCCGCATGGCGACCGGGTCGCGCCCGGCGGCATGCGCCACCTCGTCCAGAAAAGCCTCCTTGAAGAAGGCATTGTGCGAATGCCCGACCGAGCGCCAGTAACCGAGCGGCACAGGACTGTCGACGATCACGTGGGCGATGCGCTGGTTGGCGATCGCATACTGCATGTCGTATTCGCCTTCGGCGGTGGTCTTGTCCGGGCCCATGCCTGGCAGAGCGAGGTTGCGCGGGAAGTACTGGTGGCCGATGGCGCCGCTGGCGGATTTATTGTCCCAGGCCAGGATCTCCCCCCTTGCGTCGAGGTGGGCGCGGAAGCGCGCCAGCGCCGCCGGGCGGTAGACGTCGTGGGTGATGTCGTCCTCGCGGCTCCAGATTATCTGGACCGGTTTCCCATGCATGGCCATGGCGACCGTCACCGCCTGCGCCACCATGTCGGCTTCCAGCCGGCGTCCGAAGCCGCCGCCCAGCAGCATCACCTCGATGCTCACGTCCTCGCGCTCGACGCCGGCCACGCGCGCCGCCACGTCCACCGCGATGCTCGGCACCTGGGTCGAGGCCCACAGCCGGACCCTGGCGCGCCCCTGAACGTACTCGACCTGGGCGGTGCAGTTGACCGGCTCCATGGCCGCATGCGCGAGATAAGGCGCACGGTACTCGGCCGTCACCGTGAGCGCCACCCCGTCCACGTCCTGGCTGCCCGCCTCATGATAGACGTAGCCGCTTTCCTCCTCGAGGGCGCGCTCGAAGTCCTCGAACACGGATTCGCTGGAGAGCCGGCTCGTGTCGCCGACCTGCCACTTGACCAGCAGCGCCTGCGCGGCCTGGTGCGCCTGCCACCAGGTGGTGGCCACCACGGCCACGCCCACGCCCAGGCCGCTGCGCTCGTCCATCAGGCCCGGCATCGGCACCACCTGCAGCACGCCGGGCATGGACTCCACCCCCTTGCCTTCGTGCTTGGTAAGGGTGGCGCCGATCACCGGCGCCATCTTGACGGCCGCGTACACCATGCCGGGCACGCGCGCGTCGATGCCGAAGCGCGCGCTGCCGTCGGTCTTGGCGCGGCTGTCCAGGCGTCCGGCGGGCTTGCCGATCAGGCGGAAGTCGCGCGGCTCCTTCAGGCGCACGTCGCCGGCCTCGATGCCGGCGCCGACCCGCGCCGCATGGGGCGCCAGCGCGCCGTAGCCGGCGCGGCGCCCGTCGGGATGCAGCACGAAACCGTCCTCGGTGCGCAGGCGCGCAACCGGCGTTTTCCACTGTTCGGCCGCCGCCTTGAGCAGCATGGCGCGCGCCACCGCGCCGGCCTCGCGCATCGGCAGCCAGGCATCCTTGACGCTGGTCGAGCCGCCGGTGAACATGATGCCCAGCTCGCGCCCGAGCTTGGCCATCAGCCACTGCGCGCCCTGGCGCGTGCTGCCGCTGTCGTCGGGGTGGAAAGGCAGGTTCTCGCGCAGCACCGTCAGGTTGGCGAAGATCTTGTCGATCGGGGCCTGGGCGATGCGCACGCTGGACAAGGGCAGGTCGAGCTCCTCGGCTACCAGCATCGGCAGCGCGGTATGCACGCCCTGCCCCATCTCGCTGCGCGGCACCACCACCGAGACCGCGCCGTCGGGAGAAATGGCGATCCAGCCGTTCAGGCCGACCGTGTCGCCGCCCAGCGCCAGCGGGCGCGATGCGTGCAGGCGCTGGCGCGGCGGCTGCACGCCCCAGCCGACCAGCATCGCGCCGCCGGCGAGCAGGCCGCCCAGCAGGAAACGGCGCCGCGTGAGCCTGGCGCCTGCGCGCGGCGCGCCCGCCTCAGGCTTCGCTTCCTTCGGCTGCGCCGGCTTCGTGCTTCGTTCGATCGTGTCCATGTGCTTGTGCCCGTCCCCAGCGCGACAGTATATCGCCAGCCGCGACCGGCCGGCTGTAGAGGTAGCCCTGGGCCTGGCGGCAGCCGTGCCGCAGCAGGAAGGCGGCCTGCTCTTCGTTTTCCACGCCCTCGGCCACCACCGACAGGTTCAGGCTCTTGCCGAGCTGGATGATGGCCACCGCGATCGCCTCGTCGTTGGCGTCGACCAGGATGTCCTGGATGAAGCTGCGGTCGATCTTCAGGGTCTGCACCGGCAGCTGGCTCAGGTAGGCCAGCGAGGAATAGCCGGTGCCAAAATCGTCGATCGCCAGCCCGACGCCGACCGCGCGCAGCTCGTTGATGTGCTGCAGCGCGTCGGACGTGTTCATGATGACCGACTCGGTCACCTCCAGCTGCAGCCGTCCCGCCGCCAGGCCGGTTTCCTGCAGCACCGCGGCCACCACCGGCGCGATGCTGCCGCGCTCGAACTGGCGCACCGACAGGTTGACCGCCATCTTCGGCACCGCGAGGCCATCCCGGTCCCAACGCCGCATCTGGGAGCAGGCCTCGGCCAGCACCCACTGGCCCAGCTGGCTGATGAAGCCGGTATCCTCGGCCACCGGGATGAAGCGCACCGGCGCCACCCGGCCCAGCTCCGGGCTGTCCCAGCGCACCAGGGCTTCGACGCCGACCAGGCGCCCGGTGTCGATCTCGACCTGGGGCTGGTATTCGAGGAAGATTTCCCCCTTCTCGATCGCGCGACGCAGCAGCGACTCCAGGCGGAGGCGCATGGCGCCCTCGCCGCTCATCGAGGGCGCGTAGAACTGGTAGCCGTTGCGGCCGCGCGCCTTGGCCTGGTACATGGCGACGTCGGCATTGCGGATCAACATGTTCAGGTCGGTCGCATCCTGCGGGAACACGCTGATGCCGACGCTGCCGGTGACGAACAGTTCGTAGCCCGACACGGTGAGCGGCTGCTCGAACAGGGCCATCAGCTTCTCGGCCACGTGGGCGGCGCCTTGACCGCCGACATCTTCCAGCAGCACGATGAATTCGTCGCCGCCCAGGCGCGCCAGCGTATCGCCCTCGCGCAGGCAGGCGGCTAGCTGCCCCGCCACCTGCTTGAGGAGCAGGTCGCCCACGTGGTGGCCGAGGGTGTCGTTGACGTTCTTGAAGCGGTCCAGGTCGATGAACAGCACCGCCAGCTGCTGGCCCGCGCGCGTGCAGCGGACCATCGCATGCTGCAGGCGGTCGTGGAACAGCAGCCGGTTCGGCAGCGCCGTGAGCGGATCGTGGTGGGCCAGGTGGTCGAGCTTGTCCTGCGATTGCTTCACCTCCGTGATGTCGCTGAACACGCAGACGTAGTGCGTGACCTCGTCATTGTCGTCGCGCACGCTCGACACGGTGAGCCATTCCAGGTAGCCCTCGCCGTTCTTGCGGGTCTCCCAGCGCTCGCCGCGCCAGAAGCCGGCCTCCAGCAGGTCGCGCCACATCTGCCCGTAGAGCGGATCGTCGTGGCTGCCGGGGCGCGTCAGGCTCGATTGCTGGCCGAGCGCTTCCATCTCGGTGAAGCCCGTGATCTGGGTGAAGGCGGGATTGGTGGCAAGGACGCGGCCGTGCACGTCGAGCACCATGACGCCGTCGGCGATGTGCTCGAGCACCGTGGCCGACAGGCGCAGTTTTTCCTCGGCCAGCTTGCGCTCGGTGATGTCGGCGAACACCCAGATGCTGCCCTCGTTCGGGCGCGCGCCGTCCAGCGCGCAGCCGCTCACCAGGAGCCAGAAGCTGCTGCCGTCGCGGCGCCGGAACTGGATCTCCTCGCCGGTGTCGGGGCCGGCCGCGATCTTCGGATACTTTTCCAGCCACAGGCGCTCGTATTCGGCGCGCCCCGGGAACAGGAGCTCGGTCGACCGGCCCACCAGCTCGGCCTCGCCATAGCCGAACAGCGCCTCGGCGCGCCGGTTGGCCGAGACGATGCGGCGCTCGCGCACGAACAGCACGCCGAACATGACGTTGTCCAGGATCGCACCCTGCTCGGTGAGCAGGGCCTCGATGCGCATCTCGTCGTGCTTGCGCTCGCTGATGTCGTAGATGATGCCGTCGACCCGGAATTCCTCGCTGCCCCACTCGCCCTGCGGCTGGCCGCTCTCGAGCACCCATCGCTCGATGCCGCCGGCGTCGATGATGCGGTATTCGATCTCGTAAGAACTGCCGGCCGCCAGCGCGTCCCTGGCCGCATGGCGCTGCATGCGCCGGTCCTCGGGATGGATGATGTTGGCCCAGTCGTCGGTGGTGGCCAGCATGAAGCGCTCGGCCGGGTAGCCCGAGATTTCCTCGATGGCCTCGCTGACGAAGTCGATGTGGCCGCCCGGGCGCGCACGGAACACGGCGCCCGGCACCTGGGCGACGATGGTCCGGAACTGCTCCTCGCGCCGGCCGATGTCGGCGAACAACTGGCCGATCGCGGTGCGCATGCGCTCCATCTGGCCGCCCAGGCGCCCCAGCTCGTCGCCGGCCGGCAGCGCCAGCGGGGTATCGAAATCGCCGCGCGCCAGCCGGTCGGAGAAACCGGTGAGGGTGCGCAGGGGCGAGAGCAGGCGGCGCCGGATCAGGAGCGCGATCAGGAGCAGCGACACGCCCAGCTGGATCGCCAGCACCAGCGCGTAATTGCGCTGCTTGGCGCGCAGCTCGTCCTGATAATGATGGTCGCTCATCTCGATCACCACGTGACCGATCTTCTGGCCGCGCACCACCACCTCGCGCTCGGTGCGGTACAAGTGCGCACCTGAGGGTACTGGACTGTCGCGCTTGATGAATTTGGCCTGGGCCAGGTCATGCACTTCGACGCGTACGATGGTGGGGTCGCGTACGAAGGAATCAACCAGCGCGCGTGCCGCCTCGGCATTCATGTCCCATAATGATTCCTGGACGCCGAGCGCCAGGATGTCGGCATTGCGCTGCAGCGCATCGTTCAGCACGTGGACGGTCGCCTCGCGCTCCTTCACGCCAATCATGAAGTAGCCGCCGACCATGGCGGGCACCGCCAGGCCGCCGAAGACCACCAGCAGCAGCGCACCGTAGATCGAGCGGCTGTACGGCTTGCGCAGCACGGCAGCGAGATTACGGAATGAGAAACGTGGCTGGGGCATCGGGTGTTCGCCAGTTCCCCGCCGCCCGGCAGGGATTTATTTACGGCAATGGAATTGTTCGATTATGCATGCCGGATGACCAAGCGTCATCAAATTGCTTATCTACAGCCAGGCACTCGTGTCCGGCTGTCGGCAGGACGCGACAAGACTTGTTATGATTGAATCTTTCGGAGGAGAAACTATGAGCCTGTCCATGTATTCCGCTTCGGTCCCCGTATTCCAGAAGATGCTGCGCGCCCTCGCCGGCGTGCTGGAAAAAGCCGAAGCCCACGCCCAGCAGCACAAGATCGAGCCGGCCGCCCTGCTGCAGGCGCGCCTGTTCCCGGACATGTTCCCGCTGGTGGGCCAGGTCCTGATCGCGACCGATTTCGCCAAGGGCGCGAGCGCCCGCCTGGCAGGCGAGGAAGTGCCGCGCTACGACGACACCGAGCAGAGTTTCGCCGAACTGCAGCAGCGCATCACCAAGACCCTGGGCTACATCGAGTCGCTGCCGCGCGCAGCGTTCGACGCGGCCGGCGAACGCGCCGTCACCCACGGCGCCGGCGAGCGCGCCCGCCACTTCGAGCGCGGCGACGACTACCTCACCGGCTTCGTGCTGCCGAACTTCTTCTTCCACGTGACGACCGCCTACGCGATCCTGCGCCACAACGGGGTACCGATCGGGAAGCGCGACTTCCTGGGTCTCTGATCTATATATAGAGAGAGATAGAGAGAGCGGGTTCAGGTGTTCCGGCGCGGGTAGCCCTGCGCCAGGATCCGCACCCACACCCGCTCCTTCTCCTCGGCGCTCATCGCCACCCACTGCGCCACCTCGACGTAGGTGCGGCCGCAGCCGCGGCAGACTTCGTCGAAGGTGGTCGAACACACCGCCACGCAGGGAGTGTCGGGGCGCTGCGGGAGCGCCCCGACAGGGCGCTGCGGCGCGCCGTCCGAATTAGCGTGCTGGTCCGACATCGAGCTTGTCCCAGCCTTCGTGGCCGAGCTTTTCCATGGTGTCGATATTCTTCTCGAAGATCTCGGAAGCTTCCGGGAAGGCCTCGACCGCGCGATCGATGCTGTCCTCGCGCAGCAGGTGCAGGATCGGGTACGGCGCCCGGTTGGTGTAGTTCGCGATGTCGTTCGGGTCGGTGTCCGCGAACTGGTAGTCCGGGTGGAAGCTTGCCACCTGCAATTCGCCGTCGAGCTGCATGTCCTCGACCGCGGCATCGGCCACGTCCAGGAATTCGTTGTAGTCCTCGAAGTCGGTCAGCACGAAGGGATGGATCAGGAGGGTCGTGTCGACCTCCTCGGCCGGGGTGTCGGACAGGTGCTGCAGCTCGTCCATGAGCTGCTCGAGCAAGGCTTCCGGCGTGGTCGCGCTGGACACCACGTAGCGCACCTGCTCCTTCACGTAAACGGACTTGGCGAAGGGGCACAGGTTCAGGCCGATGACGGCCCGTTCCAGCCAGCGGCGGGTGGCGGAGACGATCGCGTCGTCGTCGGCATTCGGGTTTGCGGTACGCATGGATGGCAAATAATAAGGCGGTAGCAGAAGCCGGATTGTACGCACTCTTTGCGTCCGCTCATAGATTGACACCTTCCGGCGGCTAGGCTAGAGGCAGAACAGATGAGGAAGGCCCGGCCCTTCGACGGGCCGGGATCGGCAGCCTCCTGCTGCGATCCGGCGTGCATCTTACGGCAATTTCCGTTTTCATGATGTCAATTTACATAAATGAACTCTGGAAATTAATTTGTAACGATGGGTCCGCATGCCTTGACTGACTCGAGCATGACTACGTACACTGCCCCCTTGACCAGTACGTCCGTTCTCGGACGCAACATTGGAAAGCGATGCACGACATGATCCGCAAGACCGTAGCGACTGCCGCGCTGGCACTGCTGGCCACCTCCCCGCTGACTCGCGCGATGGACAACGCCCCCGTGGCCGCCGTATCGAATCCGGCTGCGAACGCGCTTAACGCCCGCCCTGCCGCGCCCCTGGCGCCCGGCCTGCTGAAGGTCGACGACTACAAGGAAACCGACGTCTGGGGCCGCATCCGCAGCGGCTACGCGATCCCCGACGTCGACAACAGCCTGGTGGCACGCCACACCCAGGCCTACAGCGCCCGTCCCGACAGCCTCAAGCGCATCTCCGGCCGCGCCTCGCCCTACCTCTACCACATCGTCCAGGAACTCGAAAAGCGCGGCATGCCGACCGAACTGGCCCTGCTGCCGGTGATCGAATCCGCCTTCAACCCGCAAGCCCTGTCCACCGCCGACGCAGCCGGCCTGTGGCAGTTCGTGCCGGGTACCGGCAAGGACTTCAACCTGAAGCAGAACATGTTCAAGGACGAGCGCCGCGGCGTGCTGGCCTCGACCGATGCGGCCCTCACCTACCTGCAGCGCCTGTACACCATGTTCGGCGACTGGCAGCTGGCCCTGGCGGCCTACAACTGGGGCGAAGGCAACATCCAGCGCATCATCAAGAGGAACCAGGCGCTCGGCAAGGGTACCGACTTCGAGAGCCTGGCCGAGCTGATGCCGGCGGAAACCCGTAATTACGTGCCCAAGCTGCAGGCGGTCAAGAACATCGTCGCCAACCCGTCGCAGTACAACGTGGCGCTGCCGGCCATCGACAACCAGCCCTACTTCACCGCCATCGACAAGACCAGCGACATCGACGTCGCCGTCGCGGCCCAGCTGGCCGAAATGTCGCTCGACGAGTTCCGCGCGCTGAATCCGCAGTTCAAGAAGCCGGTCATCACCGGCGGCGAAAAGACCAAGATCCTGTTGCCGAAGGAAAACGCCGAGAAGTTCCACCTGAACCTGGCCGGATGGGGCCGCGAGCTGTCGACCTGGACCACCCACAAGATCACCAACGCCCGCACCAGCATCAGCGCGCTGGCATCGAAGTTCGGCACCACCCCGGAAGTCATCCGCCAGGCCAACAACATCCCGGCCAAGTCGACCATCAAGGCCGGCTCGACCATCCTGGTGCCGAAGGCTTCGGCCTCGCAGGCCGGCGACATCGCTGAGAACATCATCGAGAACGCAGTGGTGGCCTTCGAAGCCGAACGCAGCCCGCGCGTGAAGGCCAAGACTTCGCGTTACAAAGTCAAGGCGACTGCCTCGTCCAGCAAGCGCATCGCACGCAACACCTCGTCCAAGCGCAAGCAGCGCTGATCCACATACCCCCTCCCCGCAACGGCCGTCCAGTGGACGGCCGCGTGCAGACTTTTTTAATCTGATGTATGATGTCGTTTGTGCGCTGCAATAGCAGGTCCGAACAGACAGGATTTAGCAGTTCACCACAGCAGTACAACAAGCAGCATCGCAAGCCTTGGCGACAAACGATCGCCCTTCTTAAAAGCCCTCCCGCCCTGCGTGTCAGCATCCAGACACCGTCCCGGCGCAAAGCTTTTGTGCCGAAATTTCTTTCATTTCTGAGTCATTTCGTAGTGTTGGTTCGCGTTGCTATTCTGCGCTCGTCGTTTCGACACGACACGCGCGATCATGATTGAATTCCGAAAGTAAAAGTACACATGAGTTTTGAAGCACTAGGTTTACACGCGTCGCTCGTCAAGGCAGTAGCAGGCGCCGGCTACACCAAGCCGACCCCGGTCCAGGAGCAAGCCATCCCTGCCGGCATTGCCGGCCGCGACCTGCTGGTCTCCTCGCAGACCGGCTCGGGCAAGACCGCGGCATTCATGCTGCCGGCCTTGCACAAGCTGGCCAACATGGAACCAATGGCTCCGGCCCGCACCCCGGCGCAGAACGCGCAGTCGGCGCGCGCCCGTGGCGAACGCGTCCGCTTTACCCCGGCCCAGCCGAAGATGCTGGTCCTGACCCCGACCCGCGAACTGGCACTGCAGGTGACCACCGCGACCGAACAATATACTACCGACATGCGCCGCATCCGCGTCGTGTCGATCCTGGGCGGCATGCCGTATCCGAAGCAGATGCAACTGCTGTCGAAGAATCCGGAAATCCTGGTGGCAACCCCGGGCCGTCTGATCGACCACATGGAATCGGGCAAGATCGACTTCTCCCAGCTCGAGATCCTGGTGCTGGACGAAGCCGACCGCATGCTGGACATGGGCTTCATCGACGACATCGAGAAGATCGTCGCTGCGACCCCGGCTACCCGCCAGACCATGCTGTTCTCGGCCACGCTGGACGGCGTGGTGGGCAACATGGCGCGCCGCATCACCAAGGATCCGCAGACGATCCAGATCATGAGCGCGGCCAACCGCCACGAGAACATCGTGCAGAAGGTGCACTTTGTCGACGACCTGTCGCACAAGAACCGCCTGCTCGACCACCTGCTGCGTGACGAGTCGATGGACCAGGCCGTGGTGTTCACCGCGACCAAGCGCGACGCCGACATGATCGCCGACCGCCTGAACATCGCCGGCTTCGCGGCCGCCGCCCTGCACGGCGACATGCACCAGGGCGCGCGCAACCGCACCCTGGACAGCATGCGCCGCGGCCAGGTGCGCGTGCTGGTGGCGACCGACGTCGCCGCCCGCGGCATCGACGTGCCCACCATCACCCACGTGGTGAACTATGACCTGCCGAAGTTCCCCGAGGACTACGTGCACCGTATCGGCCGTACCGGCCGTGCCGGCCGCAATGGTCTTGCGATCTCGCTGGTCAACCATGCCGAGAACATGAACGTGCGCCGCATCGAGCGCTTCACCAAGCAGACCATCCCGGTCGACGTGGTGGAAGGGTTCGAGCCGAAGCGTGCCGCCCCGACCCGTTCGGCCAGCCGTCCGGGCTGGAAGCCGGGCGACGGCCGCAATGCCCACAAGTCGGGCCAGCGCAGCTTCTCCAAGCCGGGCTATGGCGCGCCGCGCGAAGGCGGCTACGGTGACCGTGCCCCGCGTGAAGGCGGCTACGCCCGTCCGGCGGACAGCCGCCCTGCCGAGAGCCGTTACGCCGACCGCGGTCCGCGTGAAGGCTACGGCGCACCGCGTACCAGCGGCTATGGCGACCGTCCGCAGCGTGAAGGCGGCTACCGCCGTGACGCGGCCCCGCGCGAAGGCGCTCCAAACGGCGCCCCGCGCGAAGGCGGCTACCGTGGCACCCGCCCGGAAGGCGCCCGCCGTGAAGGTGGCTACGCCAAGTCGGCGCACCCGCGTTCGGCTGATGGCACCCGCCGCACTTTCGGCGACTACTGATCGCTGAATGCCCCATGAAGAATGGCTGCCCTCGGGCAGCCATTTTTTTCGTCCCGTGTCAGCGCGTCGCCGCGCTCCAGCGGATCCTGCCGCGCAGCGCGGCGCTGCCGCCTTCGCAATTCTGCTGGAAACGCAGGTCGATCTCGGACAGCTGGTCCTGCACGTAGCTCACCTTGTCCACCACGAACCAGCCGCTCAGGGTATTGCAGCCGCGGCCGTCGCCGCTCCAGGACAGTCCGCCACGGATCGGGTTGTGGAAGGGATAGCGCTGCAAGTTGCCGTAATAGCCAGGCTGCAGCTGGCCCAGGGTGTTCATGCCCGCGAAGTCGCCCGACCACCAGCTGTCGCCGTTGACGCTGACCTGCAGGCGCGCGCCGGTCGCCGTCACCTTCAGCACCGCGTTCGCATCGGTAAAGCTGCGGGTCATGCCGCCGCCGATGTAGTCGCCCGGCATGCTGCTCAGGTAGACGAAGTTGCCGCTCGCCGGCGTCGCGCCCGCCGCGGGCGTCCACAGCCCGCTCGGCGGCGGATTGACCGGGCCCGGCGGCGCCGTGTTGTCGTCCGCGCGCCACTTGATCTTGCCGCGCAAGGCGCTGCTGCCGCCCTCGCAGCGCTGCTCGAAGCGCATCTCGATCGCCGTCATGCTGCCGCCGACGTAGCTCACGCTGTCGACCACGAACCAGCCCAGCAGGCGGTTGCAGCCGCGCCCCTCGCCGCTCCAGGACAGGCCGCCGCGCACCGGGTTGTGGAAGGGGTAGCGCTGCAGGTCGCCGTAGTAGCCCGGCTCGAGCTGGGTCATGCCGGTCATGCCGGCGAAGTCGCCGCCCCATTGCTCGTCGCCGGTCACCCCCACCTTCAGGTGGGCACTGTTGCTGCTGATGTTCAGCAGGGCATTGCTGCCGGTGTAGGTGTAGGTGCGCCCGCCGCCGATGTAGTCGCCCAGGGTGCTCTGCAGGTGGACGTAGTTGCCGCTGGGCGGCAGCACCGATGCGCTCGGGGTCCACAGGCCGGCCGGCGCTGGCGCCGGCTTGGGGGCGGCCGTGCTGCCGTTCGCGCTCCAGCGGATGCGGCCATGCAGGGCGGTCTGTCCGCCCTCGCAGCGCTGCTCGAAGCGCAGGTCGATCGCGCTCAGTACGCTGCCTTCATAGGTGACGCTGTCCACGATGAACCAGCCGGCCAGGGTATTGCAGCCGCGCCCTTCGCCGGTCCACGCCAGGCCGCCGTTGACCGGATTGTGGAAGGGGTAGCGGGTCAGGTTGCCGTAGTAGCCCGGCTGGAGCCGGGTCTGGCTGTTGGGCGGCACGAATTCGCCGGACCAGTTTTCGTCGCCGGTGAGGTTGATGCGCAGGCCGGCGCCGATCGGGGTGACCGAGAACAGGGTGTCGGCGCCGGTGTACAGGTAGGCCTTGCCGGCGCCGATGTAGTCGCCGGCCTCGCTTTCCAGGTAGACGGCATTGCCGCCGGCCGGCATCCGTCCCTCGGCCGGGCGCCACAATGCGGCGTTCACGGTCACCCGCGCCATCGCGCTGGTGGCGCTGCCGTCGCCAACCGTCAGGCCGAGTTCATAGCTGCCCTCCACGTCGGCCAGGAAGGCCGGGGTGGCGGTCGCCGACATGGCCAGCACGGCGGCGCTGCCAGCCGGTTTCGACAGCAGGGTCCATGCGTAGGAGATGCTGCGGCCGGGCGCCACGCTGCTCGCGCCACCGTCCAGGGTCACGACCTTGCCCGGGGGGACGTTGCGGTCTGCGCCGGGACGCGCCACCGGCACATAGGCCACGCCCGGTTCCTGGTAGGCGATGCCGTTCTGGATCGCCACCAGCACCATCGCCTGGTTCTCGGCGCTTTCGCTGAAGCCCTTCAGCACCGAAGCCGGCGTGGCCGCGCCGCGGTCGAGCACACCGCGCCAGAAGGCGATGCCGGCCGCCTCGCCCGGGCGGCCCAGCACGTTCTGGTAATAGCGCTCGACGATCTGCGAGTTGGACGGGTTGCTGCCATAGATGCCACGGTACTCGGCGGAAGCCACGAAGCCCTCGGCGATCGCGTCGAGCGAGCTGCCGCGCTCGAGGGCGTCGATCCAGAAACCCACGCCGGCCTGGTCCGGGATGCGCGCGAACGCTGCCTGGTAGAGGCGGTAGACCTGGCCTGCGCTGCCTTCCACGTCGAGCGCCAGCGAACTGTCGGCGAAGCGCAGGCGCGCATTCGCGGGAACCGCGGTGACCGCCCCGCCGCGGACCAGGTCGACCACGTTCCAGCCCGTGGCGGTGCGCACGACCGTATATTCCCAGCGCATGCCGGGGAAAGTGTGCTGTCCCGAGACGAGGCTGGCGCGCGTGGCAGCCATGCCGGCCGACTGTACGGGATCTTCTGCGCCCCCGCCGCAGCCGACGAGGGCGATGGCTGCGGCGAAGGCAAGCAGGAGTTGGCGAAATAGCATGATGAAGTAGCACTGAAACCGATGAGCGGGCGATCATGCCACAAGGGGCCCGTGGCCGGGCTTGTCGATGCGCAAATACGACAACTTTTTCGGTGTTCAAGCTCCGGACGCGCGGCCGGATGCCTGTCGCGGCGGCATCGTATAATCGCCCTCCCCAACTCCAGGAAAGTGGCCGTGCGCAAGCACATCCTCATCGTCAGTCCCGCCAGTGCGCGCGAGAACAACGGCAACTGGCAAACCGCCAGCCGTTGGGTGCGCTTCCTGCGCGCCGTCCACCGCGTCGAGATAGCCGGCGCCTGGTCGGGGCCCGGCCGCGCGCCCGACCTGATGATCGCCCTGCATGCGCGCCGCTCGGCCGCCTCGCTGGCCGCGTTCGCCGACGCCCATCCCGGCCGTCCCGCGATCCTGGTGCTGACCGGAACCGACCTGTACCGCGACATCGCCCTGGACGCCGCGGCCCGCGCCTCGCTCCAGCGCGCCCACGCCCTGGTCCTGCTGCAGCCGGCCGGCCTGGCGCTGCTGCCGATGGCGCTGCGTGCCAGGGCGCGGGTCATCTACCAGTCGGCGCCGAGCCTGCGTCCCTACCTGCGCCGCGGGCAGGCGCGCTTCGCCGACATCTGCATGATCGGCCACCTGCGCGAGGAAAAGGATCCATTGACCTTCATCCGCGCCGCCGGCATGGTGATCCACCCCGCCGCGCGCCTGCTCCACATCGGCGGCGCGCTCGACCCCACCTTGGGCCAGGCCGCCCTCGAAGCGCAGGCAGCCAACCCGCGCTACCGCTGGCTCGGCGCCCTGCCGCATGCGGCCGCGCGCCAGCGCCTGAAACGCTGCCATGCGATGGCAATTACCTCGCGCATGGAAGGCGGCGCCAACGTCATCATCGAAGCCGTGACCAGCGGCGTGCCGGTGCTGGCCTCCGATATCAACGGCAACCGCGGCATGCTGGGCGAGGACTATGCCGGCTATTTCGCGCCGGGCGATGCGGCCGCACTGGCCCGGCTGATCGACCGGGTCATCGGCGACAGCGAGTTCGACGCCCTGTTGCGGCGCCAGTGCGCGGCCCGCGCCGCCCTGTTCCTGCCTGGCGCCGAGCAAGCGGCGGTGCGCGACTTGGTGGATAATCTGCTCCTTCACGCGCCCGGCGCGACCACCAACACGAAAGACTAGGATGAGCACGACGACTGACCAACCAATCAAACTGACTTCGTTCTCGCACGGCGGCGGCTGCGGCTGCAAGATCGCGCCGGGCGTGCTGTCCGAAATCCTGAGCAAGTCCGCCGGTTTCCCGGTGCCGAAGGAGCTGATGGTCGGCATCGAGACGGCCGACGACGCCGCCGTCTACAAGCTCAACGACGAGCAGGCCCTGATCGCCACCACCGACTTCTTCATGCCGATCGTCGACGATCCCTTCGACTTCGGCCGAATCGCCGCGACCAATGCGATCTCGGACGTGTATGCGATGGGCGGCACCCCGATCATGGCCCTGGCCCTGGTCGGCATGCCGGTCAATAAGCTGCCGCTCGAGACCATCGGCCAGATCATCCGCGGCGGCGAATCGGTCTGCGCCGATGCCGGCATCCCGATCGCCGGCGGCCATACCATCGACTCGGTCGAGCCGATCTACGGGCTGGTGGTGATGGGCCTGGTGCATCCGTCCAAGATCAAGCGCAATGCCGACGCCAGAGTCGGTGACGTGCTCATTCTCGGCAAGCCGCTCGGCGTGGGCGTGCTGTCGGCCGCGCTGAAGAAGGATGCGCTGGGCGAAGAAGGCTACGCAGCCATGATCGCCAATACCACCAAGCTGAACAAGCCCGGGCGCCTGCTGGCCGAGATGCCGGGCGTGCACGCCCTGACCGACGTCACCGGCTTCGGCCTGCTGGGCCACCTGCTCGAGCTGGCGCGCGGCGCCGGACTGTCGGCCACGCTGGAGATGGACAAGGTGCCGCTGCTGCCCGGCGTGCTGCAGCTGGCCCAGGACGGCTTCTTCACCGGTGCCTCAGGCCGCAACTGGGATGCCTACGGCAAGGACGTCGACCTCGGGGCCGCCGTCACGCCGGCCCAGCGCGCGCTGCTGACCGACCCGCAGACTTCGGGCGGCCTGCTGGTGTCCTGCGACCCGGCCAGCGTGGACGAGGTGCTGGCGCTGTTCGCCCGTGAAGGTTTCGAGCATGCCGCCGTGATCGGCCGCATGGGCGAAGGCGCTGCGCGCGTCAGCGTCGCTTAAACGCTACCCCTGGCGGCGGCCAGCGCCTCGAACCGGTCCGCCAGCGCCTCGGCCTGGCGCTGCGGATCGAAGCCCGCATGACGCCGCCCGAAGGCCGCGGCGGCGTCGCGGTAGCCCGGCTGCCCCAACAGGCTTGCCACCAATGCCTCCCAGTCGCGCGTACGCGCCTGCTCCATCGCATTGATCCCCGCCCCCAGCTGCGCGACGCGGCGCGCCATCAGGAAGCCTTCCGTCGTATGCGGCAGCATCAAGAGCGGCCGCCCGGCCAGCAGGGCCTGCACGCTCAAGGCTTCTCCCGCGTGGCTGACCACCAGCTCGCAGCCGGCCAGCGCCTCCGGCAAGGTCACCGGTCCCGGCGCCCAGGCTAGATGTGGGTGCGCGAGCGGCGCCGGCGCGCCGCTGGCCAGCTCGGGCATGTAGCACAGCACCCGGCAGCCCTGCCGCAGCAGCGCCCCCAGCACCTCGGCGGTTTCCGGTACCCCGCGGCGCAGGTAGGCGAACACCCGCCTGCCCGCGCCGGCCGGCCATACGGGTGCGCATCCTTCAGGCTGCGGCAGGTTCGGCCCCAGCCAGGGGCCGCTGCCGCCGCGCGCGAAGTGGTCGAGTTCGGGCCAGGTGCACAGCAGCGGATGGTCCCCCAGCAGCAGTTCGGCGCCGCGCGCCAGCGGTGCGGCGCCGAGCGCGGCCAGCACGCGGTTGGCGCTGTCCAGCAGGCGCGCCTCGCCCGCGCGCAGCCGCGCCGGCTGCGGCGGCTCCCAGCTGCGCAGCGGCGGCAGGGGCTGGCCGGCGGGCGGCATCGTGAAGCCCGGTCCGACCGCCGCGCTGGGCAAGCCCAGGCTGCGCGCCGCCAGGATGGCGGTGGGCGCGTAGTCCGCGATCACCAGGTCGGGACGGCCTTGCCGGAACAGTCCGCGCCAGCCCTCGCACAGGCCGGCCAGCGCGTCCGCATCGAGGTAGCCGCAGGCCAGCAGGATCTCGGCCAGGCTGGCTTCCTCCGGCGGCAGGCCGGCGGCGCGGTGCAGCCAGACCGGCGCCTGCAGGCGCGCAATGCCGTCGAGCCGGGGGTCGACCAGCAGGCGGCGCGTGAGCACCAGGTCGCGCAGCACGAAGCTGACCTGGTGGCCGCGAGCGCGCAGCGGCAGCGCGATCGACTTGAGGCGGCCGGCATGCCCGAGGCCGCCGCCGAGTTCCCAGCAAAGGTAGAAGTGAGCCATGCCCGGCAGTGTAGCCGAAGCCCGGCTGCGGCCGACAGCCGCGGGATGGGGTCAGGACTGCGCGGCCGGCAGCCCGTCGGCATCGTCGGCACCAGCGCGGCCACCGTTCTCGCCTGGCGGCGACGGGAACCGGACCGGCGCCGGACTATTTAGGGACAGCACGACCGCGCTCAGCACCAGCAACACGAACAGCAGCACCATCAGCGCAAGCACGACCGGCAGCGGAAGGACGATAGCGACTGTCTGGCTCATGGCATCTCCCGATTCAATGGAACTTGCGCGCGCTTGAGCCAAGCCAAGCCGGCCGCGCAAGCCCATACTGTGCCATTGCCTTCGATAAAGAAATTGACCGGGCGCAAGAGCAACCCGCGCCGCGTAGGCGCCTCAGGCAGGCGGCGGCTCGGTATGCATCGGCTCCGGCAGCCGGTCGACCAATCCGTGCCCGACGCGTTCGTACTCGGCGATCACCTGGGCACCGAGCAGCAGCAGCGTGGCCGCGATCTCGAGGCTGAACATGACCACGATCGCCGTCGTCATCGAGCCGTACACGAGGTTCACCTGCGACAGGGTCGAGAAATACCAGACCAGCACACGCCGCGCGATCTCCCACAGCAGCGCCGCGCTGAAGCCGCCGATCAGCGCGTGCCACAGCGACAGGCGGCCGACCGGCATCACCAGGTAGATCGAGGTCAGCACCAGGATTTCGCCGAACAGCCCGAGCAGGTAGAGCAAGGCGCCCGAGACGCCGCCCAGCGACCACTGCACGCCGAACAACCAGATGCTCTCCTTGCCCAGCACTTCGAGCGCGCCGGCCACCAGGGTCACGATCATGACGCCGACGCCCAGCGCCAGGATGTAGCAGTACGGGAGCACGGCCGAAACCAGGAAGTGGCGGCGCCGGACCGACACCCGGTGGATGAAGATCACGCTCATCGCGTTCTCCAGCACCGTGAAGGCTAGCGAACTGAAGAACAGCATGGTGCCGCCCAGCACCCAGGTGATCAGCTCGCGGTTCTCGAGGAAGTGCGCCACCTCGTCCACGATCGGCTGCGACTGCCCCGGCACCAGCATGCCCAGGTAGCGCTGCAGGGTCTCGAGCAGCTCGGCCTGCTCGATGAAGTGCGACAGCGCCACCACCGCCAGCATCAGGAAGGGCACGATCGACAGCAAGGCGTAATAGGCGACGGCGCCGGCCAGCAGCAGGCCCTGGTTGGCGCGGAAACCCCGGATCACCTGCAGGCTGAAGTTGAGCGGGTGCGCCAGGATCCAGGCATTGGCGCGCTGGTCCAGCAGGCGCTCGCGCCAGCTCCTGCGCCGCGTCATCGGGCCAGCCTGATCCCGGTGAACTGCCAGCGCGCCCCGGCCGGGAAGAAGTTGCGGTAGCTGGCGCGCGCATGACCATCGGGCGTGGCACAGGAAGAGCCGCGCAGCACGTACTGGTTGACCATGAACTTGCCGTTGTATTCGCCGATGGCGCCGGCGGCCGGCGCATAGCCGGGGTAAGGCGCGTAGCTGCTGCTGGTCCACTGCCAGCAGGCCCCGAACATCTGCAGCAGGCCGTCGCCTTCCGCCGCTTCCGGGTGCAGGGCGCTGCCGGCGAGCGAGGCCTGGCGCGCGGCGAATTCCCACTCGGCCTCGGTCGGCAGGCGCGCGCCGCGCCAACGGGCATAGGCGTCGGCCTCGTACAGCGAGACGTGGGTGACCGGGCGCGCCGGATCGAGCGCCTGCACGCCGTGCAGGGTGAACTCGTTCCAGGCGCCGTCGTCCGATGTCATCCAGTAGAGCGGGTGCAGGATGTCGCCGCTGCATACCCGGTCCCAGCCTTCGGCCAGCCACAGGGAGGGATCGCGGTAGCCGCCGGCCCGGATGAATTCCAGGTACTCGCCATTGGTGACCAGGCGCGAAGCCAGCTCGAAGGGCGCGACGTAGGTGCGGTGGCGCGGCAGCTCGTTGTCGAAGCAGAAGCCGCTGCCGCCATAGCCGATTTCGGCCAGGCCGCCGTCGTACTCGATCCAGGCGGTCGGTTCCGGCGCCATGCCGGCCTCCATCTCCTGCGGCGAATAGGCGGGGTACAGCGGGTTCTGGGCCAGCAGGTGCTTGAGGTCGGTGAGCATCAGTTCCTGGTGCTGCTGCTCGTGCTGCAGCCCCAGTTCGAGCAGCCTGGCGACTTCAAGCCCGGCGCCTGCCGCCAGCAGCCTGGCGATGCGGCCGTCGACGTCCTGGCGGTAGGCGCGCACCTCGTCCAGCGCGGGGCGCGTGAGCAGGCCGCGCTGGGGGCGCGGATGCTTGGCGCCGATGCCGTTGTAATAGGAGTTGAACAGCACCCGGAAGGCCGGGTGGAAAGGCGCAAAGCCGGGCTCATGCGCTTCGAGGATGAAGGTCTCGAAGAACCAGGTGGTATGCGCCAGGTGCCATTTGACGGGGCTGGCGTCCGGCATCGACTGCGCGCAGCAATCCTCGCTAGATAAGGGTGCGGCGATCTCGAGCGAGCGCCGGCGCACCCGGTCGAAGGCGTGCAGGAGGTCTTCGCGCTGCCCGATGCCCATCAGTGGATCGCCTGTGCGTGGATCACCGCGAACCAGCGCTGCGGGTCGGTCCACACGCGGGTGGCCTCGAACCCGGACCGTTCCAGCAAGGCGATCGCATCGGCCTGCTGGTACTTGTAGCTGTTCTCGGTGTGGATGCGCTCGCCCGGCTCGAACACGCGCGAGCAGGCTTTGCCGCCGCAGTTCCAGTGCACCTCTTGGCGGCGCACCGCCTCCAGGTGCATCTCGACGCGGCCGCTCTCGGCCTGGTAGAAGCCGTGGTGGCGCCAGGCGCGGATGTCGAAGTCGGCCCCGACCAGGTGGTTCACGTGGCGCAGCACATTCAGGTTGAAGGCCGCGGTGACCCCGAGTGCGTCGTCATAGGCGGCGTCGAGCGTGGCCTTGTCCTTGGCCAGGTCGATGCCGATCAGCACGCCGCCATCGTCGCCGCACTGGGCGCGCAGGCGACGCAGGAAACCCAGGGCCTCGTCCGGGGTGAAGTTGCCGATCGAGGAGCCGGGGTAGAAGAACAGGCGCCGCGCGGCGCGTACCTGCGGGGGCAGCTCGAAGCGGCTGGAAAAGTCCATGCCCAGGGCTTCCATGTCGATGTGCGGGAAGCGCTGGCGCAGGCGCTCCAGGGCCTCGCACAGGAAGCTGGTCGAGATGTCGACCGCCACGTACTGAGCGGGGTTCAAGAGCGGGAACAGCGCCGCCGCCTTGGCGCAGTTGCCGGCGCCCAGGTCGACCAGCGTCGCCCCAGGGCCGGCCACGCGCGCGATCTCGGCCCCGTGGCGGGCGAAAATGGCGGCCTCGGTGCGGGTCGGGTAATACTCGGGCAGTTCGCAGATGGCCTCGAACAGCTTCGAGCCGAGCGCGTCGTACAGGAATTTGGGCGAGATCCAGGCGCCAGGGGCCTGGAGGCCGGCGTGCAGCTCGTCCGCCACATGGGCATTGGCGGCGCGCGGGCGGTCTTGTGTGCAGGAGATGTGCATAAGCGTTATCATTCGTGCCGCCATACCGCCGGATGCGCCATGGCATAGGGTTCAGTTGCTGTTTTTGCCATAATAGCGGATTCCGGATTTTCGCCGTTTCCCGCAGCCGTGCTGCCGTGACGTCCCCGGTTCACCACTTTCTACTACTTAATAAGAATGCCAACCATGACTTCGTACTCGACTTCGCGTGTCCTGAAAACCATGTTCGCCGCCGCTACGGTGAGCCTGAGCTTCGCCGCCGCCAGCGGCGCCTATGCCCAGAACACGCCGGGCGTGCTGCGCGTCTCGGCCATCCCGGACGAAGCGCCGACCGAGCTGCAGCGCAAGTTCGAGCCGCTGGGCAAGTACCTGTCCAAGGCAACCGGCCTGAAGGTCGAGTTCACCCCGGTGACCGACTACGCGGCCTCGGTCGAAGGCCTGATCAACCGCAAGATCGACATGGTCTGGTTCGGCGGCTTCACCTTCGTGCAGGCCAACGTGCGCAGCAAGGGCCAGGTCGTGCCGCTGGTGCAGCGCGCCGAAGACGAGAAATTCCGCTCGGTCTTCATCACTACCAAGCCGGACATCAACAAGCTGGAAGACCTGAAAGGCAAGACCCTGTCCTTCGGCTCGGAATCGTCGACCTCGGGCCACCTGATGCCGCGCTCCTTCCTGCTGGGCGCGAAGATCAACCCGGACACCGACCTCAAGCGCGTCGCCTTCTCGGGCGCGCATGACGCCACCGTGGCCGCGGTCGCGGGCGGCAAGGTCGACGCCGGCGCCCTGAACATCTCGGTCTGGGACAAGCTGGTGGAAACGAAGAAGGTCGACCCCAAGGTGGTGCGCGTGTTCTACACCACCCCGGGCTACTACGACTACAACTGGACCGTGCGCAGCGACATGAGCCCGGCCCTGCAGAAGAAGATCACCGACGCCTTCCTGGCGCTGGATGCCTCGACCCCGGAAGGCAAGCAGATCCTGGACCTGCAGCGCGCCACCAGGTTCGTCCCGACCAGGACCGCGAACTACGGCGCGATCGAGGCCGCGGCGCGCAACGCCGGCCTGCTGAAGTAATCGGGAGCTGGCTGCTGCGCGATGACTTTCCGGCTCGAGAAACTCACGGTACGCCACCTGGCGGCAACGGCGCAGGCGCCGGCCGCCCTCCATGAACTCGACCTGGACGTCGCTCCCGGCGAGCAGCTGGCCCTGATCGGCCCTTCCGGCGCCGGCAAGACCACCCTGCTCGCCACCCTCGCTTGCGCCCACCGCCCGCAGTCCTCGGACGTGGGCGGCTTCTCCGTGTTCGGACAAGACCCCTGGGCTCTGCCGCAATCGGCACGCCACCGCCTGCGCGCGCGCCTGTTCCTGGCGCCGCAGACCCCGCCGCTGCCGCCGCGCCAGCGCGTGGTCACCGCGGTGCTGGCCGCGCGCCTGCCCCACATGAGCCTGTGGCAGGCCTTCGCCTCGCTGGTGCGCCCGAGCGACCCGGATGCGGCCCACGCCGCCCTGGCGCGCTTTGGCCTGGGCGACAAGCTGTATGCGCGCGTCGACCGCCTGTCGGGCGGCGAACGCCAGCGCTGCGGCCTGGCACGCCTGCTGCTCTCCAGCGCCGAAGCCTTCCTGGTCGACGAGCCGATCTCCGCGCTCGACCCGGCGCTGGCGCGCCATACCCTGGCCACGCTGCAGCAGGAAGCCTCGGCGCGCAAGGCTAGCTTGGTGTGCAGCCTGCACCAGGTCGAGATGGCGCGCGCCCACTTCCCGCGCCTGGTCGGCCTGCGCGCCGGGCGCATCGTGTTCGATGCGGCGACTAGCGCGGTGAGCGACGCCATGATCGCCGCCCTGTACGAGAACGAGGCGGTCGAAGCGCCTTCCCAGCCCCCGCACGAGTCGCCCGAGCGGATCGCCGTCGGCGCCTGCTTCTGATGAAGGCCTCCCATCCGGACCCGGCCTGGCGCGGCCGCGTCAGCGCCACGCTCGTCGGCCTGCTGCTCCTGTGGCCGATGCTGGCGGCCAGCGAGTTCAAGCCCTGGCTGCTGTTCGACCCGCAAAGCCTGGCGGCGGCCTGGCACTTCCTGTCCGATTTCCTGCGTCCCTCGCTCGAGGGCGAGTTCCTGGCCATGGTGCTGCGCGAAACCTGGCAGACCGTGGCCATCGCCACCGCCGGCCTCTCGCTGGCCCTGCTGGGCGCGATTCCGGCCACCATGCTCATCAGCGAGCGCCTGTCGATTTCGCGCCTCGGCACCGGACGCATGCACCCGCTGGCTGCGCTGGTGCGCCAGCTGCTGCGCTGGGTGCTGGTGCTGCTGCGCAGCGTGCCCGAGCTGGTGTGGGCGCTGCTGTTCGTGCGCATCGTCGGGCTCGGGCCGACCGCCGGGGTGCTGGCCATCGCCCTGGCCTATTCGGGCATGCTGGCCAAGGTCTATGCCGAGATCCTGGAATCGTCCAGCGCCCATGCGACCGACATCCTGCTGGCCAACGGCAGCGGACGCCTCCCGGCCCTCCTGTACGGCGCCCTGCCGGAATCGAGCGCCGAACTGGTGTCCTACACCGTCTACCGCTGGGAATGCGCGATCCGTGGCTCGGCGGTGATGGGCTTCGTCGGCGCCGGCGGCCTGGGCCAGCGCATGGAAGAGTCGACCAAGATGATGGCGGGCGGCGAAGTGTCCACCATGCTGATCATGTTCGTGCTGCTGGTGGCGCTGGCCGACCTGGTCTCCAAACTGCTGCGCCGGAGGCTCGGATGAACCCGCAGTTGCCGCCACCGCCGCCGCGCAGCTGGGGCACCCCGGTGCTGCTGCTGGCGCTGGCCGCCCTGGTGGTGGCAAGCTTTGCCTCGCTGCCGCTGCAATGGTCGGCCTTCTTTACGCCCGAGGCGCTGGCGTCCGGCGCGGAATTCCTGGCCGGCTTCACGCCGCCCGAGACCGGCCGCGCCTTCCTCGCCAAGACCGCCGGCGCACTGTGGGAGACGCTGGCCATGTCCCTGGTCGGCACCCTGCTGGCGGTGGTCGGCGGCATGCTGCTGGCCCTGCCCGCAGCCGGCCGCCTTGGCCGGGTGCTGCGCGGCCTGACCCGGGCGCTGCTGAACATCCTGCGCTCGATCCCGGAACTGGTGTGGGCTGCGCTGCTGCTGGTCGCGGCCGGCCTCGGCCCCTTCGCCGGCACGCTGGCGCTGGCGGCGCACACCAGCGGCGTACTGGGGCGCCTGTTCGCCGACGCCCTCGAGAACGTCGAGCCGCTGCCGGAAGCGAGCCTGCGCACCAACGGCGCGGCACCGCTCGCCGCCTTCCTGTACGCTACCCTGCCGCAGGCCCTGCCGCAGATGCTGTCCTATACCCTGTACCGCTGGGAGAACAACATCCGCGCGGCCGCCGTACTGGGCGTGGTCGGCGCCGGCGGGCTGGGCCAGATGCTGAAATACCACCTGTCGCTGTTCCAGATGCAGAGCGCGGCCACCGTCGTGATCGCGATGCTGCTGCTGGTGGCCAGCGTGGATGCCCTCAGCTTCGCGCTGCGCCGTACGCTGACCCGCTAAGAGATCGCGATGCTCGTCCTCGACAACCTGACCAAATCCTACGGTGGCCGCACGGTGCTGTCGCAGCTGTCGCATGCCTTCCGGGCCGGCGAGTTCGTGGCCATCATGGGCGAGTCGGGGGTCGGCAAGTCGACCCTGCTGAACATCATCGCGGGCCTGGACGCGCCCGACGCGGGCCAGGTGATCGTGGACGGCACGCCGATGTCGGCGCTCGACGACGCCGCGGCGACCCGCCTGCGCCGCACCCGCATGGGCTTCATCTTCCAGGCCTTCCACGTGCTGCCGCACCTGACGCTGCGCCAGAACGTGGCGCTGCCGCTGCTGCTGAACCGCACACCGGACGGGCGCGCCGACGAGATGCTGGCCGCGGTCGGCCTGGCCGGACGCGGCAACGACTTCCCGCGCCAGCTGTCCGGCGGCGAACTGCAGCGCGTGGCGATCGCCCGCGCGCTGGTGCACCGCCCCGCCCTGCTGCTGGCGGACGAGCCGACCGGCAACCTCGACCCCGAGACGGCCGGGGGCATCCTCGAGCTGCTGCGCCGCGAAACCCGCGCGAGCGGCGCCGGCGCCATCATGGTCACCCACTCCCACGCGGCGGCCGCCATGGCCGACAAGGTGCTGCTCCTGACACGTTCCGGATTGAAATTAGCGTAAATTCCGCGAAGAAAGACCGATGTTGCGGTCCGTTACGTTCAATTCGCAAATCGCGTGCAGCGCAATCGTAGTAATATCACAACGACCCCACCACAAGAGCCGTGACAAAAGGGGGCTATTTCCAGAACAAGTCGATCTGTCCCGAATTATCGTTTTTATATTCGGAGAAGCACCATGAGCGTACGACAGAAAAAACAGGAAATGCTCGCCGCGATGCACCGGGCCCGTGCCCTGGAGCCGTCGAGCTTCGTGCCCAACAAACTGCTCGACACCCTGATCGAGCGCATGCAGCTGAAGAATGATGCCGAGCTGTGCCGCGTACTCGAGGTGCAGCCGCCGATCATCAGCAAGATCCGCCACCGCAAGCTTAACGTCGGCGCCACGATCCTGCTGCGCATGCACGAGAAATCGAACATCCCGATCCGCGAACTCAAGGAGCTCACCAGCGCCTCGATACACTAGGACGCGCTTAGTCCTGGCTGGCTGGCCGGCGGCCTTCCAGTCTTGAGCTGAGGCAGCGCCGCCAGCACCGCCTTGAGGGTCGCGATGTCGACCTGGCCCAGCAGGGCCACGCCGATGCGCAGCAGCTCGCTCTTCTTGACGTCGATGCCGGCGCGCAGGCAGGCCTGCTTGACCTCGGCAAGCACGGCGTATTCCTGCTCGGGCATGGTGAAGCTGTCGCGCACCAGGACCGGGCGCGCGGTGTCGGCCTGGCGTACCGCGGCCGGGGCTGCCGCCTTGCGCGCGGCGCGTTTCGCCACCGGGGCGGCCAGCGACTTCGCCGCCGCCTTCGCGGCTACCTTGACGGTGGGTTTGGCAGCGGGTTTGGCAGGCTTTGCTGCCTTGGCGGCCGGCTTCGCGGCAGGTTTGACTGCTTTGGCAGGCGCGGCTTTCGCACGCGCGGCTCCCTTGGCTGCCGCCGGGACGGCAGCGGACTTCCTGGGCATTACTGACTCCATCGTTCAACAAGCTAAACAATATAGTCGATTTGCCCGCCGAGTGCCACGGTGTGCGTCACCCACTGTGATGTGACGCCTTACCCCGCGTCGTGTCCGTCCTCGTCCGCAAACTCCCGCGCGATGCCGGCGAATTCCGCCTCGATCGCAAAGAAGGCGTCCAGCACGTCCGGGTCGAAATGCGTGCCGCGGCCCTGGCGCATGATCTCGAGCGACTGCGCGTGGGAGAACGGCGGCTTGTAGACGCGGCGCGAGATCAGCGCATCGTAGACGTCGGCCACCGCCATCAGGCGCGCCGAGACCGGGATCGCGTCGCCGCTCAGGTTTTCCGGGTAGCCGCTGCCGCCCCATTTCTCCTGGTGCGAATGGGCGATCTCGCGCGCGAACATCAGGAAGCTGTTGCTGCCGCCCAAGTGCTTCTCGGCCAGCATGATGGTGTCGCGCCCGTAGGCCGCGTGCAGCTTCATCACCTCGAATTCCTCCGGGTCGAGCTTGCCCTGCTTCTGCAGGATGCGGTCGGGAATGGCGACCTTGCCGATGTCGTGCAGCGGCGCCGACTTGGTCATCAGCTCGATGTTCTCGTCGCTCAGGCTGGCAGCGAAGCGCGGGTGGCTGCGCAGCTTCATCGCCAGCGCGCGCATGTAGCGCTGGGTGCGGCGGATGTGGTTGCCGCTCAGGCCATCGAGCGTCCTGTCGCGGGTCTCGGCCATCGCCCCCATCGCCAGGATCAGGGCTTCCTGCATCAGGAGCAGCTGCGCGGTGCGCTGCTGGACCATGCGTTCCAGGTTCTCGTTATGCTCCTGCAACAGCTTGCGCGCGGAGCGCAGGGTCAGGTGGGTCGAGACGCGCGCGAACAGGATCGGCGGGCTGATCGGCTTGCCGAGGTAGTCGACCGCGCCCACCGACAGGCCCATCGCCTCGTCCTCGATCTGGTTCTTCGCGGTCAGGAAGATCACCGGGATGTCGCTGGTGGCCGGGTTGGCCTTCAGTTGGCGGCAGGTCTCGTAGCCGTCCATCCCCAGCATCATCACATCGAGCAGGATCAGGTCCAGGTCCGGGGTGGCCGCGGCGACCTGCAGCGCGGTGCTGCCGTTGGTGGCGACCTTGGTGTGGTACTTGTCCTTCAGCAGGCGCGACAGCAGCATGATGTTGTCCGGCGTATCGTCGACAATCAGGATCGTCGGCCGGTATGGTCGGTCATGCTGCGCGTCCTGCGGCATCCGGTCCTTCAATGAATTCATAGTTGTTCCGCAATGGAGGAAGAAGCGCCGCTGGCCTGGGTCAGCACCAGGCGCGCCTCTTCGAATTCGTAACGCGACAGGTGCGCCTCGAGGCGCGCCAGCGCGCCCGGGCCGAGCAGGCGGCCCAGGGAAGCGCGCACTGTGTCGAAATAATCGGTGGCTTCGCCCGAGAACTCGGCCAGCAGGCGTTCCAGCTGGGCCGCGGCCGCGTGGGCGCGCTCGGTGTCGCTGCGGTCCGGCTCGCCGTTCTCGCGCGGCGCCGCGGCCGGCACTTCAGGGGCGTTGGCGAAGTAGCAGTCGAGCGCATCCATCAGGTCGGCCATGGCGCGCTCGAGCGCCGCCACGCTGCGCTCGAGCGCGGCAAGCTCAGGCTCGCGCAGCGCCGGCCGGGCGGCCAGCTCTTCGATCTCGCGCGCCAGCGACATCAGCTCGCGTGCGCCGATGTTGCCGGCCACCCCGCGCAGCGAATGCGCACGGCTGGCCACCTCGCGCAGGCGGCCGCCGTCGAAGTCGCTGCGTATGCTGCAGCCGGCGTCGCGCTGGGAGCTGCGGAAGCGGTCCAGCAGCTCGACGTAAAGGGCGCTGTTGCCGCCGACGTTGCGCAGGCCGAAGCCCGCATCGATGCCGGCCAGGCCCGGCAGCGGCGCCAGCTCGGCGGCATGGTCCTGGCCCGGCAGCGCGGGCGTCGCAAACCGCGCCGGCATCGCCTTGCCCATCCAGCGCGCCAGGGTGGCGTACAGCTTTTCCGGATCGACCGGCTTGGTGATGTAATCCTGCATCCCTTCGCTCAGGCAGCGCTCGCGGATCTCGGCCAGCGCATGCGCCGTCATCGCGATCACCGGCAGCTCGTCGAAGCGCGGGTCCTTGCGCAGCTCGACCGTGGCCGCGTGGCCGTCGAGCTGCGGCATCTCGAGGTCCATCAGCACCAGGCGGTAGGCGCCGGGGCCGGCGTCGAACAGCTTTTCCAGGGCCTGCTGGCCGGTCGAGGCCACGTCCACGTCCACGCCCTGGGCTTCGAGCAGCTCGCGCGCGATCTGCTGGTTGACCAGGTTGTCCTCGACCACCAGCACGCGCGCGCCATGCGCCTGGGCGCGCGCGACGATGGCGCCGCCCCCGCCCGCCTGGGCGGCAGTGAACAGGCCGGCCAGGGTGCCGGACAGCGCCGACTGCACGAAGGGCTTGAACAGGAAGCCGTTGACGCCCGCCTCTTCCGCACTGGCCTGCACGTCCTCGCGCCCGAAAGCGGTCACCAGCACGGTCAGCGGAGGCGCGCACAAGTCCTTGTTCGCTCTGATGCGGCGCACCAGCTCGATGCCATCCATGCGCGGCATGGTGCAGTCCGTCAGAACCAGGCGGTAAGGCATGCCGGCGGCATCGGCCGCGATGATGGCGCCTTCGGCGTGGCGCGCATCCGATGCGCACTCGACTCGCAGCGGCAGCGCCGCCAGGGCCTCGCGAAGGATGGCGCGCGCCAGCGCGCTGTCGTCGACCACCAGCACGCGCGCGCCGGTCAGCTCCGGCGGCGCCACCAGCGTCGACTCGGGTTCGCCCGACAGGGCGAAATCGAGGTCGAAGTGGAAGGTCGAGCCGGCACTGGGGGCGCTGTCGACCGCGATGCGCCCGCCCATCAGGCCCACCAGCTGCTGCGAGATCGACAGCCCCAGGCCGGTGCCGCCGTACTCGCGCGTGGTCGAGCCGTTGGCCTGGCTGAAGGCGCGGAACAGCTTGGCCTGCTGCTCCTCGCCGATGCCGATGCCGGTGTCGCGCACGGCGAAGCGCAGCTTCACGCGTCCCGGCTCGGCGCCTTTCAGCGGGATGCAGGACAGCTGGATCTCCCCCGCTGGCGTGAACTTGACCGCGTTGTTGACCAGGTTGATCAGGACCTGGCCCAGGCGCAGCGGGTCGCCCACCAGCTTGCGCGGCACCGCGTGCGGCACGTGGAACAGGTATTCGAGGCGCTTGTCGGCGGCGCGCTGGCTGGTGACGCTGGCCACGTTGCCGAGCACCTCGTCCAGGCAGAACGGCACCTGCTCGACGTCGAGCTTGCCCGCCTCGATCTTGGAAAAGTCGAGGATGTCGTTGATGATCCCGAGCAGCGACAGCGCGGCCCGGTGGATCTTGCCGACGTAGTCCTGCTGCTTGGGATTGAGGTCGGTGCGCAGCGCCAGGTAGGCCATGCCGATGATCGCGCTCATCGGGGTGCGGATCTCGTGGCTCATGTTGGCCAGGAACTCGGACTTGGCCACGTTTGCCGCCTCCGCGCGCAGGTTCGACTGGGTCAGTTCCTCGGTGCGGGCGGCGATCTTCTGCTCCAGGTCCTCGTTCAGTTCGCGCAACTGCTGCTCGATGCGGCTCTTCTCGCGCAGCAGGCCGTTGGTCACCTGCTCGGCCTGGCGCAGCCGGTTCAGGGTGTCGCGGAAACTGCGCACCGCCGACGACAGGCGCCCGACCTGGTCGCGCCGGCCGATGCCGGACAGCCGGATGTCGGTCTCGCCGCGCGCCAGCTTCTCGAGCGCGTCCTGGATGTCGGCGAAGGGCTGCGACATGCGCCGCCCGACCACGAACACGCAGGCCACGATGGCCAGCGTGAGCAGGATATTGGCGCTAGCCGTATGCACGATCTGCTTGCGCAGGTCCTCGTCGATCTGTTCGCGCGAGAAGGCCAGCTCGATCGCTCCCACCGGGTACTTGCGGGTGCCGTCGTTGTAGTGGATCCGCTGGCGTATCCACAATTCGGCCCGGGTGTCGTCGTGGCTGCCGAGCGCCGCGATCAGGCTGCCGTCCGGAGCCAGCACGCGCAGGGTCTGCACTTCGGGCGTCGCGCCGAGCGCGTCCACCACCGAGGACACCGCGGCGCTGTTGATGTCGAACAGCGGGCGCGCCAGCGCCTGCGACAGCACGCGCGCCTGGCGCTCCATGCGTTCCTGCAGGCGCGCGTCGGCGTCCAGGCGCAGGGTATGCAGCGTATAGGTGGTATACACCCCGGTCGACAGCGCGACTGCGAGCACGATGCCGGCGCCGAGCCGGAACACGATATTCTGGCGCCAATTCTCGACCAGGCGGCGCGGCACCACGCGCACCCGGCTACGGCGGCCGTTAATGATCTCCCCCGCGACTGCCGAGCCGTCGGCCGCCGAGCTCCTGCTGTTCGCGCTTGCGGTAGGCGGGACTGTTGCGCACCTCTTCGATCGCATTCCACAGGCGCGTGGCCAGCTGCGGCTGACTGGTGGCCAGGGCGTTCGACAGCACCAGGAAATAGGGTTTTTCCATCAGCGGCAGCGGCAGCATTTCGAGCCGCTTGCCATGCGGACCGCGCATCAGGCGCGCGGCATCGCCACCGCCCATCGCGGCGCCCGCCAGGCGGCCGGCGACCAGTTTCTGCATCAGTTCGTCCGAACGCTGGCTGCCGTCGTCGGTCGCCACGCCCTGCGCGCGCAGGAAATCGCCCACCGAATAGCCGAGCTGGAAGCCGATGCGGCCGTCCAGGTTGCGGATGCTCTTGCCGTCCCAGTCGAGGCGGCTGCCGCGCGGGCGCACCAGCATGTAGGTATCGAGGTGCATGCGCTTGGAGGCGTCGACGCGCGGGTCGGACGCGCCCGCGGCCACGCCCGGGTAGGCGCCGAGCGCCATGCGCTCGCGGTTGAAGCTGACCGCGAAGGCCCCGCCGACCTGGTTCGCCTTGAGCTGCTCGAGGCAGCGCTTCCAGGGCATGCTTTGATAATCGAAGGTGACGCCTGTGCGTTTCGCGACCTCGGCCAGCAGTTCGAAGTTCAGCCCGCCGCCATCGAGGGTGCGCCAGGGCCGCACTTCCTGGCGCTCGAAACACAGGGTGAGGTGCTCACCCGACGCGGCCTGCGCCCAGGCATGCGCAAGCAGGCAACAGACGGCCAGGGCGGAAAGCAGGTAGCGGCGCATGGACAGCTGGCAAGAGGCATGGTTGAACGAACAACACAAGTATGCCACCAGAAGTTTCCAAACAACAGTAAAAACGAGAATTCAGCATGGAAAACGACAGCGCCGGTCGCGCGTCGCTTCAGGCCGCGAGGAGCATCTGCGAACGCACCTGATTGCGCCCTTCGTTCTTGGCGAGGTAGACCGCCGCATCGGCGGCGGCAAACAGATCCTTGATGCCCTGGCCTTCCGTCATGGTCGCCACGCCGATGGAGACCGTGGCCTGCACTCTCGGCTTGTTCAACAGGGGCGCCTGGGCGATGCCGGTACGGATACGTTCGCCCACCTCCATCGCGGTAGCCAGCGAGGTTTCCGGCAGCACGACGACGAACTCCTCGCCGCCGAAACGCGCACACACATCGTTGGAACGCAGGAAGCTGCGCAGCGCCTGCGCGAAGGCGCGCAGGACGTCGTCGCCCACCATGTGGCCGAATTCGTCGTTGATGTGCTTGAAGAAGTCGATGTCAAGCATCAGGATCGAGAAAGGCCGGCCCGAGGAAGCAAACTGCGCCACCTGCTGCTTGAGGACGTCATCGAGCGCCCGGCGGTTCCAGTGCCCGGTCAGCGCATCGGTCGCCGCATCGAGCTCGACTTTCTGCAGCGCCGCGCGCAACTGCGCCGCCAGGGAAGCATTGGCATGCTGCAGGCGTATCCCTTCGAGCAAACGCTGCGAGATCGCGCGCGTATAGTAGGCAGTCAGGGCAATGAATACGCTCAGGCCGGCAGCGTAGTCGAGCGCGCTCGGGGTGCCGGCAAGCAGCAGCAATCCCGACACCGATACCGCCCACTGCATGCCGATTTGTCCGTAATAAGCCACCACGAAGGTGCCGTACACCTGGGCGTTGATCGAGGTGACGCCGCACAGCAGCGCCATCAGGATGGCGTCGAGCGCCGGGTCGTAGCCGATCAGGAACCAGGTCAAGAGCCCCCATGCGAAGCCGTCCAGTGCGGCGATCCAGCGCAGGCGGACGCCATGCATCGCCAGCGTCGAGCCGGCGCCGATCATCCGCTGCAGGACCCACAGGCTGCCGGCCCAGATCGCGGCGGCGCTGCCCAGCCACAATGCGATCGACTGCATCGGCACATGGTCCCGGCAAAACCACGCGGCAAGCAGCCAGCCGACCGGCGTGGTGCTCAGTGCGCGACGAAGCGCAATCGCACATTCCGAAAAACCTGTCGCGCGCGCAAGCGCCAGGTCGGATTCGCCCATGGGCTGATTGGTGGTCACGACGTCATCGAGAGCTGGTGAAGGAATGTTGTCGCCCGCACCGCGCCTCTTAACGTGAGGTCAACATTGTTTGCGGACATGTAACTTTCAATATCTTGTCAGGCTCGGACAAAGATGTCCAGAAGAAACATGTTCTTGTTGTCGCCTGTCCTCTCCCGGCCGATTCCAGCCGGCCGGGGCAGCGGCATCTAGCTCTCGACAGTCACGGCCGCCGCCTGGCTGACCCGGTTGCGCCCGGCCTCCTTGGCCGCGCGCAGGGCGTCGTCGGCGCGCTGGAACAGGGTCACGGTGCTGTCTTCCGGGCGGATCACGGTCACGCCGAAGCTGGCCGTCATGGCGATCATCGCGCGTTCGCTCTTGACCGGCGAACTGGCGATCGCGGCGCGGATGCGCTCGGCCACCAGCAGAGCCTCGTCCAGGTTGGTGCGCGGCAGCAGGATCGCGAACTCCACGCCTACCAGACGCCCCACCAGGTCGGAATCGCGCAGCTGGCGCTTGCACAGGTCCACCACGTGGCGCAGCACGGCGTCGCCGGCCGGGTGGCCGTAGCCGTCGTTGACGCGCTTGAACTGGTCGAGATCGAGCACCACCAGCGCGGTCGGCAGGCCGGGCCGGCGCGCCAGCGCCATCCAGGGCGCCAGGGCATTGAAGAAGCCGCGCCGGTTCGGCACGTCGGTGAGCGGGTCCACCACCTCGAGGCGCGCCAGTTCGCGCCCCAGGCGTTCGCGTCCCAGCAACAGCACGCCGAAGGCGTTGGCCAGCATCAGGAGATACAGCGCGGCGCTGGAGAACTGGCGCAGCAGTTCGCTCGACAGCCAGCGCCAGCCGCCCGGCAGCAGCAACACCGACAGGCCGCGCGCCGCCACCAGCAGCGCCAGCACGGCGGTCACCAGAGCCAGGAAGCGCTGCAGCAGGCTGGCCTGGCGCCAGCCGGCGGCCAGCGCCGCTGCACAGTTCAGGTAGAGGGCGCCGAGCAGCAGCGACGCCGCCAGACTGCGCAGCCCCTGCTCGTCGACCAGGTAGCAGAGCAGGAAGACCAGGATCGCCAGCCCGCCAGCCAGCAGGGTGGGACGGCGCCAGCCGTCGCGGCCGGCCTCCTGCCAGGACGCGCCGCCCTCGATGGCGACGCCGGCGAACAGCAGCGCATAGCCGCCCGGCAGCGCCAGCGCTTCGGGCACCACGCCGGCCCCGCCCAGCGCCAGCAGGGTCCAGGCGCCCGCCTGCACCTGCTTCGACAAGGCCCAGGCGCTCAAGGCCGCCGGGCGCACGGGGCCGTGGTCGAAGAAGGTCAGCAGCGCGCACAGGGCCAGGTTGCCCAGGGCCAGCACCAACACCATCGTGGTCGCGTCCAGGTTCGTCATGTGTCGGTTCTACTGTCAGTACTCGTGTTCGACCAGGGTGGTGCCGTCGCCCACCTTGCTGGCCCAGGCGCGGCTGAAATAATCCTGCTCCTCGGGACTCGGGGGCGCGTGCCAGAACACGATCAGGGTGCCCTTGTGGTCGTGAAGCTGGGTCAGCTTGTCGACGAAACCGGCGTTGCCGGCGCTGTCGGCCAGGGCCATCGCGTAGCCGTACACGCGCTGCAGGCGCTCGAGACGGTCGGGCTCGGTCTGGGCGTTGGTGGCGGTGATGGAAGGATGGTCCAGGAACATGGGAGTCGGTCTTTGTTCGGATGGCCAGCTTATCAGAAAGCGATGCCGCAGAACAAGCTAGTCCCTTGGGGAGAGCGCTCGCCTATACTGGCGTCATGTCCGCCTCGCCCGACCAGCCACCCTCCCTTC
>NZ_JNNN01000043.1:0-1593 GCF_000735635.1 Massilia sp. LC238 | reverse complement strand
AGCAACGTGTCAATGAATTTGAAACACCTGGTGGAATCGTGAGCGTCTAATTTTTCCTGTTCAGGCTGCTTTTTTCTCCGTGGCTGGCGGATTGATCCACGCTGCGGTCGGCAACTTGGCCTGGCGTGGCACGCGGTGCTTGAAGCGGCCCGGCGTGCGTTCGTAGGCGCTCTCGAGCGTTGCCTGGCGCAGCTGTCGGATCTCGGAGGCACGGCCGGTATGGACGCTTTCCGGGGTCATCATCCCGATGCCGGAATGGCGATGCTGCTGGTTGTACCAGGTGAAGAAGGTCGCGCAGTGGGCGCGTGCGTCAGCGAGCGAGCCAAAGCGCGCCGGGAAGCCGGGCTGGTACTTCAAGGTCTTGAATTGCGCCTCGGAATACGGGTTGTCATCCGAAACGTAAGGGCGGCTGTGCGATTTGGCGATGCCCAGATCGCACAGCAGCGTAGCCACCGGCTTGGAGCGCATGCTGCTGCCGCGGTCGGCATGCAAAGTCAATGTGCCGGGCGCGATGTTTTCCTTTGCGGCGCTGTCGGCGATCAGCTGTTCGGCCAGTTCGGCGGTTTCCCGTTCAGCCACCATCCAACCGACGACGTAGCGGCTGAAGATGTCGAGAATGACGTACAGGTGGAAGCAGGTGCCCCGGACCGGCCCTTTGAGTTTGGTGATATCCCAGCTCCACACCTGGTTCGGCGCGACGGCCAGTAGCTCCGGCTTGGTGTACTCCGGATGGCGCAGCTGGTTACGGCGTTCGCGCACGGCAGCGCAGCCTTGCAGCAGGCGGTACATCGTGCGCACCGACGCCACATAGCGCCCCTCGTCGAGCAACTGGGCATGGATTGCGGCCGGCGCACAGTTGGCGAAGCGCGGGCTGTTGAGTACCTCCAGTACGACGCGCCGCTCATGTTCGGACAACGCGAGCGGTGGACGTCGGGCTGGAGCAGCCGGCTTCACAGGCGTTGATGAACAAAGCCGTTGTGCGGTCCGATGGCGATACAACGCGCTGCGCGGCAGCTGCAACGCGCGGCAGGCGGCGGCCACGCCAACTTCGCCGGCGAGGTGTTCGGCGGCGCTGATCACTTCGGTTCGCTCGGCGTATCGTTGGTGCTCAGTCCCAGCAGGGTGGAAAGTTTTTTTTGGACGTCGATGATCAGGTCGGCCTTGGCCAACTTGTCGCGCAGGCGCGCTACCTCTGCCTCCAGGTCGCGCACCTTGCGGTCCTGCGCGGCAGTTGGGTCGACCTTGGGGCCACGCTTGCGCTCGAGGACTTGGGATGCCGCAGCGGCCTGGCGTTGCTTGCGCCAGGTCGCCAGATGGGACGAATAGATGCCTTCGCGGCGAAGCAAGGCACCGATGTCGCCTGGGGCCTGACAGGCGTCGGCAGCGGCAAGAATGCGCAGCTTCTCGTCGTTGGAAAAAGTGCGCCGCTTGGCGGTCGGAACGACCTCGGGATCGGGGCGGGACGCTGGCGTGGCTGGACTGCTGGGTTCGACAGGATTGCTGATTTGATGCTTTCGGCTGTGCATGTTGGGGACCTACCGTTGTACTCTAAATTAATCGGGTAGGTGTCTCAAGTTATATTGGCACAGGGGG
>NZ_JNNN01000042.1:0-45737 GCF_000735635.1 Massilia sp. LC238 | reverse complement strand
ATCAATTTGCAACGGCTCGCCACCGGCGCCCTCGCGGCGGCAACGGCGCTACCCGTGGCGAGTCCGGCGACGACGCCGGGCACTGCCGCCGGCCAGGTGCCGGCGGGAGGCGGGAAAGTCACGCCTGTCAGGCACGAGCTCGGTCAACAAGACGGTTCGGGGCAGGAAGAGAACGCTGCACACTTTTGTGCACGTTTTTGCTAGCAGATCGGTGCAACTGGTAAAACGAGAGGAAGGACTGGCGCTGCGCGTCCGCTAGGACGACGGTGCGGGGAGGGAAGTCATCGAAAGTCTCCGGCTTATGGGTATGGGTGCTGCATACCCATTCTAGCCTTGGAGATATTGCGCACAAGCGAGCGCGCGAGCACGCCGCTTGTGCGCTTTTGCACAGGCGATTTCCTGTGCAACATCAAACTATGTTTACTGCATCAGTTCCGAAATCATCTTGACCGGCGCGTTGCCGTAGCCGAGGAACTGGTCGTGGAATTCCTTCAGGTTGAAGCGCTCGCCCAGCTGCTGCTTGCGGCGTTCGCGCAGCTCCATGATCTGCTCGTAGCCGCTGTAGTAGCTGGTCAGCTGCACCGAGGTGAGCGTCACGCGGCGCCATTTTTCATCGGCTTCCTGGCGGGTCTGGAAGGCCTGGCGCACCAGCAGGTCGATCGCCTCGGGCTGCTGCATGCCGAGCACGTGGACGCTGTAGTCGAGGATGGTGTTGGTGACGCTGCGCAGGTTCCACTTCGAGTACATCAGCCACATCTCGGGCGCGTTGTCGCCGTAGCCGTTCTCCAGCATCATGCGCTCGCCGTACACGGCCCAGCCCTCCACCATCGCGCCGTTCCCGAACAGCGACTTCACCAGGGACGGCGAACGGTTCGCATACACCAGCTGGGCGTAGTGGCCGGGGATGGCCTCGTGGATGTTCAGGATCTGCAGGATCCACTCGTTGTACTCGCGCAGGCTGCTCTCGGCCTGTTCCGGGCTCAAGCCGTCGAGCGGCGTGACGTTGTAATAGGTCTTGTCCTTCGGACGGTAGGGGCCCGGCGCGTCGATGCTGGCGCCGGCCACGCCGCGCTGGTACATCGGGGTCTCGCGTACTTCCAGCGGCTTGTCGGCGTCCAGGGTGAGCAGATTCTTTTCGGTGACGAACTTGTGCAGCGCCGGGATCTGGCGGCGGATCTCGGGCAGGAAGTTCTCGCGCGAGACGTGGCGCTCGGAGAGCTTGTTGATCATCATGCCGATCTTCTGGAAGCGCTCGCGCGGCTTGGCCACGCCTGCCATGTAGCGCGGCCACAGCTCGTCCGAGATCGTGTCCATGCGGGCGAGCAGCTCCTCGCGCGTCGCCAGGGCCTTGCGGAAGGTCTGCTCGGCAGTGCTGGACGACTGGATCTCGAGCGCAAACTTCTGCTCGTACAGGGCCTTGCCGGCGCGGAAGGGGCGCGGCTTGGCTGCGTTCTTGTCGAGTGCATCGAGGAAGTCGACGTAGGCCAGCACCGCTGTGCCTGCGTTGGCGATGCGCTGCGCGAAGATCGCCTTTTCCTGCGTGGTCAGGATCGATTCCTGCGCCGCCTTGCCAAGGTCGGCCAGCACCGCGATGGTGCCCGGGGCCTGCGCGATGGCGAGCTGGGTGTGTTCGCGCGTCGGGTTGGCGATCGAGGCTTGCGCCGCCGCATAGAAGGCCGGCACGTTGGCCAGGCGCTTGAGGATGGTGCGCAGGCGCTGCGGCTTGGCGGCGTATTCGGTATTCAGGATCAGGTCGAGCGGCTGGGCGACGTTGTACAGCGCCGGGTTCCACTCGTATTCGCGCCAGGTCGTCAGGTTCCAGCGATCCTTTTCCAGCTTGTTCACCAGGAGGGCCAGGTCGGTGCGCTGGCGGTCCGACAGCTGGCGGGTATCGAGCTTGCCGAACTTGTCCAGCCATTCGTTGGCGAAGGCCAGCTTCTTGGCGCGGGTGGCGGCGTCTGGAATGGTGAGGCTGGCGGCCTGGTCGAACTTGCCGACGTAGATGCCGCCTTCCGGATCGACGCGCCACAGCGCGGTCAGGTACTGCATGCTCATCGAGTCGAAGCGGCGGTCGAGGCGTTTCTCGCTGGCGCCGGCGCTCGGGCTTACGGCGACGGCGGTAGCGGCAGTCGCCGCGGCAGCGGTGGCAACGGCCGCTTTCTTTGCCCCCTTCTTGACTGGCGCCTTGGATTTATTCGTTTTCGCTTTGACCACTTTCGTGGCCTTGGCCTTGCCCTTGGCGGGCTTGGTGGTCTTGGCGCTGGCCGGCGCCAGCGCGAAACTCGCCAGCAGGAATGCCAGCGCGATCTTCGTTTTCATCATCCTGTTCGAACCCTGTCGATTAAAAGGTCGGCTTCCCCCGCGCGGCAAGCGCAAGGCGGAGCCCGGAAGAGTAGCACCATTCAGCCCGCTTGCGCATGGCTGAAACATTCCGACACTTAGTGCAAACTTAATCGGCGGCGCCGGAACGGATCATCTGCTGGTGGATCGCATTCACCGTTTCCACGGCTTCGCGTCCGCGCGCGATTCCATGCAGGACGATGCTGTTGCCGCGGTCGAAGCGGTGGCCGATGTGGACCGTGTACGAGCGCGTCACCCAGGCGAAGAAGCCGCCGGCGTAGCTGGCCTCCATCATGTCGCGCCACTTCACGCCACGGACGCCGCGCGCCCACGGCAGGACACCCGAGACCACCCAGACGCCGATGTCGTCGTAGTACAGCTGCACGCTGCGCACCAGCAGGAAGCGGTAGCCGACCACCAGCGCCGACAGTGCCAGTACCGCGGCGGCGGCCAGTTCGTTCCAGCGGAAGGCCAGCGGCAGCGCGACCAGGAACAGCAGCGCGGCCAGCGCCAGCACGCCGGCATAGGCCGTCCACGACTTGACGCCGATGACGCGCGCCTGTGCCGCCGTTGCCGCTTTGTCCAGTTCCATCCGTCTTTACTCTTCTGTAAAAATCGGCATGATCACATGGAATGCCGTCCTACGCCAGGCCCTGCTTCAGCATGGCGAGCATCTCGCCCGGCGACATGCGCGCCGCCATCTCGGTCCCTTCCAGCAGGCTGTCGGCCAGGTCGCGCTTGCGGTGATGCAGTTCGACGATGCCTTCCTCGATGGTGCCGCGCGCCACCAGGCGGTAGATCGTGACCGGGCGCTGCTGCCCCATGCGGTGGGCGCGGTCCGAGGCCTGGTCTTCCACCGCCGGGTTCCACCACGGGTCCATGTGGATCACGTAGTCGGCCGCGGTCAGGTTGATGCCGACGCCGCCCGCCTTCAGGCTGATCAGGAACAGCTCGCCTTCGCCGGCCTGGAAGGCATCCACGCGGCGCTTGCGTTCCTGCATCGAGGTGGCGCCGTCGAGGTACTGGTAGGGGATGTGCTTGCCATCGAGGTACTTGCGGATCAGGCTGAGGTGGTCGACGAACTGGCTGAACACCAGCACCTTATGGCGGTTCTCCAGCAGGCCGTCGACCAGGCGCGCAAAGGCGATCAGCTTGCTGCTGGCGATGCCGGCGCCGGGCGCCACCAGTTCCGGATTGCAGACGGCGCGGCGCAGCCGCATCATCTCGGCCAGGATCTCGATCGACTTCTGGCTTTCCGGCGCTTCCAGCGCGGCCAGCTTGTCCAGGGCATCGCGGCGCAGCGATTCGTACAGCGCGCTTTCTTCCTGGGTCAGCTCGACCGGCACCACGATCTCGGTGCGCGGCGGCAGCTCGGTGAGCACCTGGGCCTTGGTGCGACGCAGGATGAAGGGCTGCGTGAGCCGGCGCAGGCGGTTCCTGGCCCCCAGCTCGGCGCGCTTGTCCTGAGCCTTTTCGATGGGGCCGGCGAAGCGCAGCTGGAACTGGTCGGCGCTGCCCAGCAGGCCGGGGTTGATGAAGCGGAACAGGTTCCACAGCTCGCCCAGGTGGTTTTCCAGCGGGGTGCCGGTGGCCGCCATGCGGAAGTTCCCCTGCAGCGCCATCACGGCTTGCGAACGCTTGGTGTGCATGTTCTTGATGGCCTGGGCTTCGTCCAGCACGATGCTGTGCCATGGCCGTTTTGTAAACAATGCTGCCTCCAGCTGCAGCAGGCCATAGCTGGCCACCACCACGTCGAAGGGACCGGCTTCTTCCAGCAGCGCGGCGCGGTCGCCGGGGCCGAACAGCTTCAGGTTCAGGGTCGGCGCGAAGCGCTGGGCTTCGGCGATCCAGTTCAGGCAGACCGAGGTCGGCGCGATCACCAGCGCCGGACCATCGGGCGCACGCGTGAGCAGCAGGGCCAGGGCCTGCAGCGTCTTGCCGAGGCCCATGTCGTCGGCCAGGCAGGCGCCGACGCCTAAATGAGCCAGGCGTCCCAGCCATTCGAAGCCCTCGCGCTGGTAGTCGCGCAGCTCGGCCTGCAGGGTGGACGGCAAGGCGGGGGTGAAGGCTTCGCTGTCGGCGATGCGCTTCAGGTGCTGGCGCCAGGCGGCGTCGCTGTCCACGCTGCCGGCGTCACGCGCCAGCTCCGCCAGCGAGAAGCTGGCCAGCGGATGCATGCGCAGCTCGTCCCCAATGATGGTCCCGTAGTCGCCGAGTTCCATCAGGCGGCGGTGCAGCTCGTCGCTCAGGGCCAGGTATTCGTTGTCGCCCAGCGCCACGAAGCGGCTTTTCCCTTCGCGCACGCGTTCGAGCAGCGAGCGCAGGTCCAGTACCCGCTGCTCGTCGACCACGATCTCGCCATTCGCGGCGAACCAGTCGCGGTCGCGACGGACCTGGATGCGCACCGATTTCGAGTTCGCGCGCTTGGTGACGCGGAATTTTTCGCCCTCCGGCCAGGCCACCACCACCTTGCCCGGATCGAGGCTGCGCAGTTCCTCCACCAGCTCCAGGCACAGCAGGGGCTGGCCGAGCAGCCATTCGCCGTGCTCGAGTTCTCCGTGCTCGAGCGCCTGGCAGGCGCCGACCAGCTGGCGCTCGGCCTCGCGTTCCGCATTCAGGTCGCGCCGCGCTTCGGTGCGGATGCCGTTGACGTCGGCGATCACGCTCTCCGCGCCGGTGCCGGGCGAGTAATAGGCGCCGCCATCGAGCGGACGGACCAGCACCTGCATGCTCAGGCCCTGCTGGTAGGGGCGCAGATGCAGGTGCAGGCGCGGGTCGGCCGCCACCTGCTCGATGTCGCCGGGGCTGGCGCCGATGTCCGACTGCACCGTGACGATCGAGGAGATCGCGCTGATCGCGCGCAGCACGCGGCGCTCGGCTTCCACCGGCACTTCCAGGCCCTCGCCGACGATGGCGGCGATGCGCTGGTGTTCCTCGTTGACGCGCACCAGGCGCAGGCGGGTCGGCGTCTCGCGCGTGACGATCACTTCGCCGTCCTGCTCGCCCGGCGTGGGATGGAGCGAAATGGTGACCTTGCCGCCGCGCGCCTTCACCAGCAGTTCCGGCTCTCCCGGCAGCAGCTCGACGCGGGTGCCCGGTGAGTCCATCCAGAACAGCAGCGGGTGGCCGACCAGGGCAGCGAGCGCCTTGTCGCGCTCGAACTCGAAACGGATGCCGGTGCTGCCGTAGTAGCGCCGTCCGGCAATGCTTGCCACCGCCTGCAGGTCCTGGGCGGTGAGGAACTCGAGCTGCTGGGCATCCTCGGCCAGGCGCTTCAGGCCGATGGCGCGGCCGCGGCTCCAGCCGCCCTGCGCATCGCGCTTCTGCTCGCGCGGCTCCAGCTCGCGCACGCCCATGTGCTCGTCGTAGCGGATCATCCACACCAGGCGCGATTCGCGCACCACCTCGGCATTCAGCGCCGGCTGCAGGTTGATCAGGGCGTTGAGCTGGCGCTCCCAGGCTTCCTCGCGCTCGAACCAGTGGGTCAGGTCGGTGATCCGATGACGGCGCCGCAGCTCGCTCGCGCGGGCTTCATGGGTGATGGCGCCCGCTCCGCCGATCTGGCCCAGCAGCGCGGCCAGCTGGGCCGACAGCAGGTCGAAGCCGGCGCGTTCGGACTGCGCCAGCATGTCCTCGATGTCCTTGCGCTTGCCCTGCAGTTGCGGCAGGCCGAGCCAGTGGTGCATCAGGGCGCGGAAGGTGAAGGGCTCGAGCGCCATCTCCCAGCTGCGCGAGGCCAGCACCTCGGCGTCCACCGTGCCGCGCCGGATCTCCTGCAGCATGCTGAGCTGGAAGACCACGGCCGTCTCCGGCCGCTGCACCGCGCGGGTGGCGATCTCCAGCCAGGCGTCGGCCAGCTTCAGCTGCGCCGGCTGGTTACTGCGCAGGAGGGCGGCCAGGTAGAGGTGGGCGCCGATACCGTCGAACACGGCCTTGCGCTTGCCGGTCTCGCGGCGCAGCTGCTTGAGCGCCGCCTCGATGCCGGGCAGGGCGACGTCGATGTCGTCGCGCAGCAGGGCGATCACGTTGCGCAGGAACAGGCCGGCCGCGTCGTCGACCTCCTGCAGCAGCCTGGAGGCGTCGTCGAGCCGGCCGCACAGGATCAGGTGTTCGCCCAGCGCGATGCGCAGCGCGATCGAGGGATCGCCCTGGCCCGCGTGGCTTTCCGCGGCGGCGCGGATCGCGGGCGCAAGTTGCGGTTCGCGCTGCGCATGCTGGACCAGGGTCGCCAGCACGCCGTCGCGCAGCGAGGGATCGATGCGATCGAGCAGGGCGGGTTCGAAGGGACGTGCGCAGACCTCGACCAGTGGATGCAGGTAGGACGCTTCATGGCAGCGCAGGCAGGCGGCCAGCAGCGGCGTGACGGTCGATCCGTTTTCGCCGGCCAGCAGGGCCATGCGCAGCAGGGCCAGGCCCTGGCGGTAGCTGCGCAGGACCGGCGTGCCCTGCCAGTCGCGGCGCAGCGGCGTGACGCGCTCGTAGGCCACGCGCAGGCCGGCGAACAAGTCGCCCGACAAGGCGTGCTCGATGGCCGGCCACACGGCGCCCGGTGCGATCGTGACGCCGCGCTCACCCGCCTCGAGGACCAGGCCCGCTTCGCGCAGGCGCGCCAGCTCGGCCGCCCATTGCTCGGGCGGCAGCGGCAGGCCGGCGGCCATCAGGTGTTCGAGGATGCGCTGGCGGCCCATGGGCTCGCCGCCCAGCGCCAGCAGGGACAGGAGCGCCTGCTCGCCGCTTTCCAGTTCTTGAAAAATCATGCAGCCGGCAGGTTCTCGATCTCCACCGCCGGCAGGCCGGCAGGCACGGGGATGTGGAAGACACGCAGGTAGAACACCAGCTCGGATTCCAGCGTCGTCACCACGCTCTCGGCCTTGCGGAAGCCGTGGCCTTCGCCTTCCAGGGTGATGTAGGCCACCGGCACCCGGCGCGCGCGCAGCGCCTCCACCATGGTTTCGGATTGCTGGGGCGGCACCACCATGTCGTCCAGGCCCTGGAAGAAGATCATTGGCCGTTTCAGCTTGTCGGTATGGTGGATCGGCGAACGCTCGCGGTAGACCTGTTCGGCGCGCTCCGGCGGCGCGATCAGGTACTGGTTGTAGTGCGATTCGAACTTGTGCGAATCGGCATCCAGTCCGGCCAGGTCGGACACGCCGTAGTAGCAGGCGCCGGCCTTGAACAGGTCGTGGAAGGCAAGGGCGGACAAGGTCGTCAGGCCGCCGGCGCTGCTGCCGCGCACCAGCAGGCGCTCCGAATCGACCAGGCCCTGCTCCGCCAGGTAGCGGGCGCCGGCCACGCAGTCCTCCACGTCGACCACGCCCCACTGGCCCTTGAGCAGGTCGCGGTAGGCGCGGCCGAAGCCGGTGCTGCCGCCGTAGTTCACGTCCAGCACCGCGAAACCGCGGCTGGTCCAGAACTGGGTGGCCAGTTTGAGGGTGCTGGCCGCCATGCCGGTCGGGCCGCCGTGGCCGATGACGATCAGGGGCGGCAGTTCGCCATGTTGCGGAGCGAAGTCGGCATTGGTGGGCGGATAGTGGAAGGCGTAGGCGCTGCGACCGTTCGCGCTGGGATAGCTGATCGAACGTGGCACCGACAGGTAGCCCACATCCGGCAACTGCGCGATCGAGCGCGCCAGTACCTCATGCCGGCCACCATCGAGGTCGATGCGGGCAAGTTCCAGCGCGACCGTCGGCGCGCCGCCCAGCAGCGCGACCGTGTGCGCGTTCACGCGCAGTTCGCGGATTTCCTCGTAGGGCGTCGGCACCTCGGTGAGCTGGCCATTGCGCAGGCGCGCCAGCTTGCTGACCCCGCCCTCGATGTAGGCGCAGACGATAGCCTCGTCCGAAGTAAAGCCGTACAGCGAACCGCCGAAGGTCCACAGCGGCCCGCCGAATTCCGCCTCGCGCGGGCACAGGGCCCCCACCACGCCATGTTCGAAGCGGTACAGGTTCCACCAGCCGCTGCGGTCGGACACGAAGTGCAGCACGCCGCCAGGGGACCATTCCGGCTGGCAGACCGATTCCTGCGGCCCGCCCGCCACCAGCCGGCCATTCGCCAGCGTGCCGTCGTCCATGATGTCGGCCAGCCACAGCTCGCTGCCTTCCCAGGGCATGCGCGGATGGTCCCAGCACAGCCAGGCCAGGTGGCGCCCGTCCGGCGAGATGCGCGGCGCGGCATAGAAGTCGTTGCCGTCCACCAGCACGGTTTCGACACCGTCGAAGCCGATGGCGGCGATCGTGTTCTCGGGGTAGTGGCCGCCGGCGGAATGGTCTTCGCGCACGGCCACCAGGCGCCGGCGCTGCGCATCGACCACGAAGTCGGCGTAGCGCTGCTTGTTGTCCTCGGCAGTGACCGGCGCCGGCTGCGCGCCCGGCTCGACCCGGTACAGCCGGCTGTCGGCGTGGTTCGAGAACCAGGCGACGCCATCGGCGACCGTGACGGCGCCGCCGCCGTATTCGTGCACCTTGCTGCGCACGTTGAACGGGGCCGGCGTCAGTTCGCCGCGGCTGCCCACCAGCGTCGAGCGTCCCGCCTCGCTGGCCCGTCCTTCCAGCCAGTACAGGTCGGCGCCGTCGAGCACCAGCGAGGCGAGCGGCGTGGCGCCGGCCGCGACGCTTGACGCAGTGATCGGGGAGGTCCAGGTGCCGCAGGGTGCTTGCTGTTTGGTCATGGCAGTACTTTCATCGACAAGAAACGCATTATAAGTGTGCCCCCAAAGATGCGATAATGGAGGTTTTCCCTCCGCCGTCATTGTCAGCCATGCCACAATTCGCCCCGCTTCAGAACGACACCTTCCTGCGTGCGCTGCTGCGCCAGCCGACCGACTACACCCCGGTGTGGCTGATGCGCCAGGCGGGCCGCTACCTGCCGGAATACCGCGCCACGCGCAAGCAGGCGGGCTCGTTCCTGGGGCTGGCAAAGAACCCGGATTTCGCCACCGAAGTCACGCTGCAGCCGCTCGACCGCTATCCGCTGGATGCGTCGATCCTGTTCTCGGACATCCTGACGGTGCCGGACGCAATGGGCCTGGGACTGTACTTCGCCGACGGCGAGGGCCCGAAGTTCGAGCGCCCGCTGCGCACGGAAGCCGAGGTACGCGCCCTGCAGGTACCGGATATGGCGTCGCTCGACTACGTCTTCAAGGCGGTGACCCAGATCCGCACCGCCATCAACGGCCGCGTGCCCCTGATCGGTTTCTCGGGCAGCCCCTGGACCCTGGCCTGCTACATGGTCGAAGGCGGCGGTTCGCGCGAATTCCACACCATCAAGAAGATGATGTATGCGCGCCCCGACCTGATGCACCACATCCTGGACACTAACGCACGCGCAGTGAGCCAGTACCTGAACGCCCAGATCGACGCCGGCGCCCAGGCCGTGATGATCTTCGATTCCTGGGGCGGCGCGCTGGCCGACGGCGCCTACCAGGAGTTCTCGCTGAACTACATGCGGCAGGTCCTGAGCCAGCTGCAGCGCGAGAAGGACGGCGTACGCATCCCGGCGATCGTGTTCACCAAGGGTGGCGGCCTGTGGCTGGACGAGATGGCGGACATCGGCGCCGACGCGCTGGGCCTGGACTGGACCGTCAACCTGGGCAAGGCGCGCGCGCTGGTGGGCGACCGCGTGGCCCTGCAGGGCAACCTCGACCCGGCCATCCTGTTCGCCGAACCGGAGCAAATCCGCGCCGAAGTCGAGCGCAGCCTGACCGCCTACGGCAAGCCATCGAACGGCCATGGCCACGTGTTCAACCTGGGCCACGGCATTTCGCAGTTCACGCCGCCGGAGTCGGTGACCGCCATGGTCGAGGCTGTGCACAACTTCAGCCGCCAGCAGCGCGCCGCATAAGCGGCCGGTATTGTCCCCAGCTGCAGCAAGCATTGCTGCAGCAAAATCTCACTTGTTCACAAGTTCGTTAAACCGCAAAATTATTCCTGTGGACATCTTTGTCAAGCCTGAAAATACGCAAATCAATGATTCTTAAGCGTTTTTTTCATGGTGAACTGTAGGTATACACAGTAGGCCAGATCGTTTGAAGGTAAATTGTCCCGGCTTCCTGTCCATTGTTCACAAAGTTATGCACAGGATGACGGATGAGTTGTGAAAAGTGCTTCGTTTACGCGGACTTAGCTCAACTCTTCAAGTAAGGTGTGAAGATTCTGGTACACCGCAACGAGTTTTCCCATCACACATGTGCAGTTATGCACAGCAAGGCGATTCCAGCCCGGGTTGTTAACAGGGATAACTCTATCTTTGCAAGTCATTGAATTTACTGAATAATTTATTGTTGTTCCAGTGAATCGCGCGTTTTGAGTTGATCTAACGTAAACCTCGAACGGGGTCAAGTACAGCGCTATTCACAAAGTTTTCCACAGCTTATTGGTTCTGGTTTCCTTACTCAAGAAGGTTGGATTTGGCACACTGCTTCCTACAGGTTGCGCTCGATACACCGCTCAATAGCTGCTTCGATTACCGCTGGGAATGCCAGCCGGGCGAAGAGCCGGCGGTGGGCCAACTGGTACTGGTGCCCTTCGCGCGCCGTGAGGTCGTGGGCCTGATCGTCGCCGTCAAGGGTGATACGGACGTCCCGGCGGACAAGCTGAAGGATGCGATCGCCGTGCGCAGCCAATTGTCGCCGCTGCCCGAGCGCTGGGTGGCGCTGGCGCGCTTCGCCGCCGACTATTACCAGCGCCCGCTCGGCGAGGTGGCGCTGCCCGGCCTGCCCAAGAACCTGCGGGTGCCGAAGACCGTGGCGCTGGACCGCGCGCTGAAAAAACTGGCCAAGGAGGGGAGCCCGCACGATCCGACGCCGTCCGGCATGCCCGTGCTGAACCCGGCGCAGCAGGAGGCGGCGGGCAGCATCGGCGGGGCGCAGGGCTTCACCCCGATCCTGCTGTACGGCGTCACCGGCAGCGGCAAGACCGAGGTCTACCTGCAGGCCTGCGCCCAGGTGCTGGCGCGCGAGCAGGACGCCCAGATCCTGATCCTGGTCCCGGAAATCAACCTGACCCCGCAGCTGGAAGGGAATATCCGCGCGCGCTTCCCCGGCGTGATGCTGGCTACCCTGCACAGCAGCCTGTCCGAGGGCGAGCGCATGCTGCACTGGCTCGCCGCCCATGAGGGCCGCGCGCGCATCGTGCTGGGAACGCGCCTGGCGATCCTGTCCTCGCTGCCGAACCTGAAATTGATCATCATCGACGAGGAGCACGACCCCTCGTACAAGCAGCAGGAAGGCCTGCGCTATTCGGCGCGCGACCTGGCCGTGTGGCGCGCGCACCAGCTGGGCATTCCGATCGTGCTCGGCTCGGCCACGCCGTCGCTCGAGACCTGGCACCACGCCCAGTCCGGCCGCTACCGCAAGCTCGAGCTGCGCGAGCGCGCCGTGCGCGACGCCGTGCTGCCCACCGTGAAGCTGGTCGACATGGAGCGCGACCGCCCCAAGGATGGCTTGACGAGCGCCCTGATCGCCGCGCTGCGGGGGCGCCTGGACCGCGGCGAGCAGTCGCTGCTGTTCCTGAACCGGCGCGGCTACGCCCCGGTGATCTGCTGCGACGCCTGCGGCTGGATCAGCAACTGCACCCGCTGCACCGCCTTCATGGTGCTGCACCGCCCCGAGCACCGGCTGCGCTGCCACCACTGCAGCCTGGAGCTGCGCATCCCGCGCCATTGCCCGACCTGCGGCAACGTCGACCTGCAGCCGCTCGGGCGCGGCACCCAGCGCATCGAGGAAGGCCTGGCGGCGATGTTCCCGGAAGCGCGCATCCTGCGCATCGACGCCGATTCCACGCGCCTGAAGGGCAGCGCCCAGGCGGCCTTCGACACCGTGCACCGGGGCGAGGTCGACATCCTGGTCGGCACCCAGATGGTCGCCAAGGGCCACGACTTCAAGAAGCTCACCCTGGTGGGCATCCTGAATCCGGACACCGCCCTGTTCTCGCAGGACTACCGCGCCAGCGAGCGCCTGTTCGCCCAGCTGATGCAGGTGGCGGGGCGCGCCGGACGGGCCGGGGCGGCCTCGGAGGTGCTGGTGCAGACCCGTTACGCCAGCCACCCGCTGTACGGCGCCGTCGTGCGTCACGACTACGACCGCTTCGCCGGCAGCCTGCTGGAAGAACGCCGCCAGGCCGGCCTGCCGCCCTTCATGTACCAGGCGCTGCTGCGCGCCGAAGCGCCCGAGCTGGCCAATGCGATCGCCTTCCTGGAGGCGGCGCGCGACAGCCTGGTGTGGGATGCGGTGATGATCAACGACCCGATCCCGATGACGATGACGCGCGTGCACAACGTCGACCGAGCGCAGCTGCTGGTGGAATCGAGCTCGCGCCCGGCCCTGCAGGCTTTCCTGCGCGAGTGGGTCGAGATCCTGCGCGCGATGAAATCGCGCGTGCGCTGGTCGCTCGAGGTCGATCCGCTCGATATCTGAGCCAGCGTACCGAAAGCCTGCCATGACCTTCCCGACTGCCGCACGCCTCCCGCTTCTGCTTGCATTGCTTGCCCTGCTGCCCGCGGCGCAGCTCGGGGCCGCGACGCGTGCCGGACTCGATGTGGTCCATGAGGTACGCAACCGGATCGCGGCAGGCGACTGCGGGGCCGCCGTGGAGCGCCTCAAGAGCGGGCTGAAATGGGGCTATCCCGAGGTGGTGCTGCTGGCCGGATCGATGTACGAGCACGGCATCTGCGTCAAGGCCAGCTGGGACACTGCGCTGACTTTCTACGTCCAGGCCCACGAGGGCGGGGCGCCGGAAGCCGCCGAACGGATCGCCGCCGGTTTTGCCGACCCGGCCAGGGGGCCCGATGCCGCGGCGGCGCTGTGGTGGAACCTGCGGGGCCGTGCCGGCGCGGGTGCCGAGGCCTGCGCCGTCAGCCCGCAGGCCGCAACGGACCCTGATCGCTTCGTCGAGGAACTGCGTACCTGGCATCCGTCCAAACTGGCGATCTGCAACTACCTCGTCGGCGTGATCTCGACGATTTCCGCAGAAATGCGCTATCCGGGCCACGCCGAGGTGCTTGGCCTGGGTGGCGAAGTGAGCTTGCGCTTCCTGCCCGGGGTGCCGCGCATCGACCTGAAAATGGGCGGCAGCGCCGTCTATGTTCCGTACGGCGTGGTCAAGGGCGATTCGCTGCCCAGCCGCCCTCTGGCGCCGTTGGCGCCGCTGACCGGCTCGTTCGAGCATTCGATGCACGCGCTGGTCAACTATGCCCTGCGCCGCTATCCGCAGCCGGCCGGCATTCCCGTCGATGCCCAGGCCGGGGTCCAGTTCCTGTTCAAGCGCGAATGAGGCAATCCGAGAGAATTCACGTCCATCCGCACTGCTAGACTGTTCCCTTGTTCCGACTGGGGCCCGCCATGCGCGCTTTGACAACCGCTTTCCTCATGCTTGCCCTGCTCGGGGCAGCCCACCAAGCCGCTGCGGGCACCCGTTCCGGCGCCCTGGCGGTCGACGCCATCCGCGTCAGCATCGCCGCGCAGGACTGCCGGCAGGCCGTGGACCGGCTCAAGAGCGGCCTGAAGAACGAGTACCCGGAAGTCTTCCTGCTGGCCGGCTCGATGTACGAGAACGGCATCTGCGTGCGGCGCGACTGGGATCGCGCGGTCACGTTCTACGTCCAGGCGCATGACGCGGGCGAGAAGGATGGCGCCGCGCGGATCGCGGCCGGCTACGCCGACCCGGCCAATGGAGCCGACGTGGCGGCCGCGCTCTGGTGGGCGATGAAGACGCCCCCATTCCGGTCGGGAGCGTGCGGCATGCCGAAAGAAGCGACGGCGGACCCCGACCGCTTCGTCGCGGAACTGAAGACCTGGCCGCAGGCCCGGCTGGCGGCCTGCAATTACGTTGCGGGCGTGTTGTCCACCATTGCCGCCGAGGTGAAGTATCCGGACCAGGCCGCGGCCCATGCGATCGGCGGCGACGTGAAGCTGCGCTTCCTGCCGGGCATACCGCGCATCGACCTGCAGCGCGGCGAATCGCGCGAGTACGAGATGGTGGGCTGGGTCATGGCCGACACGCTGCGCGACCGCAAGACAAGGCGGATGGCCAACGGTTTCGAGGCGGAGTTGAGCCGCGTGGCCAATCGCGCGCTGCAGCGCTACCCGCATCCCGGCGGCATTCCGGCCGATACCCTGATCGAGACGACATTCACTTTCGGAATCCAGTACCAGATGCGCTGAGCCGCCGGGCAGCCTGGGCGGCCGGGGTATCCCCCAGCGGCAGCAGGACGCACGAACGCGCCAGCGCACGCAACAGCGCCCCCTCGCCGGGACGCAGGCCCTGCTTGCGCAGCTGGGGCAGCGAAGCGACCGGCTCCGGCACGATGTCCACGGCGGCGCGTACCAGCAGCCGTTGCAGGGGCCGCATCGGTCCCGGCACCAGCGGCGTCTCGTGCATGATGCGCAGGAAGTCGGCCAGGATGGCGGAGCCTTCCAGCCGGGGCGCCGTTTCGGCCAGCAAGGCTTCCCAGGCTCCCCAGGAGCGCGGCGCGCCAAGCGCGCCATACAGCCGGGCCGCGCTTTCGCCTTCGGCAAAGGCAGCGTCCTTCTCGAGCGCCGACAGGGGCCGCAGGTAGCGGTGGTAGGCTTCGGTGAAGCCGAAGGCGGCGGTGGCCTGCACCCAGTCGAGCAGGCGCGGGTCGTTGGCGCGGTAGGGCAGGCCCGCGGGCGTCGTGCCCTGCACCCGCTCATGCATGCGCACCACGCGCGCGATCATCTGCTCGGCCGCCGAGCGCGGCCCGTAGACGGTCATCATGGCCGCGAAGCCGGTGCGGCGCAGGCGCATGACCGGATCCTGCCGGAAGCCGCCCTGGTCCCACACGCCGGAGCGCACCGAGGGTTCGCTCAGCTCGAGCAGCACCGCCGCCACCCCGCCCACGAACAGGACCACCGGATTGGCGAACACCCGCCAGGCGATGCCGTCGCGGGGAGCGAGCGCCGGCTCTCCCGCCGGCTGGCTGAAGTCGAAGGCCATGCCAGGAGGCGGACGCAGCAGCTCCCTGATCGGTTCCAGCATTCGCCCTCCCATGGTGATAGGCGATCATGGTGGCACATTGGTCCGGTTCCGGCGGTCCGGCTGAAAATCGCGTATCGTTTCGTCATCATCTGTAGAGAGACCCGGAGAAGACGATGAACAAACTGGATGTGGATGTCGCCATCATCGGCACCGGCACCGCCGGCATGACGGCCTATCGGGCGGCGAAGGCGCAAGGAGCCCGGGTGGTGGTCATCGAAAGCAGCCACTACGGCACCACCTGCGCACGGGTCGGCTGCATGCCCAGCAAGCTCCTGATCGCCGCAAGCGAGGCCGCGCACGTGATGCAGCACAGCGCGCCCTTCGGCGTGCACGCGGGCGAAGTCCGCATCGACGGCCGCGCCGTGATGGAGCGCGTGCGGCGCGAGCGCGACCGCTTCGTGGGCTTCGTGCTGGAAAGCGTCGAGTCCTTCGATGACGCAGACAAGCTGCGCGGCCATGCGCGCTTCACCGGCCCGCATACCCTGCTCGTGGACGATCACACCGAGATCAGCGCCGGCCGCGTCGTCATCGCCACCGGCTCCACGCCGCTGCGCCTGCCTGTGCTGGAGAAGGTCGGCCCCGGCATCGTCACCAGCGACGACGTGTTCTACTGGGATGACCTGCCGAAATCGGTGGCCGTGATCGGCACCGGCGTGATCGGCCTGGAGCTGGGCCAGGCCCTGCAGCGCCTGGGCGTGCGCGTGAAGCTGTTCGCGCGCGGCGGCAGCATCGCCCACCTGAGCGACCCGGAAGTGTTGCGCAGCGCCACCCGCGTGCTCACCGAGGAACTCGACATCCAGTTCCAGTCGAAGGTGGTGGGCGCCGTGCAGGAGGGAGACGAAGTGGCATTGCGCTACAGCGACGCCCTTGGCGAAGAGAAGACAGAACGTTTCCAGGTCGTGCTGATGGCGGCCGGCCGCACGCCCAACGTGCACGACATCGGGCTGGAACACACGGGGCTGGAGCGCGGGCCGGACGGCATTCCGCTGTTCGACGTCCGCACCATGCAGTGCGGGACCAGCCACATCTTCATCGCCGGCGACGCCAACAACGAGCGCCCGCTGCTGCACGACGCGGCCGACCACGGCAAGATCGCGGGCGACAACGCGGGCCGCTATCCGGACGTGCGTCCGGGATTGCGCCGCACGCCGATCGCGGTGGCCTTCACCGACCCGAACATCGCCACCCTGGGCGCGAACTACCGCAGCCTGTGCGAAGGGGGCAAGCGCAAGTTCGCGGTCGGTTCGGTCTCGCTCGCGAACCAGGGCCGCAGCCGGGTGATGTTGCAGAACAAGGGGATGCTGCGGGTGTATGCCGAATACGGTTCGCGCCGCTTCCTGGGCGCCGAGATGATCGCCCCGCGCGCCGAGCATCTGGCGCATACGCTGTCCTGGGCCTGCCAGATGCGCATGACGGTGGACCAGATGCTGGAGATGCCCTTTTATCACCCGGTGATCGAGGAGGGCGTGCGCACCGCCCTGCGCGACCTGGCGCACAACCTGGCCAAGGGAGAGAGCGAGATCGACCCGGCCGATACCGAGCCGGGTACGTAAGAGTAGGGTGGGCGGCTGTGCCGCCCACGCGGTGATAGTTTGCAGCAAGATCACCGAGCACGAAAGCGGAGCCGATACCGATCACCGCGTGGGCGGGAAACCCGCCCACCCTACTAATTCAGGTAGCTGGCATCCAGCTTGCCCTCGCCGGCCAGCTGGCGCAGGATGCGCACGGTGTCGATGTCGGCTTCCTGGTAGGCCGAGCGCTTGAAGTCGTCGTACATGGCGTTGGCCGGATCGGTGTGCTCGCCCTGGCCGTCGTCGTAGCAGAAGCGCACCAGCAGCAGGGCGTCGCTCGGCGCCTCGATGATCATCTTCAGGCTGGAGGCGGCGATCTCGCCCTGGGCCGGCACTTCGTAGCGCACTTCCTTCAGCGGGGTCAGGTACACGACGTCGTCGATCACCAGGTCGCCGTAGCGCAGGCGGCGGGCGAAGCTGCCGCTGGTTCTGTCGCCGATCGTGCATTCGTCCAGGTGCGGCACGAACATGGTCGGCGATTCGGCGCGCAGCACCAGCCCGCGCCACAGCTGTTCGATCGAAATGGTGTCGATCAGCGGGTTGAGCGGATCGTTGATCTGGATGAGATGTTCAAATTTCATGGTGCAGTCCGAATAAGGCCTGGCGCGCGGCGCCACAAGGCTGCGATGGTACCCGATTGCGTGTCCCGGCGTCGCCGCTGCCCCGGCGGGCAGGCGCGCTTTCATTGGTACATTGGTAATATAGCGGTAGTTCTTCACCGTCCCCGTCTCGAAAGGGTGTCATGCAGCGTTTCCTCAGTCTCGCCCTCATCGCCATGGCATGCGCCGCGGGTGCCCGCGCCGGGGAAGTCCAGGTAGCGGTTGCCGCCAATTTCACGGCCCCGATGCACGCCATTGCCGCGCAATTCGAACGGGACACCGGCCACCGGGCCAGGCTGGCATTCGGTTCCACCGGCAAGTTCTATGCGCAGATCAGGAACGGCGCGCCCTTCGAGGTCCTGCTCGCGGCGGACGACGAAACCCCGGCGCGGCTGGAAAAGGAGGGCCAGGCGGCGCCCGGCACCCGCTTTACCTACGCAATCGGCAAGCTGGTCCTGTGGTCGGCCCGGGCCGGTGTCGTGGATGCCAAAGGCGAGGTGTTGCGGACAGGGGATTTCCGGCATCTCGCCATCGCCAATCCCAAGACCGCGCCGTATGGCGCGGCAGCAGTCGCCGTCCTGAAAAAGCTGAACCTGTTCGACGCGGTGCAGGCCAGGCTGGTGCAGGGCGAGAACATCGCGCAGACGCACCAGTTCATCAGTACCGGGAATGCGCAGCTCGGCTTCGTCGCGCTGTCCCAGGTGGCCAGGGACGGCAGGATCGCCTCGGGTTCCGGCTGGGTCGTGCCGGCCAGCCTGCATGAGCCGATCCGCCAGGACGCGCTGGTCCTGGCCAGGGGACGCGGCAACCCTGCCGCACAGGCCCTGCTGGACTACCTGAAGTCGGCCAAGGCCCGCGCCATCATCCAGTCCTTCGGCTACGCGCTGTAATCCGGCATGGCAGAGGAAAACCTGGCAGCCGTGTGGCTGACGCTCAAGCTGGCGTCGATCGTCACGGTCCTGTTGCTCATCCTTGGGACGCCGATCGCCTGGTGGCTGGCGCGCACGCGCTCGCGCATGAAAAGCGCGGTGGGCGCGGTCGTGGCGCTGCCGCTGGTCCTGCCGCCGACCGTGCTCGGTTTCTACCTGCTGGTCGCCATGGGCCCGAACGGGCCGGTCGGTCGCGCCACCGATGCCCTGGGCCTGGGCACCCTGCCGTTCACCTTTCCCGGGCTGGTGATCGCCTCGGTGTTCTATTCCATGCCCTTCGTCGTGCAGCCCCTGCAAAATGCCTTCGAGGCGATCGGCGAGCGCCCGCTGGAAGTGGCGGCGACCCTGCGCGCCAGCCCCTGGGATACCTTCTGGTCGGTCGTGGTGCCGCTGGCGCGCCCCGGCTTCCTGTCCGGCGCCGTGCTCGGTTTCGCGCATACGATCGGCGAGTTCGGCGTGATCCTGATGATCGGCGGGAACATCCCGGACAAGACCCGCGTGGTCTCGGTCCAGATCTACGACCACGTCGAGGCCATGGAATATGCGCAGGCGCATTGGCTGGCCGGCGGCATGCTCGTGTTCAGTTTCCTTGTTCTGCTGGCCCTGTACACCTTCAATCCGCCGGCGGTGAAAGGCATCAAGGGATGAGCGGCATCCGTGCCAGTTTCCGCATCGACCGCGGCGGCTTCATGCTGGACGTCGACCTCGCCTTGCCGGGGCGCGGCGTGAGCGCCCTGTTCGGCCCCTCGGGTTCGGGCAAGACCACCTGCCTGCGTGCGATCGCCGGCCTGGAGCGCGCACCGAACGGCTATGTCGCGCTGGGCGACGAGGTGTGGCAGGACGAGGCGCGCAAGGCTTTCGTGCCGACGCACCAGCGCGCCCTGGGCGTCGTGTTCCAGGAAGCCAGCCTGTTCCCGCACCTGAGCGTGCGCGGCAACCTGGAATTCGGCTTGAAACGGGTCGCCGGCGCCGACCGCCGCTTCGAGCTCGGGCCGGTGGCCGTCATGCTCGGCATCGAGCGGCTGCTCGAGCGCAAGCCGGCGAGCCTGTCCGGCGGAGAGCGCCAGCGTGTGGCGATCGCCCGCGCCTTGCTGTCCTCGCCGCGCCTGCTGCTCATGGACGAGCCGCTCGCCGCACTCGACCTCAAGCGCAAGCAGGAAATCCTGCCTTACCTGGAGCGCATGCATGACGAGCTCTCCATTCCCATCATCTATGTCAGCCACGCGCCGGATGAAGTGGCGCGCCTGGCCGACCACCTGGTGCTGCTCGACGCCGGACGCGTGGTGGCCAGCGGCCCGCTCACCGAAACGCTGGCCCGCGCCGACCTGCCGCCGGCCTTCGCCGACGATACCGGGGTGGTGCTGGAGACCGTGCTGGCCGGGCACGAAGCCGACGATCTCTCGCGCCTGGCGTTCGAGGGCGGTGCGCTGTTCGTCGGACGTCGCAGCGAGCCGGTGGGCAGCCGACTGCGCTGCCGCATCCATGCACGCGATGTCAGCATTGCGCTGGAGCGGCCCCAGCGCAGCAGTATCGTGAATCTCCTGCCCGCCATCGTGACGGCCACCGCGGCCACCGACACGCCGGGACACGTGCTGGTGCAGATGCGCATGGGCGAGGTGCCGCTGCTGGCCCGCATTTCGGAACGCTCGCGGCGCGAGCTGGACATCCGTCCCGGCCTGCAGGTCTGGGCCCAGGTCAAGGCGGTGGCGTTACTGGCCTAGCACGGTGTTGCAAAACGGGTTTTTTAGGGCATGCTTTTGGCGCGATGCCGAACTCAGCCTTACAATACCCGGCCATTCTGCAGAAATCTTTCCCATGTCCAACGCACCAAAATTCGGCCTCAACGGGCCGCAGAGCGAAGCCGTGCTCTATCTCGACGGCCCATGCCTGGTGCTGGCCGGTGCCGGCTCGGGCAAGACGCGCGTCATTACGCAAAAGATTGCGTACATGATCGAAGACCGCGGCTACGACCCGCGCACGATCGCCGCCCTGACCTTCACCAACAAGGCCGCGCTCGAGATGCAGGAACGCATCGCCAAGCTGCTCAAGCAGCCCAAGCAGGCCAAGCAACTGACCGTCTCCACCTTCCACTCGCTGGGCGTCAAGATCCTGCGCCAGGAAGCGGCCGGCGTCGGCCTGAAGGACAAGTTCTCGATCATGGACAGCGACGATTGCTACACCGTCGTCTCCGACCTGGCGCTCACCACCGATAAACAGGAAATCCGCCGCATCCAGAACGCGATCTCGCTGTGGAAGAACGGCCTGGTCGACCCCGAAGACGCGATCCGTAACGCGAAGGACGAGGACGAAGCCATGTCGGCGCGCGTCTACCGCAGCTACCTGGCCACCCTGCAGGCCTACCAGGCGGTGGATTTCGACGACCTGATCCGCCTGCCGGTGGAGCTGTTCCGCAACAACGAATCGATCCGCGACCGCTGGCAGCGCCGCCTGCGCTACCTGCTGATGGACGAGTACCAGGACACCAACACCTGCCAGTACGAGCTGGTGAAACTCCTGGTCACGGGCTTGGGTAAAAAGCCGATGTTCACGGCCGTGGGCGACGACGACCAGGCGATCTACGCCTGGCGCGGCGCCTCGGTCGAAAACCTCAAAACGCTGCAGACCGACTTCCCCGACCTGCGCGTGATCAAGCTGGAACAGAACTACCGCTCGACCACCCGCATCCTGCAGGCGGCCAATGCCGTCATCGGCAACAATCCGAAGCTGTTCGAGAAGTCGCTCTGGTCCGAACACGGCCTGGGCGAGCCGATCGAAGTGCTGGGCATGCAGAGCGACGAGCAGGAAGCCGAGCAGGTGGCCATCATGATCTCGGCCGACCACTTCCAGCGCAAGAACAAGTGGACCGACTACGCCATCCTGTACCGCGGCAACCACCAGGCGCGCATCATCGAGCAGGCCCTGCGCAAGGAGCGCATCCCCTACACCATGTCGGGCGGCCAGAGCTTTTTCGACAAGGCCGAGATCAAGGACATCATCGCCTACCTGCGCCTGATCGCGAACCAGGACGACGACCCGGCCTTCATCCGCGCCGTGACCACGCCCAAGCGCGGGGTCGGCATGGCGACGCTCGAGACGCTGGGCGAATTCTCCAAGCAGTGGAATTGCTCGCTGTTCGAGGCCGCGCGCAAGAACGGGCTGGAAGCCAAGCTGGCCGAGCGCCAGCTGGCGCCGCTGCGCGACTTCTGCCGCTTCCTGCTGGAGCTGGAAGACCGCGCCACCCGGCCCGGCCCCTCCGGCAGCGGCGACAATGCCGCCGAGGTCCTGGATGACATGATGAAGGAGATGAACTACGAGCACTACCTGTACGAGAGCTTCGACGACCGCGCGGCCCAGGCCAAGTGGCAGAACGTGCTCGAGTTCACCAACTGGCTGAAGGAACGCGGCCGGGGCGGGCGCGACCGCGATGGCGAAGAGAAGAACCTGCTGGAACTGACCCAGATGGTGGCCCTGATGTCGATGCTGGAAGGCCAGGACGAGGAACAGGACGCCGTGCGCATGTCGACTCTGCACGCCTCCAAGGGCCTGGAATACCCGCACGTGTTCCTGGTCGGGGTGGAAGAGGGCATCCTGCCGCACAAGGGCGACCCGGACGCGCCGGTGGAAGTCATGGCGGCCCGCATCCAGGAGGAACGCCGCCTGATGTATGTGGGCATCACGCGCGCCCAGCGCACCTTGCGCCTGACCTGGTGCAAGAAGCGCAAGCGCGCCGGCGAGCTGGTGCATTGCGAACCCTCGCGCTTCATCAAGGAAATGGCGCTGGACGTCGGCGACGCGCCGCCCAAGGAAACCGAAGTGCTCAGTCCGAAGGAAAGGCTGGCCAGCTTGAAGGCCTTGCTGGCCATGCCGAAAGCATAAGTCTTCGATCCCCGCGTTGCGTATCAGCCTTGTTGGCCTGCTAATAGCCGCGCACGATTGAAATTCTTATTTGACTTCATTTGTGCCGCAGGAAATACTTTCCGGAAAGCGAGCTCAATGTAGAGTCTTGCAACCACTTTCTGACTATCTCAAGCATGGCAACCGTTACCGACCTGACCACGACCCCCCTGTCCGGGCTGAATCACATCGATGCGCTGCTCGATATCGGCCCCGACTGGAACTACATGATCGGCGTGACGCCGAACACGATTTATTACACCTTCGACCTGTCGTCGGGAACCGAAGTGAACCCGGAAACCGGCACGCCGGTGACGGGACAGGCTGCGTTCAATATCACCCAGCAGACTGCCGCGCGGTCGGCCTTCACCTACCTGCAGCAGGTCACCGGCATCCAGTTCGTCGAAACCTCGAACGGCAGCAATGCCCAGATCCACCTGGCCAACCTCGACCTCGAAGGCAGCCAGACGACGGGCCTGTGCAGCTGGAACGGACCGTATTCGTACATCGGCAATAACGTCGTTGGATACAAGCCGAATGCCTACGTCTATCTCGATAACGTGGAATGGCGCGCGCAGAACAGCAATCCGGTACCGGGCAGCGAGGGCTACCAGACCCTGCTGCACGAGCTGGGGCATGCGCTCGGCCTCAAGCATCCCTTCCATGAGGGGGATGAGCACGACCACGTCCATCTCCCCTTCCAGCAGGACAACACCGGCAATACGATCATGTCGTACACCGATACCGGCGGACCGTACAGCACCTTCAGCCCGTACGACATCGCCGCGCTGAACTGGCTGTACGGCGGCGATGGCCTGGGCGGCGCGCTCGGCGTCGACGCAGGCGGGCGCTTCATCACCGGCACCACCGGGGCCGACCGCATCACCGGCACGGCCGGCAACGACCGCATCGTCGTCCTCGGCGGCAATGACGTCATCGACGGCGGGGGCGGCACCGACACCGTCGTGTTCAGCCGTGGCCGCGGCGAATACAGCTTCAGCGAAAACGGCAGCGGCAGCCTGCTCGTGACGCACGCGACCCTGGGCACCGCCACGCTCAGCAACATCGAACTGCTCGCCTTCACCGACGGACAGTACCAGCGTTCCCAGGTCACGAGCGACGTCACGCCGCCCGCAGCGCCGGCGCTGTCGGTGTCGAAGAATGCCGCCGGCTACACGTCCGGCAACAAGCCACTCGTCACCGGCTCGGCCGAAGCAAACGCCCTGGTCCGCATTTACGATGGCGAGCGCCTCGTGGCCGAAACCCGCGCCGACGCGAACGGCCTGTTCAGCGTGGTCGCCAGCGCCTTCAACGACGGCCTGAATTACTCGCTGCGCGCAAGCGCGACCGACGCCGCCGGCAATGTCTCGGCATTCAGCAACGCTGTCAGCTTCAACGTCGACGCGACGCCGCCGGTGATCCCGACCTCGACGCTGGCCCTGGGCGCGGGCGGCAACCAGCCGGTCTTCAGCGGCACTGCCGAGGCCGGCACCACGATCCAGCTGGTGCGCATCGGCGACGCCACCGAGATCGGCCGCACCGTGGTCAAGAGCGATGGCAGCTGGCGGATCGACTCGGTGGCGCTGCCGAACGGCCCCTATGAAGTGGCCGCCGTGTCGGTCGACATCGCCGACAACGCCACCAGCGCCGCGAACCGCATGCAGTTCACCATCGACAGCATGCTCAACCTGACCGGCAACAGCCTGAACAACACCTTCACGCCGGGCGCAGGCAACAACGCGGTCGACGGCGGCGCCGGCCTGGATACCGTCGTGTACAACGGCGCTCGCGCCGGCTTCATGATCGAGCGCGGCGTCTACGGCGTGAGCGTGACCGACAAGAGCGGCGCGCTGGGCATCGACAACCTGGTCAACGTCGAGCGCATCCAGTTCGGCGACACCATGGTGGCGCTCGACATCGACGGCTCGGCCGGCGAGGTCTACCGCCTGTACCGCGCCGCCTTCGACCGCGAGCCGGACAAGGGTGGCCTGTCGTTCTGGATCAAGGCCCTGGATACCGGCAATTACACGTTGACCCAGATCTCGCAGATGTTCCTGGCCGACAAGGAAGCCCAGGCCCTGTATTCGACCGACCCGTCGGACAGCTATTTCGTGAGCAAGCTGTACGCCCACGTGCTGCACCGTCCGGCAGAAGGCGCGGGCTTCGACTTCTGGGTGAATGGCCTGAAGCAGGCCTCGCGTGCCGAGGTGCTGGCCTTCTTCTCGGAGAGCCCGGAAAACCAGGCGCAGGTGATCGGCCTGATCAACAACGGCATCGAGTTCCCGCTGGGCTGACGCCTGCCGCGCGCGCCGGGCCGGCTTGTGACTCTGTCATAATGCCGGCTTTGCGCGCGGGGTAAGAGCATGAGCCAGGAAGACCGATTCGTCGATATTGAAATCAAGCTCGCGCACCAGGAAGACCTGGTCGAGACGCTGAACGACACCATCTACCGCCAGGGCCGCCGCATCGACCAGCTCGAAGCCCTGGTCGCCTCCCTGGTGGACCACGTCCGCACCCTGCAGTCCACCCGCCAGGGACCGGTCAACGAGAAACCGCCTCACTACTGACAGCAGCGCCGGCCAGCATGGCGCCGAGCTGCTTGCCCAGGCACAGCAGGGTGAGCGTCGGCGGCAATCCCCATGGCTGCGGGATCACCGAGGCGTCGCATACGTAGAGTCCGGGCGCGGCGCGCAGCGCGCTGTCCACGCCTTCGCCGATGCGCACGCTCCCGCCCGGATGGGCGGCAAAATGGTGGCTTGCAAACACCTGCCGCGCGCCCGCCTGTTCCAGGATCCGGCGCGCCATCCCGATGCCTTTGTCAAGACGCGCCCGGTCGCCTGGGGTCAGGCGCTTGTCCACCCAGCGCGGGCCGACCGCGCCGCCGATGTCGTCGCGGATCTTCACCATGATGCTCAGCGTGCGCCGGTGCGCGCCCACCCGGTCGACGCGGCCGGCCTGCAGCGCGAAAGCCGCGTACATCGGCGCCGGCAAGGTGAGGTCGGCCAGCGCGATGCCCTCTTCAGTAAAACTGGCGCCGGCCGCCATCGGCACTTCGGCGCCGCCATCGACGTCATCCACGCTCCCCATCACCGCCACCACCGGATCGCTGAAGAAGGACGCCAGCCGCGGCCCCAGGCCGGAGGCATGCAGCAGGCGCGGACTGCCGATGCCGCCGCCCACCAGCACCACCGTCTGCGCCCGTACCGTGTGCGTGCCGCCTTCGCGCCGGTATTCCACGCCGACGGCGCGGCCGTCTTCCACCAGCACGCGCCGTACCCGGCTGCGGTCCAGCAGCACGGCGCCGTGACGGCAGGCTTCCTCGACGAAATCGCGCGCGCTCCACTTGGCGCCGTAGGGGCAGCCGTACACGCAGCGCCAGCAGCCGCTGCGGCAGGCCTGCGGGCGGATCATCTTGTCGAGCTTTTCCCAGTTGAAACCGGCAGCGCGTGCCGCCGCCATGATGCGCCCCGCCATCGGGCCGACCAGGCTGTCGGGCAGGGGCGCGAGCGGCAGTTCCGCGCGCAAGGCGGCGAGATGGGGCGCCAGGTCGATGCCGTGGGCGGCGAACATGGCGGCAGGGGGCGGGGCGGCGGTGGCGAAGTTCAGCGCCGAGCTGCCTCCCAGGGCGGTGCCGGCCACCAGCAGCGAGGCGTCGCGGTGCAGCCAGGCGCCGCGGCCGGGCAGGGCCATGGTGGCCATCTGGCCCAGGGTGCCGGCCAGGGGCGCGGCGCTGCCCTGCTCGAGCACCAGGACGCGGGCGCCGGCGCGCGCCAGCTCGCGCGCCGTGCTGGCGCCGCCGGGGCCGGTGCCGACGACGATGGCGTCGTAGGAGCGTTGGGTGAGGGATTCCATGGTGAAAACGGATGCTAGCACGGCCAGAATTGATACATGGCCGATACATGCCGATACATGGCCGATACATGTGCCATACATACCTTTTTTATTGTGACGACGTGCGTATAAGCCTGCTATGATCGTCGCGCAACGGCTGTCGAGCACTCCCGGCAGCTCCTTCAAAAGAGTCCGAAAGATCGCATGAACCGACCACACCTGTTCATCGTTGCCGCCAGCCTCGCGCTCGCGCACGCCGCAGTGGCTGCACCGGCAGCGCCTGCCCTCGACGCCGCCAACCCGTTCGCCCAGCCCAGCAGCCTGCCGCTGAATTACCCGGCCTTCGACAAGATCAAGAACGAGCACTTCCTGCCGGCCTACGCCGCCGGCATGGCCGAACACTTGCGCGAGATCGACGCCATCGCCAGGGACAAGGCAGCGCCTACTTTTGAGAACACCATCGTCGCCATGGAGCGTGCCGGCCAGATGCTGGCGCGCGTGGCCGCCGTGTTCTCGAACCTGCAGACGGCCAACACCAACGACGTGCTGGACGCGGTCGACCGCGAAATGTCGCCCAAGCTGGCCGCGCACAACGACGCGATCTACCTGAACCCGGCCCTGTTCCAGCGCGTGAAGACCCTGCACGCCAAGCGCGCCACCCTGGGCCTGGACGCCGAATCGAAGCATCTGCTGGAGCGCGTGTACAAGGAATTCGTGCGCGCGGGCGCCAACCTGTCCGCCGCCGACAAGGACAAGCTCAAGAAATACAACGCCGAGATCGCCTCGCTGCAGTCGGACTTCTCGCAGCGCGTGCTGAAGAAAGCCAATGCATCGGCGCTGATCGTGGACACCCGCGGCGAACTGGCCGGTTTCTCCGACGCCGAGATCAATGCCGCGGCAAGCGAGGCCGAAAAGCGTGGCCTGAAGGGCAAGTACGCGATCGCCATCGTCAACACCAGCAGCCAGCCGCCGCTGGCGACCCTCACCAACCGCAAGACCCGCGAGCGCCTGATGGCGGCGTCCCTGAACCGCGGCAGCCGCGGCGGCGAGTTCGATACACGCCAGCTGGTGCTGCGCCTGGTCAAGCTGCGCGCCGAGCGCGCCGCGCTGCTGGGCTACCCGAACTACGCGGCCTATTCGCAGGAACTGGAAACTGCCAAGAACCCGGCTGCCGTCAACCGGCTGCTGGCCGAGCTGGCCAAGCCGGCAGTCAATAACGCGCGCAAGGAAGCGTCTGAAATCCAGAAGGTGATTAACAGGGAGCTCGGCGAAAAAGGTGGCTTCAAGCTCGCCTCCTGGGACTGGCCGCTGTACCAGGACAAGGTGCGCGCCGCGAAGTACAACTTCGACGAGAACCAGCTGCGCCCTTACTTCGAGCTGAACCGCGTGCTGGTGGACGGCGTGTTCTTCGCCGCCACCAAGGAATACGGCATCACCTTCAAGGAACGCAAGGACCTGCCGGTCTACGATCCGGACGTGCGCGTGTTCGACGTGTTCGACCACGACGGCAAGCAGCTGGCGATCTTCCTGTTCGACCCCTACGCGCGCGGCAACAAGCAGGGCGGCGCCTGGATGAACGAATACGTGTCGCAGTCTCACCTGCTGGGCAAGAAGCCGGTGGTCGGCAACCACCTGAACATCCCGAAACCGCCCGCCGGCCAGCCTACCCTGCTGACCTATGACGAGGTGCGCACCGCCTTCCACGAGTTCGGCCACGCGCTGCACGGCATGTTCTCGGACGTGAAGTATCCGCACTTCTCGGGCACCAACGTGCCGCGCGACTTCGTCGAGTACCCGTCGCAGGTCAACGAGATGTGGGCGATCTGGCCGGAAGTGCTGGCCAATTATGCGAAGCACCACCAGACCGGCGCGCCGATGCCGAAAGAGCTGCTGGACAAGGTGGTCGCTTCTAAAAAGTTCAACCAGGGCTACATGACCACCGAATACCTGGCCGCCTCGCTGCTCGACCAGCGCTGGCACCAGCTCAAGCCGTCCCAGGTCCCGAGCGACGTGCTGGCCTTCGAGGCCAAGGCATTGAAGGACGCGGGCGTCGACTTCGCGCCGGTGCCGCCGCGCTACCGCACGACCTATTTCTCGCACTCGATGAACGGCGGCTATTCGGCCGGCTACTACGCCTACCTGTGGAGCGAAAAGCTCGACGCCGACACCGTGCAGTGGTTCACCGAGAGCGGCGGCCTGTCGCGCAAGAACGGCGACCACTTCCGCAAGACCCTGCTGTCGCGTGGCGGCAGCGCCGATGCGATGGACCTGTTCCGTCAGTTCCGTGGCCGCGATCCGGTCATCGAGCCTTTGCTGGAACGCCGGGGCCTGACCGGTAATTAAATCTTTTCCTGCGCTGCGCCTTTCGCCGCCGGGCCACAAGCCCGGCGGCGAAAGGCAGGCGTGTTCCAACGTAGTTCAATCACCATCCGAGACACCATGAATCGTCCCCGTATGCTCCTGATCGCGGCCAGCGTCGCGATGGCCAACCTGGCCTATGCCGCGCCGCTCGACGCGACCAACCCGTTCGCCAAGCCGAGCACCCTCCAGTACGGCTACCCGGCCTTCGACAAGATCAAGAACGAGCACTTCGCCCCGGCCTTCGCCGAAGGCATGCGCGAACAGGCTGCCGAAGTCGAAGCGATCGCCAACAACAAGGCTGCGCCGACCTTCGAGAACACTATCGTCGCGATGGAGCGTTCGGGCCGTCTGCTGAACCGCGTGTCGACCGTGTTCGGCACCCTGGTCGGTTCCTACACCAACGACAGCCTGCAGGCCCTGGACAAGGAGCTGGCGCCGAAACTGGCCGCCCACGGCGACGCGATCCGCCTGAATCCGAAACTGTTCCAGCGCATCCAGACCCTGTACGCCAAGCGCGACAAGCTGGGCCTGGACGCCGAGTCCAAATACCTGATCGAGCGCTACCACAAGGACTTCGTGCGCGCCGGCGCCAAGCTGTCGGATGCCGACAAGCAGAAGCTGCGCGAGTACAACGGCAAGCTGGCCGCCCTGCAGACCCAGTTCAGCCAGAACGTGCTGAAGGAAGTGAATGCCTCGGCCTTCGTGGTCGACACCCGCGAAGAGCTGGCCGGCCTGCCGGCCAAGGCCATCGACGCCGCCGCCGCGGAAGCGAAGAAGCGCGGCCTGGACGGCAAGTTCGTGATCCCGGTCGTGAACACCACCCAGCAGGGCCCGCTGTCGACGCTGAACGTGCGCGGCACCCGCGAGAAGCTGCTGTCGATCTCGACCGTGCGCGGTTCGCGCGGCGGCGAATTCGACAACCGCGACATCGTGCTGCAGCTGGCCAAGCTGCGCGCCGAGCGCGCCGAGCTGCTGGGCTACAGCAGCCACGCCGCCTACTCGCTGGAAGACCAGACCGCCAAGGACACCACGGCGGTCAACAAGCTGCTGTCCGACCTGGCCGCGCCGGCCGTGCGCAACGCCAAGAAGGAAGCCGCCGAGATCCAGGAAGTGATCGATGCCGAGAAGGGCGGCTTCAAGGTCGCCGCCTACGACTGGAACTACTACAGCGACAAGGTGCGCGCCGCCAAGTACGCTTTCGACGCCAACCAGCTCAAGCCTTACTTCGAACTCGACCGCGTGCTGAACGACGGCGCCTTCTTCGCCGCCAACAAGCTGTGGGGCATCACCTTCAAGCAGCGCAAGGACCTGCCGGTGTACGACGCCGACGTGCGCGTGTACGACGTGTTCGAAGAGAACGGCGAGCACCTGGCGATCTTCGTGCTCGACCCGTACGCGCGCTCGAACAAGCGCGGCGGCGCCTGGATGGGCGCCCTGGTCAGCCAGAGCACCCTGCTGGGCAACAAGCCGGTCATCACCAACAACCTGAACCTGGCCAAGCCGGCGCCGGGCGAGCCGACCCTGCTCACCTGGGACGAAGTGCGCACCACCTTCCACGAATTCGGCCACGGCACCCATGGCTGGTTCTCGAAGGTGAAGTACCCGCGCTTCTCGGGCACCAGCGTGCCGCGCGACTACGTCGAGCTGCCGTCGCAGGTCTACGAGATGTGGATGGCCTGGCCGGAAGTGCTGGCCAACTACGCCAAGCACTACCAGACCGGCGAGCCGATGCCGAAGGAGCTGCTGGACAAGCTGCGCGCCTCGCAGAAGTTCAACGAAGGCTACCGCACCACCGAGTACCTGGCCGCGGCGGTGATCGACCAGCGCTGGCACCAGCTCGGCTCGAAGGCCATCCCGACGGACGTGAAGTCCTTCGAAGAGCAGGCACTGCGTGACGCGGGCCTGGACTTCGCGCCGGTCCCGCCGCGCTACAGCTCGACCTACTTCTCGCACGCCTTCTCGGGCGGCTACTCGGCCGGCTACTACAGCTACCTGTGGGCCGAGCGCCTGGACGCCGACGCCGGCGAGTGGTTCAAGGAAAACGGCGGCCTGCAGCGCAAGAACGGCGACCGCTTCCGCAAGATGGTGCTGTCGAAGGGCGGCACCATGGATGCGGTGCAGATGTACCGCGACTTCCGCGGCCGCGATCCGGTCATCGAGCCGCTGCTCGAGCGCCGTGGCCTGAACTGATGTCGATGAAGCCGGCGCTCGCGCCGGCTTTTTGATTGCAGCATCCTTCAACTAAAACCATAACGAGGACACCATGACCCGTCCACACATCCTGCTGGTCGCCGCCGCCAGCGCCGCCGCCAGCATGGCCGCAGTTGCCGCCCCCCTGGCCCCGGCTTCGATGCTCGAAGCCTCGAATCCCTTCGCCAAGCCGAGCACCCTGCCGTTCAACTACCCGGCCTGGGACAAGATCAGGAACGAGCACTTCGCCCCGGCCTTTGCCGAAGCGATGCGCCAGGAAGCGCTGGAAATCGAGGCGATCGCCAACAACAAGGCAGCGCCGACCTTTGAAAACACCATCGTCGCGATGGAGCGTTCGGGCCAGCTGATGAACCGTGTCGGCGCCGCCTTCGGCACCCTGAAGGGTTCGTACACCAACGACGCGCTGCAGGCCCTGGACAAGGAACTGGCGCCGAAGCTGTCGGCCCATAACGACGCGATCCGCCTGAACTCGAAGCTGTACGCCCGCATCAAGACGCTGTACGACAAGCGCAGCAAGCTGGGCCTGGACGCCGAGGGCCAGTACCTGATCGAGCGCTACCACACCGACTTCGTGCGCGCCGGCGCCCAGCTGTCCGACGCCGACAAGCAGAAACTGAAAGAGATGAACGGCCAGCTGGCCGGGCTGTCGACCCAGTTCGCCCAGAACGTTCTGAAGGAAGCGAATGCCTCGGCCCTGGTGGTGGACAGCCGTGCCGAACTGGCCGGCATGTCCGACAAGGCGATCGACGCCGCCGCCGCAGAAGCGAAGAAGCGCGGCCTGGACGGCAAGTTCGTGATCCCGGTCGTGAACACCACCCAGCAGGCAGGCCTGTCGGTGCTGACCAACCGCGCCACCCGCGAGAAGCTGCTGGCGGCTTCGCTGGCGCGCGGCTCGCGCGGCGGCGAGTTCGACAACCGCGACGTCGTGCTGAAGATCGCCAAGCTGCGCGCCCAGCGCGCGGCGCTGCTGGGCTACCCGAACCACGCGGCCTACAACCTGGCCGACCAGACCGCCAAGGACACCAAGGCGGTGAACCAGCTGCTGGCCGAATTCGCCAAGCCGGCCGTGAACAATGCGCGCAAGGAAGCAGCCGAGATCCAGCAGGCGATTAACAAGGAAGAAGGCGAGAAGGGCGGCTTCCAGGCCGCCGCGCACGACTGGGCCTTCTACAGCGACAAGGTGCGCGCCGCCAAGTACGCCTTCGACGGCAACCAGCTCAAGCCCTACTTCGAGCTGAACCGCGTGCTGGTGGATGGCGTGTTCTTCGCCGCCAACAAGGAATTCGGCATCAGCTTCAAGGAGCGCAAGGACCTGCCGGCCTACAACGAGGACGTGCGCGTGTTCGACGTGTTCGACCACGACGGCAAGCAGCTGGCGATCTTCACCTTCGACCCCTACGCGCGCCCGAACAAGCGCGGCGGCGCCTGGGCCAATGCCTGGGTCCCGCAAAGCAAGCTGATGGGCACCAAGCCGGTCATCGCGAACAACCTGAACATCGCCAAGCCGGCCGCCGGCGAGCCGACCCTGCTGACCTACGATGAAGTGCGCACCACCTTCCACGAGTTCGGTCACGCCCTGCATGGCATGTTCTCGGACGTGAAGTACCCGCGCTTCTCGGGCTCGCGCGTGCCGCGCGACTATGTCGAGTTCCCGTCGCAGGTGAACGAGATGTGGATGACCTGGCCGGAAGTGCTGGCCAACTATGCCAAGCATTACCAGACCGGCGCGCCGATGCCGAAGGAGCTGCTGGACAAGGTGCAGGCTTCGCAGCAGTTCAACGAAGGCTTCCGCACCACCGAGTACCTGGCCGCGGCGCTGCTGGACCAGGCCTGGCACCAGCTGTCGCCGAACCAGATTCCGACCGACGTGCTGGCCTTCGAGGCTGACGCGCTGAAGAAAGCGGGCGTGGACTTCGCGCTGGTGCCGCCGCGCTACCGCACCACCTACTTCTCGCACACCTTCTCCGGCGGCTACTCGGCCGGCTACTACGGCTACCTGTGGGCCGAGAAGCTGGACGCGGACACCGTCAACTGGTTCAAGGAGAACGGCGGCCTGACCCGCAAGAACGGCGACCACTTCCGCAAGACCCTGCTGTCGCGCGGCGGCACTATCGATGCGATGCAGATGTACCGCAACTTCAGCGGCCGTGATGCGCAGGTGCGTCCGCTGCTGGAACGCCGCGGCTTGACCGGAGAATAAGCCGGTTTGGCGCCGGCCGTGCAATGCGGCCGGCGCTTGTATACACTCCCGCAATTCCCTTCAACAGCAAATCCCCCAAGCGATGAGTGTTCAATCCCTCCACGGTATTACTTTAGAATCCCTGTTAACCCGCCTCGTCGAGCACTACGGCTGGGAGGGACTCGGCCGCCGGATCGACATCAATTGCTTCCAGAAAGACCCGAGCATCAAGTCGAGCCTGAAGTTTTTGCGTCGCACCCCATGGGCGCGCGAGCAGGTCGAGGCGCTGTACCTCGAGACCCGCTTCACCAACTAGCGAGAGCGACAATGCTGAACGAGAACGAACACGAACGCGATGCGAACCTGAAGGCGCACCTGAAAGCCTTGCACCGCCACCTGCAGGAAACCGATAACGTCGACCCGGAACTGGAAACCCTGTTGCGCCAGCTCGACGGCGACATCGACCGCGCCCTGGCGCGCCATGCCGAGAACGAGCTCGACGAGAACACCTACGGCCTGTCTTCCCGTACCCAGGAACTGGCGGCCCGCTTCGATGCGAACCACCCGACCTTCTCGGCCGGCCTGCGCCAGCTCGGCAATATGCTGTCCAACATGGGTATCTGAGATTACATCCGTGCTGCAACTCATTGATAAGTAAGCCATTTTTGGGGGGGGTGTGGGAGACCCAAAAATGGTTTTCCGGTACAATACCGGCCAATGAACTCCCCAGTAAACCTTTTCGCGAGCGTCCCGAAGCGCTCCAGCCGCGCTCCCGTCGCGCCTTTCCTCCCGATGTCCCGTGCCGAAATGGACAAGCTCGGGTGGGATTCGTGCGACATCATCCTGGTCACCGGAGACGCCTACATCGACCATCCGAGCTTCGGGATGGCGCTGGTCGGCCGCCTGCTGGAAGCGCAGGGCTATCGCGTCGGCATCATCAGTCAGCCGGACTGGACCTCGGTCGAGCCCTTCCGCGCGCTCGGCAAGCCGAACCTCTACTGGGGCATTACCGCCGGCAACATGGACTCGATGGTCAACCGCTACACGGCCGACCGCAAGATCCGTTCCGACGATGCCTACACCCCCAACGCCGAGCCGAACAAACGCCCTGACCGCGCCGTCACGGTGTACTGCCAGCGCGCCCGCGAAGCCTTCCCGGGCGTGCCGGTGATCGCCGGCAGCATCGAGGCCTCGCTGCGCCGCATCGCCCACTACGACTACTGGTCGGACAAGGTGCGCCGCTCGGTGCTGTTCGAATCGAAGGCCGACCTGCTCATCTTCGGCAACGCCGAACGCGCGCTGGTGGACGTCACCCGCCGCATCGCCGCGGGCGAGAACATCAAGAACATTCGCGACCTGCGCGGCACCGCCTTCCTGGTGCCGCACGGCTGGCTGCCGGACGAAGAGTGGAGCGTGCACAACTCGACCCGCGTCGACGTGCCGGGCCGCGTCGACGCGCACCCGAACCCCTACGCGATGGCCCAGGAAGACACCAAGGCCTGCGCCACCGAAAACGCGCAGCCCGAGCCGGTGGTGAAACCGGTGGTGATCATGACGCGCGAAGAGCGCCAGGCCGCCGCCCGCGCAAAGGCCCAGAAAACCGTGGTGCGCCTGCCGAGTTTCGAGACCGTCAGCGAAGACCCGGTGATGTACGCGCACGCCTCGCGCGTGTTCCACCTCGAGTCGAACCCGGGCAATGCGCGTGCGCTGGTGCAGCAGCACGGCGACCGCGACGTCTGGCTCAACGCCCCGCCGCTGCCGCTGGCCATGGACGAGATGGACAACGTCTACGACCTGCCGTACGCGCGCGCCCCGCACCCGAGCTACGGCAAGGCCCACATCCCGGCCTGGGAGATGATCCGCTATTCGGTGAACATCATGCGCGGCTGCTTCGGCGGCTGCACCTTCTGCTCGATCACCGAGCACGAAGGCCGCATCATCCAGAGCCGTTCGGAACCCTCGATCCTGCGCGAGATCGAGCTGATCCGCGACACCACCAAGAACTTTGCCGGCACCATTACCGACCTGGGCGGTCCGACCGCCAACATGTACCGCCTGGCCTGCAAGGACAAGAAAATCGAGGAATCCTGCCGCCGCCTGTCGTGCGTGTATCCGACCATTTGCAGCAACCTCGGCACCGACCACAGCAAGCTGATCTCGCTGTACCGCAAGGCGCGCGCCATTCCCGGGATCAAGAAGATCCTGATCGGCTCCGGCCTGCGCTACGACCTCGCGGTGCGTTCGCCCGAGTACGTCAAGGAACTGGTCACCCACCACGTGGGCGGCCTGCTGAAGATCGCGCCGGAGCACACCGAGCAGGGCACGCTGTCGAAGATGATGAAGCCGGGCATCGGCGCCTACGACGAGTTCAAGCGCCTGTTTGACAAGTACTCGATCGAGGCCGGCAAGAAGCAGTACCTGATTCCCTACTTCATCGCGGCCCACCCGGGTTCGACCGACGAGGACATGCTGAACCTGGCCTTGTGGCTGAAGAAGAACAACTTCAGGCTCGACCAGGTGCAGACCTTCACGCCGACGCCGATGGCGATGGCCACCACCATGTACCACTCGGGCAAGAATCCGCTGGCGAAGGTGACGGAAGATTCGGAAGTCGTCGAAACCGCCAAGAGCGGCAAGACCCGCAAGCTGCACAAGGCCTTCCTGCGCTACTACGATCCGGAGAACTGGCCGGTCCTGCGCGAGGGCCTGAAACGCATGGGCCGTGGCGACCTGATCGGCACGGGCGAGCGCCACCTGGTGCCGCCGCCAGGCGCCGAGCCGGCGCCGGACTGGGACCGCAAACGCATGGTGCCGGGCGGCACGCCGGTGAGCGAGCGCGAGGTCGGCAAGCGCGGTCCGGGCCCGGCGCGTGCCGGACGCGACAAGGTGCAGGTGCGCGTGGAACGTGCGCCGGCCGCGGCCGTAGCGGCATCGTCCAAGGCCCGCCCCTCGATCCTGGATACGATCAAGACGAAGCCGAAAGCGGCGCGTAAATAAGCCGCTTTGCCTCCACAAGAACCGGAGCTGGTCTCCGGTTTTTTTTATGGGGTCAGGTCTGACATTTGGACACGGGCTGATCAATACAAGCAAGTAATACTTGAGTTCGTGTCTATATGTCAGACCTGACCCCCAGTATAGAATCCTGATGCACTAACTCTCTATCCCAGGCATCGTGCGTGCGCGCCGCTCATGGGCGACATCCAGGTCGATGCTGGCCTGGCGCGTGCGCAGGGTGCGCGCGTAGCGGTGCCGGGCGCGCAGGCGCGGATTGGTGACGAGGCGCCCCAGCGTCTCGCCCACCACCATCACCACGCCCAGCAGCGGCAGCACCAGCATCAGTCCCACCACGCCAGCCAGCGCGCCGCCGATGAAGATCATCAAGACCGTCACCAGGGGATGGACGCGGATGCTGCGCCCCAGGGTCAGCGGCATGAACACGAAGTCGTCCAGCAGGCGCGCCAGCACGAACACGCCGATCGCGCCGTAGGCGATGAAGGGATTGCTGGGCGCATCGGTCGAGGCGACGATCACCACCAGCACGCAGCCGACCACCGAGCCCACGAAAGGCACCCAGGCCAGCACCGCGCAGAACAGGCCCAGCAGCAACGGCGAGGACACGCCGATGGTCCACAGGCCCAGCGCCAGCACCGCCGTGTCGAGCACGGTCAGCTTGAGCAGGCCCTCGAAATAGCGGCGCGCGGTCTGGTCGACTTCGTGCAGCAGGTACAAGGCACGCTCGAAATAGGCGTTCGGCACCGCGCGCGCCAGGAATTTCTTGAAGCGCAGGCCGTCGCGCAGGAAGAAGAAGGCGAGGAAGGGCGCCAGCAGCAGCGAGGGCACCCAGGTCGCGAGCGCGACCAGGATCTCGCCCAGGTGCTTTTCGGCGAAGTTGTCGGTATGGGCGCGGAAGATGCCGTTCACGGTCGAGGTCAGGCGCATCTCGGCCAGCAGCGGGAAGCGCTTCTCGAGCAGGGTCATGGTGTTGTGCACGAAGGCGATGCCGCCGTCGAGGTAGAGGCCGACCGTCTGTTCCCAGGATTCTTCTTCCGGCCCGCGGCTCCACGAGAAAGTCGCGGTCAGGGCCAGCGTCAGGAAGGCGAAGAAGCCCAGGCAGACCAGCATCGCCGCGGCATTGCGGCCGTAGCCGCCGCGTACCAGGCGCTGCATCGGCCCGACCAGGATGTAGTGCAGCACCCCGCCGAACAGGAAGGGCAGGGCCAGCCACAGCATCTGCTGCACCAGCAGCAGCAGCACGCAGGTGGCGGCGATGATCCCGGTCCAGACGACCGGCCCGGCACGCTCGCTGCGGTTCATAGGGCTTCCAGCTGAGGACGGCCGGTGCCCATCCATTCGCGCAGGCGCAGGCCGATGTGGCGTGCCAGCGCCAGCGAGATCTTGTAGCCGATCACGGCATCGGTCTCCAGCAGCCCGAGGAAGTCGGCGCGGAAGAACACCGCCATCTCGCAGGGCTCGACGGTGCGTGCCTGCGCATTGCGCGGGGAGTTGTCGAGCAGGGCCAGGTCGCCGAAGAAGCTGCCCGGCCCGAGCTCGGCCACCACCTGGTTGCTGCCGTCGTGCAGCTTGCGGATGAGGACCCGGCCGCTCATGATCAGGTACAGCGCCTGGCCTTCCTCGCCCTCGTCGAAAACGATCTCGTCGGTGAGGTAGCGGCGCTCGTGCAGGAGGCCGTCGACGATTTCCAGTTCCAGCGGCGTCAATGCCGAGAACAGCGCCAGGTTCTTCAGGCGATGCAGGCGCGGCGACATCTTGGGCGACTTGAGGAAACCGAAAATCACGATTGCTCCAGCATGGTGCGTTGGTATGTTGTCGGATGATTATCCGCTATCGGGTGCTGCTGCGTATCAAAAAAGCTGTGACCCGCATATGTCCCAACTGAAAGTGTTGCGCTCTACACATGTCTATTCAATTGTGCGGACCCATAGCGGGGAAAGCGTGTAATATAGTTCTCTACGGAAACATATATTAATAGATGAACATGATTGTGGTGGGGTCAACGCCTCACCCATGGGATCAGCGGTGCTCGACATTCATTCCTTCCTGCTGGCGCTAGGCGTCGGCAACATCGCGTTTGCCGTTCTCATGGCGGGCTATACGCATGGCGCCGCGCCCAGTCCGGGATTGCGCCTGTGGATGTGGGCGCGTTTCGGCATGGGCGTGTGCCAGCTGCTGGGCTGGTGCCGTGTCTATTTCGACGTTCCCATGCTCAATGGCATCGAGGGTGCCGGCTGGGTCCTCGCGATCTCGCTGGAAGTAGCCGCCTACTGCATCTTCTTCGGGCTCGAGCGCTGGCAGCGCGTGCTGCTGCCGATGTCGGCGCTGGCCCTGGTCATCGTGCTGGCGGCCGGCAGCGCCGGTGCACCCGTGCCCTATCTCACCGCGCTGGTCGCGGGCGTCCTCGCGCTGTTCTCGGCGGCGATGGCCTGGATCCTGCTGCGTCCGCGGCGCCGCGCCACCCTGCTGCAACGGATCATCGGCGCCAATGACGCGGTGTTCGCGTTCTCGGTCGGCCTATGGGCCGCCAACTGCCTGGGCAGCGATGCCCCGCTGGGCCAGCGTGCCGCGCAGGAGTCGGCCTACCTGGCCGGCTATCTCCTGATGATCGTGAACGGCTTTGGCTTTCTGCTGTTGTGCAAGGAAAAAGACGATGCCGAGATGGCGCGCCTGGCCACCACCGACAGCCTCACCGGGCTGCCGAACCGCCACGCCTTCCTCGAGCGTGCCGAGAACGCACGCCAGGCCGCGCTGCGCCAGCGCCAGCCGCTGGCACTGGCGATGATGGACATCGACCACTTCAAGCAGATCAACGATCGTTTCGGCCATGCCACCGGCGACGAGGCCCTGAACGTGTTCGCCTGCACCGCGCGCGCGACCCTGCGCGCGCATGAGACCATCGGTCGCCTGGGTGGCGAGGAGTTCGCAATGGTACTGCCGGGCACCGAACTGGCCGGTGCGCTGGCCGCCGCCGAACGCCTGCGCCAGGCGGTGCGCGAGGCGGTCGTGATCACCAGCGGCAGCAACTATACGATGACGGTGAGTATCGGCGTTGTCGTGCTCGATCCGAACGAGACGCTGGGGATGGCGCTGGCGCGGGCGGACCATGCGTTGTACGCGGCGAAGAGCGGGGGAAGGGATCGGGTTGAAGCGGGGAGGCCGCAGCAGCGGCGGGCCTGAGAAGACGCGCCTGAGAAGACTAGAGTGCAAAGAAAAATGGTCCGCGTTGGCGGACCATTTTTCTTTGAGGTGCTCAAAGCGGACCGGGCTCGCCCACGTGCCGCGGGCCGCGGATTGCCTTGCAAGGCAATCCCTTCGAGCCCACGGCCCGCATTCGTCCGCAGGGACGAATGCTCCTATCGCTGAACGAAAAAAGGGTCCGACTTCTCGGACCCTTCTTCTTAAGCTGGCGGAGCGGACGGGGCTCGAACCCGCGACCCCCGGCGTGACAGGCCGGTATTCTAACCAACTGAACTACCGCTCCGTTTTATTCTTCTTCGTCACTTTGAAAAAGAAAAGGTCCGACGAATCAGACCTTTTCCCTTGATGCTGGCGGAGCGGACGGGGCTCGAACCCGCGACCCCCGGCGTGACAGGCCGGTATTCTAACCAACTGAACTACCGCTCCGTTTACTCTGATCAGTACTTCGATCAACCTGCTGAATGTGCTTGGTGGGCGCTGAGAGGCTCGAACTCCCGACCTAATCCTTGTAAGGGATCCGCTCTACCAACTGAGCTAAGCGCCCGGCTTCTCTATTCAGAGGTTTCTGTCTGACGCTTGTCATTGCGTCCGAAGAGGCCCGAATTATAGAGGCTGGAATTCAAGGTGTGCAAGGGTTTTCGAAAAAAATCGACAACTCCAGGAGGATGGGCGCCATTTTCACGATCCCGGCGCTTTTGTGTAAATATCATGCTTCGCTCCGATGAGAACCGCCATGCCCACCGCCCACCCTTTGTTGCAGCACCTGTTCGACGCCGCCCTGGCCGCCGCCGATCCCTACCACCTGGTCGCGCCGCACCTGCCGCCGCCGCCCAAGGGGCGCACCCTGGTGCTCGGCGCCGGCAAGGCGGCCGCGCGCATGGCCGAGGCGGTCGAGCGCCACTGGCAGGGACCGCTCGAGGGACTGGTGGTCACACGCTACGGCCACGGCGCGCCGACCCGCCACATCGAGGTCATCGAAGCCGGCCACCCGATGCCGGACGCAGCCGGCGAGGACGCGGCCCGGCGCATGCTGGAAGCCGCCGCCGGGCTGGGGCCGGATGACCTGGTGCTGTGCCTGGTGTCCGGCGGCGGCTCCGCACTGATGTCGCTGCCCGCGCCCGGCATCAGCTTCGAGGAAAAGCGCGCGCTGAACCGGGAGCTGCTGCGCTGTGGTGCGCCGATCGGCGAGATCAATCGCGTGCGCCGGCACCTGTCCGCCATCAAGGGCGGACGGCTGGCGCTGGCCTGCTACCCGGCGTGCGTGGTGACCCTGGTGGTGTCGGACGTGCCGGGTGACGATCCGGCCGTGGTGGCCTCGGGCCCGACCGTGCCCGACGGCAGCACCGGCCTGGACGCGCTCGCCATCCTCGAGAAGTACCGGATTCCTGTATCAGGCGCCGTGCGCACGGTGCTGATGGATGCGCAGCTGGCGGCGCCGCTGCCGGGCGATCCGCGCCTGGCGCGCAACGCCACCCATGTCATCGTCACCGCCCAGCAATCGCTCGATGCCGCGGCAAGCGCCGCACGCGCGGCCGGCTATGCGCCGCTGATCCTGTCGTCGAGCATGGAAGGCGAGGCGCGCGAGGTGGCGCTGGTGCATGCCAGCATTGCGCGCCAGGTCGTGCAGCATGGCCAGCCGCTGGGCGCGCCCTGCGTGATCCTCTCGGGCGGCGAAACCAGCGTCACCGTGCGCGGCCAGGGCAGGGGCGGGCGCAATGCCGAATTCCTGCTGGCGCTCGGCGTCGCGCTCGACGGCCTGCCGGGCGTGCACGCGCTCGCCGCCGACACCGACGGCATCGACGGCAGCGAAGACAATGCCGGCGCCTGGCTGGCGCCCGGTACGCTGGCGCGGGCGCGCACCCAGGGACGCGATGCGCGCGCGCACCTGGCGGACAACGACGGCTACGGCTTTTTCGCCGCCCTCGGCCAGCTGATCGTCACCGGCCCTACCCGTACCAATGTCAACGACTTTCGCGCCATCGTCATCGAAACCGACGTGCTGTAATGCCCTTGCATCTCCACCGGTTTGAACTCGAAGGCCGCGCCCAGCGCGGCCTTTTTATTTGTCTTTAAGCCCGGACAATATGGGCTCCTTTACCTTATCCAAAAGGAAAGGTTTTTGAGATATGTCAACACAATTGTGGCATACGATATTTGCCTATTTTAACGTTTCGCCGAAGAAAACATGTTTCTAAAGCATGGGTTAGCCGGAGTGTTGTTAATACGCCGAAATTGTCTCCAATTGTCACGCACAGGCTTTTCCTTTCGTATTACGCTGCTTTTCGCCGCATTCAGACGGCACCGGCAATGACCGGAAATCAATGACACAGGCGAGGGTCCTCGCTTGACGGAAAACACACAATAAGGAAGAAACATGAAGCAATCGCATTCGATTCATCCTGCAATGTTGAAGATGTGCGCTGCAATCTCGCTCGCGTTCGTGGCAGCCACGGCTGGCGCAGCCGAGCAGAAGTTCATCCTGGAGACAGACCGTATCATCGTGAAGTACAAGGACTCGGCGCCGGCAGCCAAGGGCCTGGCCCGCGCCGCCGAAGTCAAGGCCGACCGCAAGGCCAAGCTGGCGCGTGCAGGCCAGGAGTTCGGCATGCTGGTCAGCGAAAGCCATGCCATCTCGACCGGCGCCCATGTGTTCAAGCTCAATGGCCGCAAGTACCTGCAGGAAGTCGAAAAACTGGCTGCCGAGATGATGGCGCGCGACCCGGACATCGAATACGCCGAGCCGGACCGCATCATGACCCACATGGCGACCGCGAACGACCCGTACTACGCCCAGCAGTGGCACTACACGGACGCCACCGGCGGCCTGCGCCTGCCGACCGCCTGGGACAAGTCGACCGGCACCGGCGTGGTCGTGGCCGTGATCGACACCGGCTACCGCCCGCACGCCGACCTGAGCGGCCAGTTCCTGCAGGGCTATGACTTCATCAGCAGCGCCACCATCGGCAACGACGGCAACGGTCGCGACAGCGATGCGAGCGACCCGGGTGACTGGGTTGCGGCAGGCGAATGCTACGCCGGCTCGCCGGCATCGGGCTCGAGCTGGCACGGCACCCACGTGGCCGGCACGGTTGCCGCCAAGACCAACAACAGCCTGGGCGTGGCCGGCGTGGCGTACAACGCCAAGATGGTTCCGGTGCGCGTGCTCGGCAAGTGCGGCGGCTACACCTCGGACATCGCCGACGCGATCACCTGGTCCTCGGGCGGCACCGTGACCGGCGTGCCGGCCAACGCCAACAAGGCGAAGGTGCTGAACCTGTCGCTGGGCGGCAGCGGCGCCTGCGACGCCACCACCCAGACCGCGATCAACGGCGCCCGTTCGCGCGGCTCGGTCGTGGTCGTGGCGGCCGGCAACGACAACATGAACGTCAGCAACGCCAGCCCGGCGAACTGCTCGGGCGTCATCGCCGTGGCAGCCACCGGCAAGACCGGCGGCCGTGCTTCCTACTCGAACTACGGCACCCTGGTCGACGTCGCGGCCCCGGGCGGCGACGGCAGCTACAGCGTGATCTCGACCCTGAACTCGGGCTCGTCGACTCCGGGATCGGACAACTACGCAGGCTACCAGGGCACCTCGATGGCGACCCCGCACGTGGCCGGCGTGGCGGCGCTGATGTTCGCGGCCAAGTCGACCCTGACTCCGGACCAGGTGGAAAGCATGCTGAAGTCGAGCGCGCGCGCCTTCCCGGCGACCTGCTCGGGTTGCGGCACCGGCATCGTGGACGCCACCGCGGCGGTGAATGCGGCGATTGGCGGCACCACCACCCCAACCGGCCCGACCATCAGCGAAACCGAGTCGAACAACACGCTGGGCACCGGCAACCTGGTCTCGACCAGCGGCACCACCGTGAACGGCGTCCTGAGCACCTCGACCGATACGGATTACTTCCGTGTCGATCTGCCGGCCGGCAAGACCCTGAGCGCGGTCATGACCCCGAACTCGACCTCGGACTACGACCTGTACGTGTACAACAGCTCGGGTACCCTGCTGAGCCGTAGCGAGAACGGCACTGGCGCCGTGGACAGCGTAAGCTCGGCCAACACCGGCACCACCACCGCGAGCCGTTACGTGCGCGTCGTGTACTACAGCGGCGGCACCGGTTCGACCAGCGGCAAGTACACCCTGAAGCTTAGCTGGTAAGGCTCAGGACGAGGCGGCGCGCTCCCCTGCGCCGTCTTCATCCGGGAACGCGCGGCATGCCGCGCGTTCTTTTTTTGGCGTCTTGCAATAACTCCGCTTTCCACGGATACTGTATGGAATGACAGTAGTCGGCTCTGCCGTCCATGTGAATTCTCCGCTCCGTAAAATCATCCATTGCGACTGCGACTGTTTCTACGCATCGGTCGAAATGCGCGACGACCCGTCACTGCGCGGGCGTCCGCTCGCGGTCGGCGGCCGTCCCGACCAGCGCGGCGTGATCGCCACCTGCAACTACGAGGCGCGCCGCTACGGCATCCATTCGGCCATGGCCACCGCCCAGGCCATGAAACTGTGCCCGCAGCTCCTGGTGATTCCGCCGGCGATGGAAAAATACCGCATCGCCTCGCGCCAGATCATGGACATCTACCGCGACTACACCGAACTGGTGGAGCCGCTCTCGCTCGACGAAGCCTACCTCGACGTCAGCGACTCGCCGCACTGCAAGGGCAGCGCCACCCTGATCGCGCAGGAGATCCGGCGCCGCATTTTTGACACCGTCGGCATCACCGCCTCGGCCGGGGTGGCGCCGAACAAGTTCGTGGCCAAGATTGCCAGCGACTGGAACAAGCCCGACGGACTGTTCCTGGTGCGCCCGGAAGAGGTGGATGCTTTTGTTGCCGCGCTGCCGGTCAAGAAGCTGTACGGCGTGGGCAAGGTGACGGCCGAGAAGATGCACCGGCTCGGCCTGCAGACCTGCGCCGACATGCGCCACTGGAGCATCGAGCGGCTGACCGAGCACTTCGGCAGCTTCGGCTACCGGCTCTACAAACTGTGCCGCGGCATCGACGAGCGCGCGGTGAACACCTCGCGCGAGCGCAAGTCGATCAGCACCGAGGAGACCTACACGCCGGACGTGCCGAACCTGGACGCCTGCCTGCGGCTGCTGCCGGACCTGTACGAGCACCTGCTGGCCCGCATCAAGCGCAACGGTGCCGAAAAATTCATCAACAAGCTGTTTGTGAAGATCAAGTTCTCGGACTTCCAGCAGACCACGGTCGAGTGTATTGGCTATGCGCCACATATCCCGACCTACGCGCGCCTGATGGAAACCGGCTGGGCCCGCCATAGCCGCCCGGTGCGCCTGCTGGGTGTCGGCGTGCGCCTGAGCGATACCGAAACGGTCGAGCAGTTGCGCCTGTTCGACGACGCGTTGCCGGCCGCGATCGTCGAGGCTGTTGGTGACTCGTCAACAGATTAATTTTTTCCCCGTGCTGCCAGCCGCAACTTCCGCTGAGCAGCGTAGAATGTCGTTCCCTTGAAATACTGAAACAATCGGATAACAGCGTATGTGGTTCAAGAATCTCCAGATTTATCGCCTGCCCGCCCCTTGGGCATTCAACCCCGAACAGATGGAAGAAGCCCTGCAGTCGCAGGCTTTCACGCCCGCAAGCAGCAATGAACTGCTGCGCCAGGGCTGGGATTCGCCACGCGGCAACGGCAAGCTGGTCCACGTCGTCAACAAGCAGATGCTGATGATGCTGGGGACCGAGAAAAAGCTGCTGCCGAGCTCGGTCATCAACCAGGTCGCCAAGGCCAAGGCCGCCGAGCTGGAAGAGCAGCAGGGCTTCCCGCCGGGTAAGAAGGCAATGAAGGAACTGAAGGAACGCGTGGCCGACGAACTGCTGCCGCGCGCCTTCTCGATCCGCAGCAACGTCTGGGTCTGGATCGACCCGGTCAACGGCTGGCTCGTGGTCGATGCCGCCAGCCCGTCTAAGGCGGACGACGTCATCAAGCTGCTGCTCAAGGCGGTGGACCGCATGCCGCTCGAATCGCTGCGCGTGCAGCGTTCGCCGGTGGCCGTGATGACCGGCTGGCTGGAAGCGGACGAAGCGCCCTATGGCTTCACCATCGACCAGGACACCGAACTGCGCGCCACCGGCGAAAGCCGCGCCGCCGTGCGCTACGTGAAGCACACGCTGGAACCGGACGACATCCGCCGCCACATCGCCGCCGGCAAGCAGTGCACCCGCCTGGCCATGACCTGGAACGACCGCATCAGCTTCGTGCTGACCGAGTCGCTGGCGATCAAGGGCGTCAAGCCGCTGGACGTGATCAAGGAAGGCGAAGCGGTCACCTACAGCGACGACGAGCGCTTCGACAACGACATCACCCTGATGACGGGTGAACTGGCCAAGCTGATGGCGGATGTGGTCGAGGCGCTGGGCGGCGAAGCCAAGGCGTAATTCTGACCGCCAGTGCGTGTGCTAAGGTGCATGCGTTGGCTATCACCGCGTGGGCGGCATAGCCGCCCACCCTACGAACAGCGATACCCGTAGGGTGGGCGGGTCTGTATGGCACAGGGACATAGGTAACAGTCGTCTAGAGACATAGGTAACACCTTTTATGATCAGCGCACGACCAATAACTGGAGCGTGCGATGCCTTGGAAGGAGTGTTCC
>NZ_JNNN01000041.1:0-33991 GCF_000735635.1 Massilia sp. LC238 | reverse complement strand
AGACGAGAGGCCATCCGGGAACACTCCTTCCAAGGCATCGCACGCTCCAGTTATTGGTCGTGCGCTGATCATAAAAGGTGTTACCTATGTCTCTAGACGACTGTTACCTATGTCCCTGTGCCATACACCCTCCCCCGCCCCTAAGGCCTATTTAAGAGCGTATTTGCAACTAGTCCACCGCCGCCATCCGCAACTCCTCGGTATGGTGGCGCTGCTGCTCTTCCATCACCATCACCCCCAGCTCCCTTTTGAGCGCATTGAATTCCGGCGCCGCCGGGTCGCGCATGCGCGGAATCTCGACCAGCAGGTCGCGCTTGATCGTCCCCGGGCGGTAGGTCATCACGACGATCCGGTCCGCCAGGTAGACCGCTTCCTCGATGCTGTGGGTAACGAACAGGATGGTCTTCTTCAGCTCGGACCAGATGCGCAGCAGCTCGTCCTGCAGATTGCGGCGGGTGAGCGCATCCAGGGCGCCGAAGGGCTCGTCCATCAGCATGATCGGCGAATCGAGCGCCAGCACGCGCGCGATCGCCACGCGCTGGCGCATGCCGCCCGACAGGTCCTTGGGAAAGCGCTGGCGGAAGTCGCTCAGGGACAGCATGCCCAGCAAGTCGCCGACCCGCGCGCGGATCTCGGCCTTGCCCAGGCCCTTGATGTGCAGGCCGAAGGCGATGTTGTCCTCGACCGTCATCCAGGGGAACAGCGCATATTCCTGGAACACCATGCCGCGGTCCGGCCCCGGCGCCGTCACCGGGTTGCCGTCGACCGTGATCGTGCCGCTGCTGGGCAGCGAGAAGCCCGCCACGGCATTGAGCAGCGTGGACTTGCCGCAGCCGGATGGCCCGAGCAGGCAGGTGAACTGCCCGCGCGGGATGTCGAGGTCGATGTCCTGCAGCGCCGTGACCGTCCTGCCGCCGGTTTCGAACAGCTTGTGGACGCCATCGACGCGGATATGCGGCTGCAGGACCTGCGGGGGGATAGCATGCGGTGCGTTCATGTCAGTGCTCCAGGCCGCGGTGCCAGCGCAGCAGGTAGTTATTCAGGCGGTTCATGGCGATGTCGATGGCCAGGCCGAGCAGGCCGATGGTGATCATCCCGGCGATGATCTTGTCGGACCAGAAGTACTCGCGCGCCTCCAGGATGCGGAAACCCAGCCCGTTGTTCACGGCGATCATTTCCGACACGATCACCACGATGAAGGCGGTGCCGATCCCGATCCGCACGCCCGACAGGATGTAGGGCACGGCGGCCGGCAGGATCACGCGCAGGAACATGGTGGCGCCGCCCGCCCCGAGGTTGCGCGCCGCGCGCAGGTAGATGCCGTCCACGTGGCGCACCCCGGCGATGGTGTTCATCAGGACCGGGAAGAAGGCCCCCAGCGCGATCAGGAACACGGCCGGCGGGTTGCCCAGTCCGAACCACAGGATGGCCAGCGGGATGTAGGCGATCGGCGGGATCGGGCGCAGCAGCTGCACCAGGGGGTTCATCCACGCGTACACGACGCGGCTCGCGCCCATCGCCAGCCCGAGCGGCAGGGCCAGCCCGGCGCCGATCGCGAAGCCCGCCACCACCCTCACCATGCTGGTCCAGATGTCGATCGGCAGCTCGCCCGACAGCGCCCAGGACCACCAGCCGCCTTCGGTATAGTCCGCGTAGGGCGCCAGCGGCAGCAGGTAGGCCACCCACTTGCGCCAGACGTCGAGCGGGGCCGGCAGCACCTGCGGGTTGACCCAGCCGTTCATGGCGACCCACTGCCACAGCAGGACGGCGGCCACCGGGACCACCGCGCCGACCGCCATCTCGCGCCAGCGTTCGCGCGTTTGCTTGCGCCTGTCTTGGGTATGCATAGTGGCCTCCTTCACTTCACGTCCAGGCTTTTCTTCGCCGCCGCCAGCAGGTCGGTGCGCACCCACTCCTGGGCCACCGGCGGTTTCGCCATGCGCCCGACCCCGGTTCTGGCCATGATGTGGGTGGTGACCTGGATGTGCTCGGGCGTGATGTCGAAGGAATACGGCGAATTGCGGATCGCGTCCTGGAAGTCGTCGCTCGTGATCTGGTTCTTGAAGATCGTCTCGCGCACGTATTTTTCGGCCACCGAGGGGCTGTCGATGAAGGTCCTGGTGGCGTCGACGAAGCAGCGCATGAATTTTTCCGCCACCGGACGCCGTTCGCGGTAGAACTTCTCGGTCATGACCATGGTCCGGATCGGCTCGCCGATCGGGGTGTCATACGGTTTGATCACTTCGACGCCGAAGCCCTTGTTGATCGCCTGCGAGGACTGCGGCTCGGACTGCATCATGGCGTCGATCTGCTTGCCGAGCAGGGCCTGGTTCAGGTCGGCGTAGGACAGGAACACCAGCTGCACGTCCTTGCCGGGCGCCGCATCGGCCTTCAATCCATGCTTGGCCAGTTGCGCCATCAGGAGCACTTCCTGGATCGCGCCGCGGGTCACGCCGACCCGCTTGCCCTTGAGCCCCGCGACGCTGCGGATGCCCAGTTCGGGCCGCGCCACCAGGCGCGCGCCGCCCTTGGCGAAACCGGCCACCACGACGATCGGCGCCCCGCCGGCGCGGCCCGAGATCGCCGCTTCCGAGGCGGTGGCGCCGACGTCCAGCTCGCCGGCGATGATCGCCTGCATCACGTCCAGGCCCTTGGCGAAGACCTTTTCCTCGACCCGGATGCCGCACTTCGGCGCGATCTCCTTGATGTACGAGACCGCGCCGAAATGGGCGAGCTTGAGGTTCCCGAGCCGGACCACCTCCTGGGCCCCGGCGCCGCCTGCTGCCAGCAGGGCGGCTGCGGCGAGGATGCTGCTGACTAGCTTGATCATGCCTGTTCTCCCGTATATACAAATCGCAAAACAATTGGTGTCGCCTGTATGCGGCACAGCAAAACATATGCGCGCACCAGATCGATGCTGACGGGAAATGGCCTATGAGTACGTGAGCTGTGTCAGAAACGGCAAGGTTTCCATATGATCGAACGCATCACAGGTGAGGAAAAACTGCGTTATATCGCTGCGGTGGTCGAACTCGGCGGCTGCCGCAAGGTAGAATGGCGGTTTGTCGAATGCGACGTGCTGTCTAATATAGTAGGTAGAACATGCTAGATAACCTTACCCAACGCCTAGCCAAGGTCGTCAAGACGATGCGCGGCGAGGCGCGCCTTACCGAGGCGAACACCGCCGAGATGCTGCGCGAAGTGCGCATGGCCCTGCTCGAGGCCGACGTGGCGCTGCCGGCGGTGCGCGAATTCATCGCCAAAGTCAAAGAGAAAGCGCTGGGCGAAGAAGTCATCGGCTCGCTCAGCCCCGGCCAGGCCCTGGTCGGCGTGGTGCAGCGCGAGCTGGCCGCCCTGATGGGCGCCGACCTCGGCCCCGACGCCACCCAGCTGTCCTTCGCCCAGCAGCCGCCGGCGATCATCCTGATGGCCGGCCTGCAGGGCGTGGGTAAAACCACCACCACCGGCAAGCTCGCCAAGTACCTCAAGGAACAGAAGAAAAAGAAGGTCCTGACCGTTTCGGCCGACGTCTACCGCCCTGCCGCGATCGCGCAGCTGGAGTCCGTCACCAAGCAGGTCGGCGCCGACTTCTTCCCGTCCACCGCCACCGACAAGCCGGTCGACATCGCGCGCAACGCGCTGGATTGGGCCAAGAAGCACTACCACGACGTCCTGATCATCGACACCGCCGGCCGCCTCGGCATCGACGAAGCGATGATGCAGGAGATCGCCGCGGTGCACGCCGCCGTCAATCCGGTCGAGACCCTGTTCGTGGTCGACGCCATGCTGGGCCAGGATGCGATCAACACCGCCAAGGCCTTCAACGACGCCCTGCCGCTCACCGGCGTGGTGCTGACCAAGCTCGATGGCGATTCGCGCGGCGGCGCAGCCCTGTCGGTGCGCCACGTGACCGGCAAGCCGATCAAGTTCGCCGGCGTGTCCGAAAAGCTGGACGGCCTGGAAGCCTTCGATCCGACCCGCATGGCCAACCGCGTGCTGGGCATGGGCGACATCCTGGCGCTGGTGGAAGAAGCGCGCAAGGGCGTCGACGCCGAGGCCGCGACCGAGCTGGCCAACAAGATCAAGGGCGGCGGCAAGTTCGACATGAACGACTTCAAGGCCCAGCTGACCCAGATGAAGAAGATGGGCGGCATGTCCGGCCTGCTCGATAAACTGCCGGCCCAGTTCCAGCAGGCGGCGGCAGGCGCCAACATGGACCAGGCCGAGAAGCAGGTGCGCCGCATGGTCGGCATCATCGACTCGATGACACCCGGCGAGCGCGCCAAGCCCGAGCTGATCAAGGCCAACCGCAAGCGCCGCATCGCGGCCGGCGCCGGCGTGCAGGTGCAGGAAGTGAACCGCATGCTGAACCAGTACGACCAGATGCAGACCATGATGAAAAAGCTCAAAGGCGGCGGCCTGATGAAGATGATGCGCGGGATGAAGGGCATGATGCCCGGCCTGCGCTGACCAAGCGGCGGCGTCGAAGAAACCGCGCAAACACGGGCTTTGCGCGGTTTTTTACATTCTGACAGGCGGTTTTTTCATTTACCGGCTCCCTAGTGTGCGATAGCTCGCATATCGGGGCTTATAAGAATGAAAAAATTTCGAAAAAGACTTGCATGAACAGTAAAAGGCCACCAATATAAGCCGGTGCGTCAATAACGCAACTTTCCCTGTGATCGTTTTAGGAGGCTCGAAGATGGCAACAGCCAAAAAATCCACCGCAGCGCCAGCCAAGAAAGCAGCCGCCAAGCCGGCAGCAGCGGCCAAGCCTGCAGCAAAAAAAGCAGCAGCTCCAGCAAAAGCAGCAGCGAAACCAGCAGCGAAGCCGGCCGCGGCACGCAAGCCGAACGCCGCTTTCATGAAAGAGATGACGCCGTCGGGCGAACTGGCAGCAGTGGTCGGCAACAAGCCGCTGCCACGCACCGAAGTCACCAAGAAGGTCTGGGACTACATCAAGGCCCAGAACCTGCAGGACGAATCGAACCGCCGCATGATCAATGCCGACGACAAGCTGAAGGCTGTCTTCGGTGGCAAGGCACAGGTCTCGATGTTCGAAATGACCAAGCTCATTTCTGACCACCTGAAGTAAGCACTGGCCGGCTGTCCAGTAGCCTTGCAAATGAAAAGCCCCGGGAGACCGGGGCTTTTTGTTTTGGTGCCTTTGTAGGGTGGGCGTTCGTAATTCCGGGCATTGCCCGAAATTACCCCGCCCACCCTACGATTCAAAGGCCCGCTGCCGCCTTCATCAGATGGAACACCTGCGTGTTCTCCATCGTCCCCTTGAACGGCGCCGAGCCGGCGCCGGTGGCAAACAGCTTCACGTCCCCGCCGCCATGCGATTCGTACACGGTACGCACGCCGGCCTCCTGGCGGTACTCGTCGCCCAGGGCGACGGCGCTGTCCACGTCGGCGCGAACGTCCGGGCGCACCTTGCCGTTGCCGAACAAGAGCGCGGTGAAGGTCTTGCCGTCGGCGTCCTTCTTCGGCTGGCCGCTGGCGTAGTCGTGCACGATGTCCAGCACCTTGCTGCCACGCTTCGGATAGCCGCTCAGGACCATCGTGTGGTCGTGGTCGGCGGTCACGACGATGAGCGTGTTTTCCAGTCCCGGATCGATCTGGCGCATGCGGTCGATCGCGGCCTGGATCGCCTCGTCGAAGGCCACCGTGTCGGCCAGCGCGTTCTTGGCATTGGTGTCGTGCAGCGCGTGGTCGATCTTGCCGCCTTCGACCATCAGGAAGAAGCCGTCCGGATCCTTCGAGAGCAGCTCGATCGCCTTCAGGGCCATCTCGGTCAGGGTCGGCTGCTCCGGGCGGCGTGCAAGCGAATAGTCCATGTGGGTGTCGGCGCTGTAGATGCCGACGAACTTGCGGCCCGGGCGTGCCGACATCATGTCGGCGCGGGTCTTGCCGACGGCATAGCCCTGCGCCGCGAACTCCGCCATCAGGTCGCGCCCGTCCGCACGGCCCTTCGGATTGGCGGCCTTGTCGAAGGGCGTGAAGTGGTGGCGCCCGCCGCCCATCAGGACGTCGACGCCGTCGCCCAGCGCGCGGTTGTAGCCTTCGCCGCCCGGCACGATCTGGCGCGCGATGGCGTAGGCCGCGTCACGGTGGCAGACGTGCGAGAAGGTCGACGCCGGCGTGGCGTGGGTCAGCTCGGTGGTGGTCACCGCGCCCACCGACTTGCCGCGCGCCTTGGCCAGCTCCAGGATGGTCGGCACGATCACGCCGTCGTTCGGCGCGCACTTGTCGATCGTGCGGTTGCCGTTGGCGTCCTTCTCCGGATCGATGGCGCGCGCATCCTTGATCGAGATGCCGTCCTGGTTGATCTTCACGCCGGTCATGTAGGCGCCCATCGAGGGCGCGCTGTCGGTGGTCTGGAAGTCGTTCGAATAGGTCTTGATGCGCGCGGTGCGCTCCAGGCGTTCGAAGTTCAGCAGGCCGTCCTCGCCGTGCTTGAAGATGCGCGCGGCGCTGATGGTGGTCGGGCCCATGCCGTCGCCGAGGAAGAAGATGATGTTCTTGGCCTGCGGCGCGGCCATCGCGCAGCTGCTTGCCAGGCTGGCGGCCAGCAGGAAGTTGAGTCGTTTGTTCATGAATGGATTCCTTACAGGCCTGCGGCGGTCTTGATCAGGCCGAAGACGCGGGTGTTGTCGATGGTCCCGCGGAACAGTTCCGCGCCGGCGCCGGCGGCGCCCAGGTAGACGTCGGTGCCGCCGTGGGTTTCGGCGCCGGTGCGCGTGCGCACCACCGCTTCCTGGTGGTAGTCGTCGCGCGTCACGATCTCGTCGGTGAGCGCGGGCTGGCTGGAGCGCGGACCGTTGGTGCGGTTCTCGCCGGTGCCGAAGCCGATGATGGTGAAGGGACGGCCTTCCTTGTCCAGCTTGGGGCTGCCGTCCAGGTTGCGCACCAGGCCCAGCACGCCCGGGTTGGTCGGCGTGGTCTTGCCGGTGCGGGCCGTGTAGCCGTTCAGGAGCAGCGTGTGGTCATGGTCGGCGGTGGCCACGATCAGGGTGTTCTTCAGGCCCGGGTCCAGGGCTTCCATCTTCTCCAGCGCGGCCTGCATGGCGTCGTTGTAGGACACGGTTTCCTGCAGCGCGCGTTTACCCAGGGTGGCGTGCAGCGCATGGTCGATCAGGCCGCCCTCCACCACCAGGAAGAAGCCCTTGCTGCCTTGGGTCGCGTGCGGGGCCAGCAGGTCGATGGCCTTGCGCGTCATCTCGGTCAGGCTCGGCTGCTTGGCCGGGTCGCGGGTGGCGTCGTAGTCCATGTGGTTCGGCGCGAACAGGCCGATGGCCGGCTGCCGCGCGTCGAGGGCGAGCGCCTTGAAGCTTGCGCTGTCGCGGGCGACGCGGAAGCCCTGCGCCTGCATTTCGGCCAGCAGGTCGCGGTTGTCGGCGCGCTTGCCGCCGCGCGCGAAGGGCGTGAAGAACTGGGCGCCGCCGCCGAACATCACGTCCAGGCCGCGCGGGCCGAGCGCGCCGTTGTAGCCGGCGCCGCCCGGCACCAGCATGGCCGCAAAATCGGTCTCGAGCTTGCGGTGGCAGCCATGGCCGTAGGCGGAGGCGGGAGTGGCGTCGGTGACGCTGGTGTTGGTGACCACGCCCAGCGCCATGCCGCGCTTGCGCGCCAGTTCCAGCAGCGTGGTGGCGGGCGAGCCGTTCTCGCACTTGTTGACCAGGGCATTGCCGTTGGCATCCTTACCCGGCGCGACCGAGCGGGTGCCGAGGGACATCGAGATCACGCCGTTGTTGTGCTTCACGCCGGTCATGTAGGCGGCCATGCCGGCGGCGCTGTCGGTGACCATGGCGTCGTTCGAGAAGGTCTTCACGAAGGCCGATTCGGGCAGGCGGTCGATGGTGAGTTCGCCCGCTTCGCCGGCGTGGAAGATGCGCGCGGCGGTGAGCGTGTTCAGGCCCATGCCGTCGCCGAGGAAGAAGATCACGTTCCTGGCGCGCTGGTCGTGCTGGACCTGCGCAGGTGCTTGGGAAGTGGGCGGCACGGAGGCGCAGCCGGCAAGCGTGGCGAGCAAGGCGGCGCCGGCAAGGGTGGACAATCGCATGGGGGTCCTCTACGTCTGGAAATGGACGAGTTTACACCTTGCCATGTGCATATGGCGTGAGGAATTGTTGCGGGATTGTTGGCGCGATGCTCAGGCCGCCGGCTTGAACTCCCAGCGCTTCCAGGCCGCCAGCACCGCGTTCGGATACTGCGGCTTGCCGCGGCTGCCGTTGTAGCGGCCCAGCGCGAGATAAAGGTTGCCCTTTTCCATGTCGATGTACATGCGCAGGATCGAGCAGCCGTAGCGCAGGTTGGTCTGCATGTGGAACAGCTTGCGGCGGTCGCTGTCGCCGATGACCTTGGTCCAGAACGGCATCACCTGCATGTAGCCGCGCGCGCCGGCGATGGAAATGGCGTACTTGCGGTAGGCCGACTCCACGTGGATCAGGCCCAGCACCAGCCCCGGATCGAGGCCGGCGCGGGTCGATTCGTACCAGACCGACTCGAGGAATTCGGTGCGCGACAAGGCGTCCGGGATGCGCTTGGCGAGCCGGCGCGACATCTCGTCGAACCAGGCCTGGTAGCGCGCCCGCGCTTGCTCGTCGCGCAGCACCGGCTTCGGCGGGCGGCTGTCGTTGATGGCGTTGGCCAGGGCGAGGCGGACCGAATCGGCCAGCGCTTCTTCCTTCTGGTTGCCGGCATGCGCCGCGCCGGCGAGCAGCAGCGCGCCGGCAAACAGCGCACCGGCTGCGAAGGGGAACAGCGTCGCCAGGTTCACTTGCCCAGCTTGCCCTTGATGAAGGCGACCATGCCGTCGACCGGCACGCTGGTGGCGGCTTCGTCGCGGCGGCCCTGGTATTCCAGGTTGCCTTCCTTGAGGCCGCGCTCGCCGATCACGACGCGGTGCGGCACGCCGATCAGTTCCCAGTCGGCGAACATCGCGCCCGGACGCAGGCCGCGGTCGTCGACGATCACGTCGACACCGGCCGCCTGCAGTTCGGCGTACAGCTTCTCGGTCTGTTCCTTGACCATCTCGCTGCGGTCCAGGCCCATCGGGCACAGCACCAGCTCGAACGGGGCGATCGAATCCGGCCAGATGATGCCCTTGTCGTCGTAGTTCTGCTCGATCGCCGCGCCCAGGATGCGGGTCACGCCGATGCCGTAGCAGCCCATCTGCAGCGGGGCCGGCTTGCCGGCTTCGTCCAGGAAGGTGGCGTCCATCGCTTCCGAATAGGCGGTACCGAGCTGGAACACGTGGCCCACTTCGATGCCGCGCTCGATCGCCAGCACGCCCTTGCCATCCGGCGAAGGATCGCCTTCGACCACGTTGCGCAGGTCGGCCACGAGCGGCTCGGCGCAGTCGCGGCCCCAGTTGGCGCCGACGTAGTGGTAGTCGGCCTCGTTCGCGCCGCAGACGAAGTCGGCCATGTTGGCCACCGTGCGGTCGGCCACCACCGTGACCGGCAGTTTCGTGCCGATCGGACCGAGGTAGCCCGGCACGGTGCCGTACACTTCCTGGATTTCGGCTTCGGTCGAGAAGCGGAATTCCTTCAGGCCCGGCACCTTGTTCACCTTGATCTCGTTGAGTTCATGGTCGGCGCGCAGCAGCAGCAGGAAGTAGCTCTTCTTGCCTTCGTTTTCGACGGTCAGGGCGATGCTCTTGACGTGGTGCTGCAGCGGGATGCTCAGCAGTTCGGCCACCGCCTCGCACTTGGTCTTGCCAGGAGTCGAGGTCTTGACCAGTTCCTGCGTCGCCGCACCACGCGCGCCGCTGGCCAGCGCTTCGGCCGCTTCGATGTTGGCGGCGTAGTCCGAGTCCGGGCAGTACACCAGCGCGTCTTCGCCGGTGCTGGCGATGACGTGAAATTCATGCGAGCCGGTGCCGCCGATGGCGCCGTTGTCGGCCGCCACCGCGCGGAACTTCAGGCCGAAGCGGGTGAAGATCTTGGTGTAGGCGTCGAACATGGTCGCGTAGGACTTCTGCATGCCCTCGACGTCGCGGTCGAAGGAATACGCATCCTTCATCGTGAACTCGCGGCCGCGCATCAGGCCGAAGCGCGGACGGCGCTCGTCGCGGAACTTGGTCTGGATGTGGTAGAAGTTGATCGGCAGCTGGCGGTAGGACTTGAGCTCGCTGCGCACGACGTCGGTGACGACTTCCTCCGAGGTCGGCTGGATGGCGAACTCACGGCCGTGGCGGTCCTTCACGCGCATCAGTTCCGGGCCCATCTTGTCCCAGCGGCCGGTCTCCTGCCACAGTTCGGCCGGCTGCACGAGCGGCATCAAGAGTTCGATCGCGCCGGCCTTGTTCATCTCTTCGCGGATGATGTTCTCGACCTTGCGGATGATGCGCAGGCCGGTCGGCATGTAGGTGTAGATGCCCGAGCCGAGGCGCTTGATCATCCCGGCGCGCATCATCAACTGGTGGCTGACGATTTCCGCGTCCGAAGGCGCTTCTTTAAGAGTTGAAATAAAAAATCGTGAGGCGCGCATATCCGTGAATTCTTTTTAAAAAGAGAGGGTTATAATCGACCTAATTTTAAAGGATTAGCTGGCTGATGCGTCCAATCTTTCTACAAATGGGTCCGGAACAAGCATCACCCGCTGCGCTGGCAATCCGCCGGCGGGGCGGGCAAGGCACTTTGTGGGTAAAAATATAAGGATCGTACGGCCGGCAGAAAGTTTCGAGGTGCACTTATGCTCGATCGTGAAGGGTTCCGCCCCAACGTCGGCATCATCCTGCTGAACGCCAACAACGAGGTGTGGTGGGGCAAGCGGGTGCGCGAGCACTCATGGCAGTTTCCGCAAGGGGGTATCAAATACGGCGAGACGCCGGAACAGGCGATGTACCGCGAGCTGGAGGAAGAAATCGGTTTGCGGCAGGAGCACGTCAAGATCGTGGGCCGCACCCGCGACTGGCTGCGCTATGAAGTGCCCGACCACTTCATCAAGCGCGAGATCCGCGGCCACTACCGTGGCCAGAAGCAGATCTGGTTCCTGCTGCGCATGATGGCGCGCGATAACGACGTCAACCTGCGCCTGACCGACCATCCCGAGTTCGACGCCTGGCGCTGGCACGACTACTGGGTGCCGCTGGACGTGGTCATCGAGTTCAAGCGCGATGTCTACCAGCGCGCGCTGCAGGAGCTGTCGCGTTTCATCACCTGGCCGGCCAAGGGCCAGCACGGCGAACGCCGCCACAGCGCGCGCTACCTGCGCCAGCCGCACAGCCGCGCCCAGGGCGGCAAGGGCCAGCAGGCATTGGCGGCCAATGCGGTGGCGCCTGCCGCCGCCAAGCCGGCGGCGCCGGATTCGCTGGTGCTGTTGCCGGACGAGTAAGCCGAACCACGGGGAGCAGCGCTTCCCGTGGCTTTCTTCGGCCGCGCCCGCGGCGGATGCCCCGTTTCATCCCTCGCTTTATGCCGATCGAATTGTCACGGGCGCATCCAGCCATGACAATGTCCGGATGAACCCGCTCATCCGCCTGCTCGCCCTCGCCGCCCTGTCCGCCGCCTTGCCCGTCCATGCGCAGCAGGAAGACGCGCCCAAGGGATGCAAGTACGTCAATGTCGCCAGTGTTCCGGTGCGCTATACCGGGCCCAATCTCGCATTGACCATGGAAGGCTCGCTCAACAACACCCCTGCCACCCTGCTGGTCGATACCGGCGCCAGCGACACGGCGCTGACGCGCACCGGCACCGAGCCGCGCGACATGACGCTGTGGAACACCGGCCGGAGCAGCCTGGGCATCGGCGGCTACAGCCGCGTCTACCAGACCCGTTTCAAGGAATTCCGTGCCGGCCCGGCCTCTTCCAGGCCCGGCACGCTCAGGGTATTGCACGACTTCGGCGTCGCACCGGCCTTCGACGGCATCGTCGGCGCCCCTTTCCTGCTGCAGGCGGACCTCGAATTCTCGCTGGCGGAAAAGCAGATCCGCTTCTTCCGGCCGCTCGACTGCCGCAAGGATGAATTCCTGGCCTACTGGGACCGCCAGGCGGTCGTCATCCCCTTCGAGCGCAGCTACAGCGACAGCCCGAATCCCCACTTTACCGTCCTGCTGAACGGAAAAAAGCTCAACGCCATCATCGACAGCGGTTCCTCGACCACCGTCGTCACGCTTGCCGCCGCCAGGCGCGCCGGCCTCAAGCTCGACGCGCCGGGCGTCGAACGCGCCGGCTACAGCGCCGGCATCGGCGAGGCCATGGTGGCGCGCTGGGTGACCGTGTTCGACAAGCTGGAACTGGGCCCCGAGACCATCAGCAATGCGCGGGTCGGCGTGATCGATACCGACCTGCAGGACATCGACGTGCTGCTCGGCGTGGACTTCCTGCGCGCGCACCGGGTCCTGTTCGCCATGAGCCAGAGGAAGCTCTACATCAGCTACATCGGCGGCGAGCCGCTGGGCCAGCGCCGCGGCATCGAGCCCTGGATGCAGCAGGAGGCGGACGGCGGCAACACGGATGCCCAGATGATGCTGTCCTCCCTCTACGGCTACGGCCAGGGCGTGCCGCGCGACCCGGTCCAGGCCAAGGCCTGGCTCGAGCGCGCCGCCGCCGGCGGCAATGCGTCTGCCAACTTCTTCATCGGACGCAGCCACATGCCGCGGCGCCAGTATGCGCAGGCGGCCCGGCACCTGCGCCTGGGCCTCGAGAAGCTCCCGGGCGACCGCAGCGCCGCCCTCTGGCTCTACCTGGCGCGCCTGCACCTGGGCGAAGGCGAGGCGGCCAAGGCCGACCTGGAAAAGGCGTTCAGGCGCGACGACAATGACCAGTGGCCGAATCCGGTCGCGCGTTACTTCCTCGGCAAGCTGGACGACCAGGAACTGCTGGAGGAAGCGCGTGACGACAAGAGCCGCGCCAGGGGCCAGGTCTGCGTGGCCAAGACCATGATGGGCGAGCATGCGGCGGCCACGGGCGACATGGAAAAGGCCAAGTCGATCATGTTCCACCGCCCGGAGTGCGGCGCCGCGCCCGCCCCTGCCGGCAAGGCATCCTGAAGCAGACAACGGCAGGAAGCGCTAGAATGCCGGCTTCCCGCCTTTTTTCTGCCTCCCCAGCCATGTTCACTCCGTCCTCGCACGACGTGCGCCGCTTTTTCTGCGAAGCCCTGCGCAAGCAGCGCAACGGCGAGATCCTGAGCCCGATGGACGCCATCGCGGCCGACTGGATCGTCCAGCATCCCGAATACCACGCCGAACTCGACGACGTCGAAGCGGCCATCGCCCGCGACTACTCGGTCGAAGGCGGCAAGCCGAATCCCTTCCTGCACCTGTCGATGCACCTGTCGATCGCCGAGCAGGTCTCGATCGACCAGCCGCGCGGCATCAAGGCCGCGCACGACCTGCTGGTGAACCGCATCGGCGAGCACGAGGCGCACCACGAGATCATGGAATGCCTCGGCGAGATGATCTGGAAGTCGCAGCGCGCCGGCCTGCCGCCGGATACCGAGGCCTATATCGAATGCGTGCGCCAGCGCGCCACGCGCTGAGGGACACGGCAACACGATTCAAAAATGCGGCACAGGCCGCATTTTTTGTATCATGTTCCAAATCCCAACAGTTTACCCGGGGCGTCCCTATTTACGCCGTGTTTATGCATACAGGATTGCCAGGAATGCAAGTTTCCTCCTAGTATTTATGCATGAAAACCATCCTCCGCCTGCTGGGCGCGGCCTGCGCCCTCCTCCCCCTCTCCCATGCCGCCGCGCAGACCTGCACGTATACGCCGATCGGCAAGCTGCCGCTGCGCTATAGCGGCATGGGCCTGGAAATCACGGCGGAGGGCAGCATCAACGGCTCCCCGGCCGAACTGCTGGTCGACACCGGCGCCTATGCGACCGCGCTGACGCGCACCGGCACCGAGCGGCGCGGCATCCGCCTGTACGCCACCGGCAGGCATGCCCAGGGATTCGGCGGCAGTTCACCGATCTTTGCTTCCATCGTCAACGAATTCATCGTCGGGCCGGTCCGCGCCGGCCGCAGCAACATGCCGGTGATCGGCAGCTTCGGCGACACGCCCTCCTACGACGGCATCCTGGGCGCGCCCTTCCTGTTCCAGACCGATGTGGAGATCTCGCTCCCCACCAAGCAGCTGACCTTCTTCGTCCCCGAGAAATGCGGCGGCACCTGGCTCGGCTACTGGGGCAAGGACGTGCAGGCGATCCCGCTGCGGCGCCACGACGAACACCACATGAACCCCAAGTTCTTCGTACGCATCAACGGCAAGGAACTGGAGGCGATGATCGACACCGGCGCCTTTGCCTCCATGATCACCGCCGATGCCGCCAAGCGTGCCGGGATCGCGCTGGACGGTCCCGGCGCCACGCGCGGCTCGGATATCGGCGGCATCGGCAACTACTCGGCCCAACGCTGGCACGTGACGACCACCTTCCAGATTGGCGAGGAAACCGTCCAGAACGCGGAGATGGGCGTGGAAAACTCCGGCCTGAACATGGCCGACGTGGTACTGGGCGCGGACTTCCTGCGCGCCCACCGCGTGCTGTTCGCGCTGAGCCAGAACAAGCTGTACTTTTCCTATGTGGGCGGCGAGCCTTTCGGCCAGCGGCGCACGCTGGAGCCATGGGTCCTGGCCGAGGCGGAGGGCGGCAACGCCGACGCCCAGTTCACACTGGCCCGCGCCTACCGCAGCGGCAAGCTGGTCGCGAAGGACAGCGAGCGCTCGAAAGAATGGCTGGAAAAGGCGGCCAAGGGCGGCAGCGGCCATGCCAACCTGTACACCGGCCATGAGCTGCTGGCGCAGCGCGACTATGCCGCTGCCGCCACGCGCCTGCGCAGCGCGCTCGACAAGCTGCCGGCCGAACGCCACGGCGCCCTCTGGCTCTACCTCGCACGCGTACGCAGCGGCCAGCCCGAGCTGGCGAAATCGGAGCTGGCCACGATCTTCTCGCGCACCGCGAGCGACGAATGGCCGAAACTGATCGGCGAGTTCTACCTCGGCACCCTGTCGGCCGACAAGCTCCTGGCAGAAGCCGGCGGCGCGCGCAGCGAAGGCAAGGAGCGCCGCTGCGAAGCGCTGGCGGCGATGGGCGACTGGTACCGCGCGCATGCCCAGCCGGATGCGGAGAAAGCCATCGACGCCCAGATCGCGGCCAGCTGCACCACGCCCGAACTGACCTATACCAAGCTGGGTACCTGATCAGTGCACGGCGGCGCGAATCAACCCAGCTTGTCGTCGGCGACGCGGTAGCGCGGGTCTTCCGGCAGGTTCACTTCGATCATGTCGCGGGCGCGTTCGAGCAGCTCGCGGCAGTCCGGGCTCAGGTGGCGCAGGTGCAGGCGCTTGCCCAATGCGCGGTAGCGCTCGGCCAGGGCATCGATGGCCTGGATCGCCGAGTGGTCGGCCACGCGCGCGCGACGGAACTCGATGACCACGTCCTGCGGATCGGTCTTCGGCGCGAACATCTCCTGGAAGCCGGTCACCGAGGCAAAGAACAGCGTGCCTTCCAGCTCGTAGACCTTCCATCCCTGCGCATCGGTGCCGGTGGTGACGCGGATCTGCTTGGCATGCTGCCAGGCGAACACCAGGGCCGAGACGACCACCCCGGCCAGCACCGCCACCGCCAGGTCGAAGGCCAGGGTGATGCCCGCCACCAGCACGATCACCAGCGCGTCCGCCCGCGGCACCTTGCCGAACAGGCGGAAAGTGCCCCACTCGAAGGTCTTCTCGCAGACCACGAACATCACGCCGATCAGCGCCGCCAGCGGGATCTGCTCGATCCAGCTTGACCCCACCAGGATGAAGGAGAGCAGGAACAGGGAGGCCACGATGCCCGACAGGCGCCCGGTACCGCCGCTGCTCACGTTGATCATGCTCTGGCCGATCAGGGCGCAGCCGCCCATGCCCCCGAAGAAGCCGGTGACGACGTTGGACGCGCCCAGCGCCAGGCATTCACGGTTGGGCTGGCCGCGGGTGTCGGTGATCTCGTCGAGCAGGGTGAGCGTGAGCAGCGACTCGATCAGGCCAACGCCGGCCAGCACCAGCGCATACGGGAACACGATGCGCAGGGTCTCCAGGTTCCACGGCACCTCGGGCACCGCGAAGCTGGGCAGCCCGCCGGCGATCGAACCGAGGTCGCCCACGGTCTTGGTGTCGATGCCCAGCAGCGCGCAGCCGGCGCTGGCCGCCAGGATGCCGACCAGGGTACTCGGCACCGCCTTGGTGAAGCGCGGCGTGAGGTAGATGACGGCCATGGTGGCGGCGACCACCGCCAGCATCGTGGCCAGCTCAAGGCCATCCATCCATTGCACCGTGCCGTCCGGGCCCGGCGTCTTGAAGTGGCCGAACTGGGCGACGAAGATCACCAGCGCCAGGCCGTTGACGAAGCCGAGCATGACCGGGTGCGGCACCATGCGGATGAACTTGCCCAGGCGCGCGGCCGCGAACAGCAGTTGCAGCACGCCCATCAGCACCACGGCCGCGAACAGGTACTGCGGCCCGTGCTGCACCACCAGCGCCACCATCACCACCGCCAGCGATCCGGCCGCGGCCGAGATCATGCCGGGGCGCCCGCCAAAGCATGATGTGATGAAGGAGACCAGCACCGCGGCGTACAGGCCGGTGAGGGGCGAAACCTGGGCCACCAGGGCAAAAGCGATCGCCTCGGGGACGAGCGCCAGGGCGACGGTCAGGCCGCTGAGCAGGTTGGATTTGAGGTAGGACGGGGACAAGGACATCGGGGCTCCGGAAAACAAAATCCCCCCGCCGGCTGCCCGGTCGGGGGGATCGTCAGTTTACCAGCTGGACGCTGGGACCGCTGGAAGCTGCTGTGTCTTGTTACTTGCTGACCACGAACTGCGACGGCAGGCTGGCCAGGTAGGCGCCGATGTCCGCCATGTCCTTGTTCGACAGCGGCTGCACCTGCCCTGCCATGATCGGATTGGTACGGCCGTTGGCGCCGGCGCCGCGCTTGTAGGCGCGCAGGGCGTGGGCCAGGTAGTCGGCATGCTGACCGGCCAGCTTCGGATAGCTCGGGTCGATCGGCTTGTTGTAGTCGGCGCCGTGGCAGGACGCGCAGTTGTACTTCTTGACCAGCGCCTCGCCTTTCGAGACGTCGGCCGCCGTAGCGTTCAGGGCAAAAGCGCCGGCAACCAGCGCATAGATCAGTTTTTTCATTGGCTGGTCCTTAGCGTTTGGCGGTGGCGGGGGTCTGCTGCGAATAATAGGCGGCGACGTCGGCGATGTCCTGGTCGCTCAGCGAGGCGGCGATGCCCACCATCGACGGGTTCTTGCGCTCGCCCTTGCGATAGGCCTTCAGCGCGCTTTCGATGTACTTGGCCGACTGGCCGCCGATCATGGGAACGCGGTAGACCTCGGGGAAGCCCGACTTGTAGCCCGGGATGCCGTGGCAGCCGATGCACATTTCGATCTTGGCCGGTGCTGCTTTCGGATTGCCGACAACTTCCGCCGCGGCGGCCGGGGTGGCGCTGGCGGCAAACGCTGCCAATACCAGTAGTGCTAAAGATGTTTTCATGGGTGTGGCTCGTTAGTTGTAATTCGAATACCGCAAACGCACAAAAAGTTAGCAAATGGACTACCAACCTGTCGATTCTATCTGAAGAGTTGTCACCAGTCTACAAACGCGCGCAGCCCTGTCCGCGCCTGTGTTCTGGCATATACTCGGCTTCATTTCACTCCAATCCGACAACGCCCATGCACGCTTCCCCACGCTTCGAAGGCAGCGACAACTACGTCGCCACCGCCGACCTGAAACTGGCCGTCAACGCCGCGCTCACGCTCGGCCGCCCGCTCCTGATCAAGGGCGAGCCGGGCACCGGCAAGACCATGCTGGCCGAAGAGGTCGCGGCGGCACTCGGCATGCCGCTGCTGCAGTGGCACGTGAAGTCGACCACCAAGGCCCAGCAGGGCCTGTACGAGTACGACGCGGTGTCGCGCCTGCGCGACTCGCAGCTGGGCGACGAGCGCGTGCGCGACATCCACAACTACATCGTCAAGGGCGTGCTGTGGCAGGCCTTCACCGCGCCGGAACCGACCGTCCTGCTCATCGACGAGATCGACAAGGCCGATATCGAGTTCCCGAACGACCTGCTGCGCGAACTGGACCGCATGGAGTTCTACGTCTACGAGACGCGCGAGATGGTGGTGGCCAAGCACCGCCCGCTGGTGATCATCACCTCGAACAACGAGAAGGAATTGCCGGACGCTTTTCTCCGCCGCTGCTTCTTCCATTACATCAAATTCCCGGACCGGGACACCATGGCCGACATCGTCAAGGTGCACTTCCCGACCCTGAAGCAGGACCTCTTGGGGGCCGCCCTGCAGAGCTTCTACGAGCTGCGCGAGGTCGCCGGCATCAAGAAGAAGCCCTCGACTTCGGAATTCCTCGACTGGCTCAAGCTCCTGCTGGCCGAGGACATCCCGTTTGATGCCCTGCGCAGCCAGGACAACAAGGCCATCGTGCCGCCGCTGCATGGTGCCCTGCTGAAAAACGAGCAGGACGTGCACCTGTTCGAGCGCCTGGTCTACATGTCGAGGACCAACCGGTGATCAAGGTGCTGCCTGCCACGCTCGAGTTCAACGGCCTGCGCCTGGAGCCGCTGGCGCCGCACCACGAGGACGGCCTGCGCGCCGCCGCCAGTGACGGCGAACTGTGGAAGCTGCGCGTGACCAGCGTGCCCGAGCCGCACAATGCGGCGCAGTACATCGGCACCGCGCTCGACACGCGCGACCGCCTCGCCTTCGCCGTCGTCGACGCGCGCCACGGCAGCGTGCTGGGCACGACCAGCTACCACGACATCGTCCCAAGCGTGGACCGCGTCGAGATCGGCTACACCTGGTACGCCAGGCGCGTCCAGCGCACCCATGTGAACACCAGCTGCAAGCTGCTCCTGCTGTCGCACGCCTTCGACACGCTCGGCTGCGGGGTGGTCGGCCTGCGCACCGACTGCGAGAACTTTGCCTCGCAGGCCGCCATCGAAGCCCTGGGCGCGAAGAAGGATGGGGTCATCCGCCACCACGCCCTGCGCCGCGACGGCACGGTGCGCGACACCGTCATGTACAGCATCCTGCGAGGCGAATGGCCGCTCATCAAGCGCGCCCTGCACGAGCGCCTGGAGCGGCACGCACGAGCCTGAACCATGCTGATCGACTTCTTCTACACCCTGCGTGACGCCAAGGTCCCGGTCACGATCAAGGAATTCCTGACCCTGCTGGAAGCCCTGCAGCAGGGCGTGACCGCGCCCTCGCTCGACGAGTTCTACTACCTCGCGCGCCTGACGCTGGTGAAGGACGAGGCCCACTTCGACAAGTTCGACCGCGCCTTCGGCGCCTACTTCAAGGGCGTGAACGCGGTGTTCGACGAAAAGGCCGACATTCCCCTCGATTGGCTGCTCAAGCGCTTCGAGCGCGAGCTCACGCCCGAACAAAAGGCCGCGCTGGAAAAGCTCGGCTACGACAAGCTGCAGCAGCGCCTGGAAGAACTGCTGAAGGAACAAAAGGGACGCCACGAGGGCGGCAACAAGTGGATCGGCACCGGCGGCACCTCGCCTTTCGGGAACGGCGGCACCAACCCGGAAGGCATCCGCATCGGCGGCCAGGGCCGCAACCGCACCGCGGTCAAGATCTGGGAGCAGCGCAGCTACCGCGACTACGACGACGAGCGCGAGCTCGGCACCCGCAACATCAAGGTGGCGCTGCGCCGCCTGCGCCGCTTCGCCCGCACCGGCGCGGCGGAAGAACTGGCGCTGGACGACACCATCCGCGCCACCGCCAGCAACGCGGGCTACCTCGACATCCGCATGCAGCCCGAGCGCAAGAACCGCATCAAGGTGGTGATGCTGCTCGATGTCGGCGGCTCGATGGACGACCACATCGAGCGCGTGGAAGAACTGTTCTCGGCCGCCAAGAGCGAATTCAAGAACATGGAGTTCTATTACTTCCACAACTGCGTCTACGACTACCTGTGGAAGAACAACCGGCGCCGCCACAGCGAGCGCTTCCCGACCTGGGACGTGCTGCGCACCTACCCGAACGACACCCGCGTGATTTTTGTCGGCGACGCCACCATGAGTCCCTACGAGGTGCTGGCGCCGGGCGGCTCGGTCGAGTACAACAACGAGGAAGCCGGCGCCGCCTGGCTGGCGCGCTTCACCAGCGCCTTCCCCAAGTTCGCCTGGCTCAATCCCGAGCCGGAACACCTGTGGGAATACCGGCAATCGATCGCCGTGATCCGGCAGATCATGAATAACAGGATGTTCCCGATCACCCTGGAGGGGCTGGAACGGGCCATGCGGCTGCTCAGCAAGTAGGACCTTTCGCACATCAATCGTGCGCGCGAAAGCCTCTTGTAGAATTGTCAACAGATCGTAGGGTGGGCGGCTATGCCGCCCACGCGGTGATAGGCACGGGTTGAGATGTCGCATTCGGCAATGTCGCCGCTAACGATCGCCGCGTGGGCGGGAGACCCGCCCACCCTACAAAATCCATCGATTTGCATACATTCACGGGGAAACGCATGCCCGACCTGCTGCCCATCCTGACCAGCCTTGCGTGGCCGATCGCGCTCGCCATCGCCTGGCTGGCCGGCGAATTCGGCCAGCGTTTCACGGGCCTGCCCCGCATCAGCTTCTATGGCCTGGCCGGCTTCGCGCTGGGCAGCACCCAGATCGGCGTGCTGCCGGCGCCCGACGCCGGCCCGGTGGCGCTGCTGGCCGACATCGCCTTCGGCCTGATCCTGTTCGAACTGGGCTACCGCATCAACCTGCGCTGGCTGCGCCACAATCCCTGGATCGGGGTGGCCGGGCTGGCGGAAAGCCTGCTCACCTTCGTGCTGGTCTACCTGGTGGCGCTGGCCTTCGGCAGCTCCCAGCTGGTGGCGCTGATGATGGCCGCGCTCTCGATGGGCACCTCGCCCGCCACCATCGTCCGCGTCATCAACGAATACCGCAGCTCGGGCCAGGTCACCGAGCGCGTGCTGCACCTGACGGCGCTGAACTGCGTGCTGGCGGTGTTCGCCTTCAATGCCATCATCGGCTTCTGGATCTTCCACACTTTTGACGCGGTGGGCGAAGCCCTGTGGCAAAGCCTCGTCACGCTGGCCGGGTCGGCCCTGGTCGGCGCGGTGTTCGGGGTCGCCGTCCCTGCCCTCCTGCGCGCCCTGCATAACCCGCGCCACGACGCCACGGCCGCCTTCGCGCTCGCCATCGTGCTCCTGGTGTCGATCTGCGATGCCGGTTCGCTCTCGCCCTACATCGCGGCGCTCATGTTCGGCCTGACGGCGCGCCATCGCCGCATCGCCTTCAGCCAGGCGCAGCGCAATTTCGGCGCGCTGGGCGAAGTGCTGACCGTGCTGCTGTTCATCTACGCCGCCTCCACGCTCGACTGGCGCCAGGTGGCTACCGGCGCAACGCTGGCGGTGATCGTGGTGGCGGTGCGCCAGCTGGCCAAGACCATCGGCGTGACCGCGTTTGCCCACCTGTCCGGCGTGTCGTGGCGCAAGGGCGCGCTCACCAGCCTGGGGCTGGCCCCCTTGTCGGTGTTCGTGATCCTGCTGATCGAACATGCGCGCCACGCGGGCGTGCACGTCGTCGAGGAACTGCGCGCGATGGCCGCGGTGACGATGCTGCTCGAAGTGTTCGGTCCCGTCATCATCCAGCGCGCCCTGGTGTGGGCGCGCGAAGCTCCGGAGCGTCCCGATGCCGCTTGAAGCCTTCAATCCCTCGCAGCCGCTCACCTTCGGCGTCGAACTGGAACTGCAGCTGGTCAGCCTGTCGGACTTCAACCTGACCGCGGCGGCCCCCGACCTGCTGCACCTCCTGAAGCGCAAGCCCTTTCCCGGCAACGTGACGCCCGAGATCACCGAGAGCATGATCGAGATTAACTCGAGCGTGCACTCGTCCTACGGGCCGCTGCTGGAGGAATTGCGGGCCATTCGCGACACCTTGGTGGCGGCCGGCGACATGCTCAACATCGGCATCGCGGGCGGCGGCACCCATCCGTTCCAGCACTGGTCGGATCAGAAGATCTCGAGCAAGCCGCGCTACGAATACCTGTCGCAGCTGTACGGCTACCTGGCCAAGCAGTTCACCGTGTTCGGCCAGCACGTGCACATCGGCTGCGCCAATGGCGACGACGCCCTGTACCTGTTGCACGCGCTGAACCGCTACCTGCCTCACTTCATCGCCTTGTCGAGCTCCTCGCCCTTCGTGCAGGGCATTGATTCCGGCTTCGATTCGGCGCGGCTGAATTCCGTGTTCGCCTTCCCGATGAGCGGGCGCGCGCCTTTCGTCCTGAGCTGGCAGGAGTTCACCGACGTGTACTTCGCCAAGATGGAGCGCACCAACATCATCAAGAGCATGAAGGACTTCTACTGGGACCTGCGGCCCAAGCCCGAGTACGGCACCATCGAGCTGCGCGTATGCGACACGCCGCTCACGGTGGAGCGCGCGGCGGCGCTGGCGGCCTACCTGCAGGCCCTGTGCCGCCACCTGCTGGAGCGCGTCGACGCGCCGCCGGTGGAGGACGACTACCTGGTCTACAACTACAACCGCTTCCAGGCCTGCCGCTTCGGGCTGGAGGGCGCGATCACGCATCCGAAGACCTATGCCAACGTGCCAATGCGCGAGGACATCCTGGCCACGCTGGACAGAATGATGCCGCATGCCGAGGCGCTGGGCAGCGTCGAGGCGCTGCAGCACCTGGCGCAGGCGGCGCGCGAAGGCAGCGACGCGGCCCAGCTGCGCCACGTGTTCGAGCGCGAAGGCAGCGTCGAAGGCATGGTGAACGGGGCGATCCAGCGCTTCAGGGGCGAGCGGCGGATGCGCTGGCGGCAGGGCTGATGGCCTGCGGCTGCCGATTCGTCGCTCCCGCGAAGGCGGGAGCCCATTCGGCGAATGTCGCGCTATCTCGACGATACACGGCGACTTGAAAACCGTCGCACCGGCGAAGGCCGGTGCCCAAGTTCTAGGTAGGTGGCTAGTTGAAGAAATTGGATCCCGGCCTACGCCGGGATGACGTGCTACCGCCAACAATAACCGTAGCTATGTGGTGGATTAACGCAAAGAGACCTCACTGCGCCACTATCGCCTTCCCACCCCAGCTCCCTTTCATGAACCTGGCCAGCAGCGGCTGCTTCACCGGCTGCGGCAGCTGCGCGTCCACCAATCCGGCCCAGCGCTCGGCCAGCTGTTCACAGGTGGCGCGCAGCACCGGATCGACGTCCGGCAGCCGTGACAGCGCGCACAGGTGGCGCTCGATCACCGATGCCAGCTTGACGCAGGGCTGCTCACCGTTAGCGCGCGCGGTGTAGTGCGACATCAGGTGCAGCAGCGACGCCACCAGCAGCACGTCCTGGCTGCGCGCAGGGTCTGCGACAGGAATACTCATGCACACCTCCCAAGGAAACAATCAAATGAATGAGAATGATTCTCATTCATTATTGTCCGACCGGGAGATGAAAGCAAGCGTTTGTTACAGCCGGGTCTCGCGCGCCGCGCGCAGGAACTCGTCCAGCACCGGCGTGCAGTCGAGCAGCTCGACACCGCCGGCGCGGTGGAATTCCGGGTGCCACTGCAGGCCCATGACGAAGTCGGCCCGCTCGTAGCGGATGGCCTCGACGATGCCGTCGGGCTCCGAATAGGCCTCGACGCGGATATCACGCCCCAGTTCCTTGACCGCCTGGTGGTGGATCGAATTGACGATCGGCCGTTCGACACCGTGGAACATCTTGCCGAGCGAGGAACCGGCCGGGAAGCGGATCGCATGGCGGTGCGCATCGTAGATGTCCTGCACGTGGGCCAGCGCCTCGGGCACGTTGGTGACGACGTCCTGGTAGAGCGTGCCGCCGAAGGCGACGTTGATCAGCTGGCAGCCGCGGCACACGCCCAGCACGGGTTTGCCGGCGTCGACGAATTCGTGCAGCAGCTCGAGCTCGTAGACGTCGCGTGCGCGGTCGCCGCTCCACTCGGGCCGGGTCGGCACTTCGGAATAGGTCTGCGGCGCCACGTCCGCCCCGCCCTGCAGCACCAGCCCGTCGAGGTGGCGCGCATAGTGGCGCAGGGTGATGTTGCTGGGATGGAGCAGGCCGTTGGTGTTCACGGTGGGGATCATGAATACCAGCACGTCGCGCGACATCACCCACTGGGCGATCGACTCTTCAAGGTATTGCAGGTTCTTGCTGAGCAGGCCCCGGGCGCCGGGTTCCGGATGGAAGATGCGCGCCGACACCCCGATATGCAGGGTACGGTTCATGAAATCGCGGTTGAAGCGTTCGCGCAGGGCGCGCCAGCGCGAGCCGATGACGCGCCCGGCCAGCGCCAGCGGCGTATCGCCGTCGCGCTGGTACTTGGCATGCCCGCGCATGGTCTGCCCCTGGGTCGCGCGCCGGTCGGGCACCCGCACCGGGGCTTCGGGACGCTTCTCGATCGGGGGACCGGGTACTTCCGGGGGTGGTTGGGGTTCGTCTTGCGCCATGACTAGCAATATAGCCGCGCCATGGCCGCGCACGATTTGAAGTTGTTACAAAATGCTCATCGCGCCGCGCAGGCATGTTGCAAAACCGGCAGCTTGCGGGAATTCCCGTTTCGGTTGATACTGTATGCAATTACAGTAGTTTTTATTAAGGCTTGCTGAGTGGTAGTGCCAGCAGCTTCTGGAAGGTAGCCAGCAGGTGGCGGTCGGCCACCGGTTTGTCGAGCAGTCCGCGTACACCGGCATCGCGGGCGCGCAGGCTGTCGTACTTGAACGATTGCCCGACAAGAAACAGCACGGCGGTACGCCCTGCCCCTTCCTGCGACTTGATGGCGCTGCTCAGGCTATACGGTTCGATGCCTGGAGCGCAGGTGTTGATCATGACCAGCGACACCGGCGTCTCGTCGCACAGGCGCACGGCGGCGCGGCTGCTGTCGGTCCATTCGACCGGCCGGGAGACGGTGGCGTCGCCGGGCGTGCTGCTCAAAGGGTTGGCAAGCGGATTGGCCACGACCCGCGCCACATGGTCGCGGAAGGCGCCGCCCTTGTCGATGATGAGGACGGCGCCATCGGGCGGGCCGTGGCGCAGGCGCTGGTAATAATCCGGCGCCTCGGTGTCCGGTGCCAGCCGCGGCCTTCGGCGCCGCTCGGGCAGGCAGCGTTCGCCGCGCGCAGCCAGGGCTGCCAGCGCCTGCACGCGGGTGTCGAGCAGTTCGGCCAGGACTTCGTACAGGCTGGCGGGATCGATGGGACGCGGCAGGGTGCGGCGAATGCTGGCGCCATCGCCGCCGATCAGAAGGATGGGCTGGGGCGCGCCGGGCGGCAGGCAGGCCAGGCGCGCCAGGGCGGCCGGGTTCGCGCCATCGGCGACGTACAGGTCGGGTTCTTGCAAACTGTCGTCGTGCAGGCAAAAATACGCCGGCCCCGCCAGCGGGGCTTGCGCCAGCAGCGTCTCGAGCTGGGCGCATTCAGGGGGCGCGAAACCGACCAGGCGGACGGTAAATGGATATCTGGCTGCGGGCATCGCTTTTCCAGCCTTTCCAATAACACTTCCGGTCACATCGTTTTAATCTAGCACAATAGTGTGGACTAACAAGCACGTTTGGCATCTCAAAAATGGCCAACTTTCCGCGTGACAAGAGATAGAATGCGCAAGCATTGAATTTACACATACCAGCATGGCTTCCAAGAAACCCGCATCTGACTACAGCGAATCATCCATCCGCGTCCTCAAAGGACTCGAGCCCGTGAAACAGCGTCCGGGCATGTACACCCGGACCGAAAACCCGCTGCACATCATCCAGGAAGTGATCGACAACGCCTCCGACGAGGCATTGGGCGGACACTGCAAGAACATCGCCGTCACCCTGAACACGGACGGCTCGGTCACGGTCGAAGACGATGGCCGCGGCATCCCGGTTGGACTGCACCCGGAAGAAAACGTGCCGACGGTCGAGATCGTCTTCACCCGCCTGCACGCGGGCGGCAAGTTCGACAAGGGCTCGGGCGGCGCCTATGCCTTCTCCGGCGGCCTGCACGGCGTCGGCGTATCGGTCACCAATGCGCTGTCCACGCGCCTGGAAATCACCGTCTGGCGCAAGGACGACGAGGGCAATGGCGTGCACGAGCTGGCGTTCGAGAACGGCGACCTGGTCGAGCCCCTGACTTCGCGCCCGGCTGAGCGCGGCGGCAAGAAGAACGGCACCCGCGTCACCGCCCGTCCCGACCCGAAGTACTTCGATTCGCCGAACATTCCCCTTGGCGACATGCAGCGTCTGCTGCGCTCGAAGGCCGTGCTGCTGCCGGGCGTGACCGTCACGCTCACCAATGCCAAGACCGGCGACGTCCAGACCTGGCGCTATGACGAAGGCCTGCGCGGCTACCTGACCGAGGCGCTGGCCCAGGCCTCCAACGGCCAGACCGTGATCCCGCTGTTCGAGGGTGCGCAGTACGCCGCGCTCGGTGACGAGGGCTTTGCCGAAGGCGAAGGCGCGGCCTGGGTGGTGGCCTGGACCGAGGAAGGCAGCGTGGTGCGCGAGTCCTACGTCAACCTGATCCCGACCGTGAGCGGCGGCACCCACGAGTCCGGCCTGCGCGACGGCCTGTTCGGCGCCGTGAAGAGTTTTGTGGAGATGCACTCGCTGCTGCCGAAAGGCGTCAAGCTGCTGCCGGAAGACGTGTTCGCACGCGTCTCCTTCGTGCTGTCCGCAAAAGTGCTGGACCCACAGTTCCAGGGCCAGACCAAGGAGCGCCTGAACTCGCGCGACGCGGTCAAGCTGGTCTCGACCTTCACCCGCCCGCCACTCGAGTTGTGGCTGAACCAGCACGTCGAATACGGCAAGAAGCTGGCCGAACTCGTCATCAAGCAGGCGCAATCGCGCCTGCGTTCGCTGCAGAAGGTCGAAAAGAAGAAGTCCTCGGGCGTGGCCGTGTTGCCGGGCAAGCTGACCGATTGCGAATCGACCGACATCACCCGCAACGAGCTGTTCCTGGTCGAGGGCGACTCGGCGGGCGGCTCGGCCAAGATGGGCCGCGACAAGGAATTCCAGGCCATCCTGCCGCTGCGCGGCAAGGTGCTGAACTCCTGGGAGACCGAGCGCGACCGCCTGTTCGCGAACAACGAGATCCACGACATCGCGGTGGCGATCGGCGTCGACCCGCACGGCGTCGACGACAATCCGGACCTGACCGGCCTGCGCTACGGGAAGATCTGCATCCTGTCCGATGCGGACGTGGACGGTTCGCACATCCAGGTACTGCTGCTGACCTTGTTCTTCAGGCACTTCCCTGCCCTGTTCCGCAACGGCCACATCTGCGTGGCGCGTCCTCCCTTGTATCGCGTCGACGTGCCGGCGCGCGGCAAGAAGCCGCTGCAAAAGCTCTACGCGCTGGACGACGGCGAACTGCTGGCCATTGAGGACAAGCTGAAAAAAGAAGGCCTGAAGGAAGGCGTGTGGAGCATCTCGCGCTTCAAGGGCCTGGGCGAGATGAATGCGGAACAGCTGTGGGAAACCACCATGAACCCGGACACCCGCCGCCTGTTGCCGGTCGCCTTCGGCCAGTACAGCCTGGCCGAGTCGGGCTCGCGCTTCAACATGCTGATGGGGAAAGGCGAAGCCGCCGCCCGTCGCGCCTGGCTGGAAGAACACGGCAACGAAACGGAAGCGGATATCTAAGCGAGATATGTGAGCAGTCTGCACGCAAAATTGGATCCCGGCCTGCGCCGGGATGACGTGCAAAAGTTAGTGGTCATAGCACCGTTAGCCTAAAGACCGTCGTTCCGGCGAAGGCCGGAACCCAAGTTTGCTTGAGCAGCCACCAGCACTAGCCGCCCAAGAAACGAACAAACAATCATGACGACGCAAGCAAGCCTCTTCGAACAACAAAACGCGCCTTCGGACGACACCGAAACGCTCACCCTATCCACCTTCGCCGAGCGCGCCTACCTCGACTACGCCGTCTCGGTGGTCAAGGGCCGCGCGCTGCCGGACGTCTCGGACGGCCAGAAGCCGGTCCAGCGCCGCATCCTGTACTCGATGCACGAACTGGGCCTGGGCCACACCGCCAAGCCGCGCAAATCGGCCACCGTGGTCGGCGACGTGCTCGGTAAACTGCACCCGCACGGCGACCAGTCGGTGTACGACGCGCTGGTGCGCATGGCGCAGGACTTCTCGCTGCGCTACCCGCTGATCGACGGCCAGGGCAACTTCGGCTCGCGCGACGGCGACGGCGCCGCGGCGATGCGCTATACCGAAGCGCGCCTGACGCCGGTGTCGCGCCTGCTGCTCGACGAACTCGACATGGGCACGGTGGACTTCCAGCCGAACTACGACGGCTCCACCACCGAGCCGCGCCAGCTGCCGGCGCGCCTGCCGATGGTGCTGCTCAACGGCGCCTCCGGTATCGCGGTCGGCATGGCCACCGAGATCCCGTCGCACAACTTGCGCGAAGTGGCGACGGCCGCCGTGGCCCTGATCCGCAACCCGAAGATGACCCATGCCGAGCTGATGACCCACATCACCGGCCCGGACTTCCCGGGCGGCGGCCAGATCATCACCCCGGCCTCGAACATCGCCGACATGTACGCGACCGGCCGCGGCTCGCTCAAGGTGCGTGCGCGCTGGAAGATCGAAGAACTGGCGCGCGGCCAGTGGCAGGCGGTGGTTACCGAGCTGCCGCCGGGCTGCTCGGCCCAGCGCGTGCTGGAAGAAATCGAGGAACTCACCAACCCGAAGGTCAAGGCCGGCAAGAAGGCCCTGCTGCCGGAGCAGCTGGCGCTGAAGCAGACCATCCTCGGCGCGCTCGACACCGTGCGCGACGAATCGGGCCGCGAAGCGGCGGTGCGCATCGTGTTCGAGCCGAAGTCGAAGAACCAGGACCAGAACGAGTTCATGCTGATGCTGCTCGCGCATACCTCGCTCGAGACCTCCAGCCCGATGAACCTGGTGATGATCGGCGGCGACGGCCGTCCGCGCCAGAAAGGCCTGACCGACATCCTGCAGGAATGGATCGACTTCCGCTTCGTCACCGTGCGCCGCCGTACCGAATTCAGGCTGGGCAAGGTCAACGACCGCATTCACATCCTGGAAGGCCGCGAGACCGTCCTGCTGAACATCGACGAAGTCATCGCCATCATCCGTAATTCGGACGAGCCGAAGGCCGCACTGATCGAGCGCTTCCGCCTGTCGGAGCGCCAGGCCGAGGACATCCTCGAGATCCGCCTGCGCCAGCTGGCGCGCCTGGAAGCGATCAAGATCCAGCAGGAGCTGGCCGAGCTGCGCAGCGAAAAGGAAAAGCTGGAAGACATCCTGAATAATCCGTCCAGCATGAAGCGCCTGATCATCCGCGAGATCGAGCAGGACGCCAAGCAGTACGGCGACGAGCGCCGCACCCTGATCGAGGAAGCCGAGCGCGCCGTGGCCGAGCAGAAGGTCATCGACGAGCCGGTGACGGTGATCGTGTCCGAGAAAGGCTGGGTGCGCGCGCGCACCGGCATCGGCCACGACCCGGCACAGTTCACCTTCAAGGCCGGCGACTCGCTGCTCCAGGCCTTCGAGTGCCGCACGGTCGATTCCCTGATCGGCATCGGCAGCAACGGCAAGTCCTTCTCGGTGCCGGTGGCCGCCCTGCCGGGCGCGCGCGGCGACGGCGTGCCGATCACCACCCTGGTCGACCTGTCGGGCGGCGTGCGCATCCTGCACTACTTCGCAGGCAACCCGGAAACGCGCCTGCTGCTGGCCTCGTCGAACGGCTTCGGCTTCATTGCCAAGGCCGGCGACATGATCAGCCGACTGAAGGGCGGCAAGTCCTTCATCACGCTCGACGAAGGGGCCGTGCCGCTGGCGCCGCGGGTCGTGAGCGACACCGCCGGCGCGATCGCCTGCCTGTCCGAGAAGGGCCGCGTGCTGGTGTTCGGCATCGACGAGATGAAGGTGCTGACCAACGGCGGCCGCGGCGTGACGCTGATGGAACTGGAGCCGAAGGAAACCCTGCTGGCGGCGCAGCCGATCAACCAGAAGGGCGTGAACGTGATCGGCACCTGGGCCGGCTCGAAGCCGCGCACGGTGGAGCTGTTTGCCTCTGGCCTGGAGCCGCACTTCGGCAAGCGCGCGCGCAAGGGCAAGCCGCTGTCGGCCAAGCTCAAGGCGCAGGACCTGGCGATGCGGGCGACCGACGCTTGACCGTTTGAACGCGCAATGAAAAACGCCGGCTCGCAAGCCGGCGTTTTTACTTGAGGCGCCGCCTTAGTGCTTGGCAGCCGCCTTGTGCACGTCCGCGGTCGCTTCGGCGCGCGCCTGCTCGGTCTTGGCTGCGGCAGTGGCCTTGTCGGCCGCCGCATCGACCTGGGTCTTGAGCAGCTTCTCGTCCGCCTTGATCATCTTCTTGTCGGCCTTCAGGTTGGCGTCGGCGATCTTTTCTTCGGCCTTGGCAACCGCCTTGGCACGGTCTTCCGGATCGGCCTTCGCCACCTTCTCGACCGCGTTGGCATGCGCCTTCACGGCGTCGGCGTGGGCTTCGGCTTTCTTCTCGTTGGCCTTGGCGACTGCCTTGTTCACTTTCTCGTCGGCCTTGGCCGCGGTCTTCACTTCCTTGGCTTCCGCCTTGACGATGTCCTTTTCGGCCTTGGCTTCGGCCTTCACGACGGCGCTGTTGGTGGCCGGGGTGGTGGCGGTCTGGGCGTGGGCAGCGGTGGCGAACAGGCCGGCGATGAGGGTGGCGATCAGTTTGTTCATGGTGATTCCTTTCCGGTGAGTGGTCGCGCGGTGCAGCTTGCGCAAATAATTGTTGTGACGACGAGTCCAGAATACGGACTCTCCACTCGCCGGGTCTGTTAGCCAGCCCACTTAGACCCTTGACATTTTGTAAGCAAAGTTTACGGTCGAGTTTTCCCCGCATACAGGTCGATGATGTCGGTAATCCCATCCTGGCACACCGGGCAGAAGGCTTCGCTGCGGTCGAACATCAGGCATTGCATTGCCGGCCGGTAGTAGCCGGTGGCTTCGTAATTCGCACCCTCGAAGGCGCCCACGTCGTGGCGATGGGGTTTGCCCGCGAACAGCGCGTTGGTCGCCTTCAGGTCCTCGATGAACAGCGCATTCATCTCGCTCTCCGGCCGGTTCGCCGCACGCAGCGCCGCGCGCTTCTTCTGGTAGGCGCGCGAGGCTTCCTCGTATTCAGCCTTGGGCCAGGGCGTCGGCAGCGGCGTGCCGGCCTTCACGTGGCGCTTCCACTTGATGTTGGCCGGATCGCGCAGCGCGGTGACGTTCGGCTCCCACGGTTCCATGCGCGTGCTGGCGGCCGCGTAGGCGACCGGCGAGGTGTAGTACTCGTCGGCCAGGCCGGCGAAGTGGTGGCCGAATTCGTGCACGAACAGGTAGTTGGCCCAGCCGTTGCCGGCCGCCGCGGTGCTGAACTGGCCGAAGATGCCGCCCCCGCCATAGGTCTCGGTGTTGACCAGGATTTCGATGAACTCGTAGGGCGCGTGCTGGGCGATGTCGCGCAGCGCGCGGTTGTCCAGGGTGAGCACGTAGCGCTCGCTACCGAAGATGTCGTAGCGGGTGCCCAGCTTTGATGCATGGTGCACGCCGGTGGATGGGCGGCTGATGCCGGATTCGCTGGTGGGCAGCGCCAGCGCCCAGACGTTGAAGTCCCTGGCGCGCTCCTTGAAGGGCGAGACCGAGAACAGGTACTGGGTCAGGCGCCGCGCGTCCGCCTCGAACTTCTTCATTTCCGCAGCGGTGTAGCCGTCACCCATGATTAGGAGGTCGACCTTGTCGGCGGACGGACCGCTCACGTGCACCGGAATCGGCTTCGCGGCCAGGTCCGGCTGCTTCTTCACGACCTCCTGGGCATCCGCATCGACCTCGACGCTCCAGGCCACCGAGAACTGGTTGCGCTCGTCGCGCTTGAGGATGCGTACGCGCACGGGCCGGTCCGGCTTGGGAAAGCGTACCGACTCGTGTCATAATGAGACTATGAACTCATCCGATACGAAAATCACTCCCGGCGCTACCGCCTATAGCTACGTTAGGTTCTCCCGCACTATGCAGAAGAAAGGCCGGAGCCGACTGCGACAGCAAGAAGCGTATGAGGAATGGTGCGCTAAACACGGCGTCATCCCTTCTGACGACAGGTTTTTGGATGAAGGCAAATCAGGGTACACCGGCGACCACGTAGGGCCAAAGGGGCAGCTAAGGCGGTTCCTCGATCTGGTAGAGGATGAGAAGATTCCGAAGGGTTCCTACCTTGTTGTTGAAAGCTTGGACAGGTTGGGCCGTGATAGCGTCGAGAGAGCGCTAGAACGCTTCCTAGGCATCTTGAACGCCGGGGTCAACATCGTGACCTTAATGGACGGTGAGAAGGTGTACTTCGCCGGTAAGACTAAAGGCTCAGACCTGATTATGTCCATCATCGTGATGGAGAGAGCTAACGAGGAATCGGAAACCAAGTCCAAGCGTAGCAAAGACAACTGGCAAGCAGCGTTTGAGAAAGCAAGGAAGGAGAAGAAGCCTGTTGGAAAGCAGGTAGCCTTCTGGCTTGATCTGGTGGAGAAGGATGGGAAGAAGGAGTATGAGCCTAACCCGGTACACACTGAAACCATCAAGCGCATCTTTGATGACTGCATAGCGGGGCATGGCTTCGTAGCTACGGCACGGCGTCTCAATGCTGATAAGCGGGAGACTCAACGGGCCGATAGCTGGGGACCGTCGAGCGTGAGGGACGTACTTGAGAATAAGTGCGTTCTGGGACAATGGGAGCCGAAAGACGGCGGCGGCGTGATCGAAGGCTACTTCCCTCAGATTATCAAGCCTGCTACATGGGAGCTTGCGCACGCTGCAATGGCGAAGCGTAGTAAAGGCGACTACACCCGGCAGACGCCTAACTTCCAAGTGTGGCAGCAAATTGCGTCTTGCTCTGTATGCGGGTCATCCATGAATCTTGTGACGAAGGGCGCACCGCCCTACCGCTACAAGTACCTTTCATGCGCTAACAAGCGTAGGGGACTGTGCGAATCTCTGAATGTCCGAGCCGACAAGAGCGAACTGGTGTACAAGCGGCTTCTGGTAGCTGTCGGAGGTTTGGGCCTCATCCAGACCGACGCGGCAGAGATTACGGACCAGATGGCGCTGGTAGATGCCTCGATTCATGCCGAAGAGACTACACGCGCTCGACACATGAAGAAGCTAACGGAGCCTGATGCAGAAGACTTCCTGTACGAACTGGTTGCCATCGCAAACAAGAATCTCAAGCGACTGAAGGCGGAGCGGGAAGAACTGGAAGCCAAGCATACCGCTCAGACCGTCGCACAGAGCGATAGGGATTGGCTGTTGGCGAATCTTCCACTAACAGAGCGTGATGACCGTCAGCGGGCCAATGCCCTGCTCTGTCGGCTCAATATCAAAGTGCGTATCCGGGGCGGCGATGAAGCTGTGTACACCGCTACTCGGCCAACACAAGTGAGCACTGTAGTGCTTCCGATCCCAGACGATCAGGAGCCGGAGTTCGTCACCCGGACTGTCGAGCGTCCCTTCCTGCAATTCATCGTCAGGGGTGATGACATCATTCCTGTACCGTTATCCGCCGACCAGAGGGAGACGTTGAAGGAGCAGGATGCAGACGGCTCCGAGACGGCTAAGGGGATGGCGTGGCTGTCGGAGAAGCTAGGACCGAAGAAAGTACCGGCCTGAAATTTGAAAAAGGATTTTTCCGGGACATGGCCTGTCGAACGATGGGCCAACAGTCCCAGGAATTAATATCAAGCGAGGGCGAACGCTTTGTTTAACTACTTGTAGCGGCGTCTGTCAAGGATGATCCTCTGATGGCGAATATCGAGGGCCATCCAGCACCATAAAACGCTCAGGAAGGCCATCAGGAGCCTCCATAGGGTGTTTTATTGATGAGTTGGACCCGAGGTGGTCAGTGATCTTGCCCCGCTTTTCCCGGACACAGCCTGATGCTTAGTTAGCGTCAGTTTCCAGAGCCTGACGGCGTCGCTCTTTCCTAAACATCCGCGGCGATTTGTAGCCGAGCGCTGAATGCGGATG
>NZ_JNNN01000040.1:0-1429 GCF_000735635.1 Massilia sp. LC238 | reverse complement strand
GCTTTTTTGCCCGGGTTAGCGGGAGCTGGCGCGCTTTTGAGCGGACATCTTCTTGGCTGCCATGACGCCGGTTGACACCACGGTCTGAGGTTGGTCTCCACGACACGGACGTGTACGCCGGCGTGCCGCCGTTAGTTTATCGACAGAGTGATGCAGCGATTTCTCGTCCACGAGAATCGGGCTGGATCGCTTGGGAGGCTGCAGTATGGTGTACTGCGCAGTGATGCCGTTGGCGCGCAATTCGACTTGTCCGTCGCGATAGCTATGGATGGCAATCGACTGGCCGATCATGGCACGCAGCCATGGTTCGTCTTGAAGGATGTACTGCCGCTGGTTGTGTTGTAACGTCAGTTTGTTGCTGAGCTTACGTGTATCCTGGATCGACAGAATGCGCTTCAGATCTTCGGTTGGGCGCAACGGCGTGTGCAGGTCGAGTTCACTGCGCGCTGTGCAGGAAAATTGTTCGTTATATCGCTCAATGAATTGCCCAGCCCACTCGTTAGCAGTGTCGATATCCTGAATTCCATCCAGGCGCATCTGCTTGACGAGGCGGTCTTGCAACGTGCGGTTGACGCGCTCGACGCGGCCTTTTGCCTGCGGCGAGTTGGCACAGATCAGTTCGATGCCAAGTTCATCGACAGCGCGCTGGAACTGCGTTGGGATGTGCTTGTTTGCAGATGGAGAGCGGAACACGGCCGCCCTGTCGGCATAGAACGCCTGCGGTTTTCCATGACGGGGAAAGTACGATTGCAGTGCCTCGAAATAGCCATTGGTGCACTCGGTTTCGGAAAAGTGCAGATGGAGGATGCGCCCGGTGGCATCGTCAATGAACACCAGCACCGAACATGGTGCCCGACGTTTCTCAAACCAGGCATGACGGCTGCCATCGATCTGGACCAGCTCTCCCAGGCAGGCTCGCCGCTCGCGTGGCTGATAAAGGCCTGGACGCCGCTCACTACGCGGCGTCCACAAGCCTGCCTCCGTCATCAGCCTGCGCACCGTCTCCTTCGACAGCACCAGATCATGGTGCTCACGTAGCATCTCGCATGCCAGCGTCGGACCGAAGTCAGCGTAATGCTCCCGGACGACCAACATCGCATCCTGGGCCAGTCCAGCTTCAAGCTGGTTATTGCTCGGCTTACCACGCCTTTTCGACGCGATACCGGCCAAGCCAGCATCGGCAAACCGTTCTTGCAAGCGCCGTACCTGGCGGGTGCTGATCTGGAGTCGAAGCGCTGCAACGGCTGCCTTGATCTCGCCTTTTGCGTACGCCTCAATCACCTTGGCGCGCTCTAGCTCTTGCATCGTAATGCTCCCGGATTTGCTCACACTGGACTCCAAACGATTCGGAGTCGACAGCATGAGTCATCTAGCAAAAAGCGGACATTTCAACTTTGCTAGATCCGGACATTACAACTTTGCCCTAACA
>NZ_JNNN01000039.1:0-204951 GCF_000735635.1 Massilia sp. LC238 | reverse complement strand
CCGCCGCGCAAGCGCGCAGGTGTAGCCAGCCGACGCGGCATCAACGGTGAACACGTCTGCGTGCTGGTCGCCCGCGACCGCACCGGCGCCACCTTCGATTTCATTACCGGCCGGGGCGCCGTCACCACGGCCCAGCTACACCGCTGCCTGCTGCCGGTGCTGGACAGGGATGTGCTGCTGGTTACCGATTCCCATCCGGCCTACAAGGCGTTCGCTCGCACGGCCGCCATCTCGCACGAAGCGGTGAACCTGCGGGCCGGCGAACGGGTGCGCGGCGCCGTCCATGTCCAGAACGTCAATGCCTACCACCGACGCTTCCGCCAATGGCTGGCGCGCTTCAATGGCGTGGCCTCACGTTATCTGCCCAATTATCTCGGCTGGCGGTGGGCCGTCGACGGCGGGCGAGTCCGGTCAGCCGGCAAGATGCTGCGAATGGCCTTAGGTATGTTCAACACCGAACGGTGACAGCGCCTTTAGAATCCTGTTTCTAGCGTGCGTGCCTAGAATGGACCGCACAGGATTCGCAAGGAAATCATGAGCAAGAAACTTCCCGTGGCCGACGACGACGAAGCGCTGGCGCGCGCCGTCCGCGCATCGGCCCAGCAGATCTGGCAGGCGGGCCTCGGGGCCTTCGCCAAGGCCCAGGAAGCGGGCGAGGGCGGGCGCTCGTTCACGCGCCTGGTGCGCGACGGCAGCGTGCTGGCCAAGCGCGCGCGCGAGGTCGAGCAAGCCTCCGGCACCGTGGCGCGCGCCGCCGAGCGGGCCACCCGCCGCAGCAGCGGCTCCTGGGGCAAGCTGGAGCAGGTGTTCGAGGAGCGCGTGGCGCGCGCCCTGGCGACCATTGGCGTGCCGGCCGCGAGCGAGGTCGAGGCCCTGCGCCGCCGCGTCGACGAGCTCGAGATGATGCTGGCGGAGCTCAGCGCGCGCCTGCCGGCGGCAGTGGCCCCGAAAAAACGTACGCGCCGTGCGCCGAAGCCGGACGAACCCGAGGAAGAAGAAGGCGCCTGAGAACGCATTTCAACGCTGTTTCATTGACACCATTTGGTGTTATCCTCGCGGCTGGAATCACAAACTTCGCCCTTCATGCAACAAAAAGCTCCGCGCCGGACCCGCGAACGCATCCTCGAGCTCTCGCTCAGGCTGTTCAACGAGTTCGGCGAGCCGAACATCACGACGACGGTCATTGCCGAGGAGATGAACATCTCGCCCGGCAACCTGTACTATCACTTCCGAAACAAGGACGACATCGTCAACTCGATCTTCGTCCAGTTCGAGGCGGAGATCGAACGCATCCTCACGGTGCCGGCCGGCCGCCGTTCGAACATGGAAGACGTGTGGCTCTACCTGCATCTGATGTTCGAGCTGATCTGGCGCTACCGCTTCTTCTACCGCGACCTGAACGACCTGCTGTCGCGTAACCGCAAGCTCGAGCTGCACTTCAAGGCGATCCTGGCCCACAAGATCAAGGTGGCGCGCCAGCTGTGCGAAGACCTGCGCAGCGAAGGCTCGCTGGAAGCGGGCGACCAGCAGATCGGTGCGATGGCCACCAACATGGTGGTGGTGGCGACCTACTGGCTGTCCTACGAATACGTGCGCAACCCGCGCAAGTACAGCGAGCAGCAGGCGATCGCCGACGCGCTCGCGCGCGGCTGCTACCAGGTGCTGGCGATGCTCGGCCCCTACCTGCGCGGCGACACCCGCCTGCTGTTCGAGAAGCTGTCCGAGGAATACCTCAAGAAGCTGTCCGCCGAGGCCCGGCCCGGCGCCGATTTCCTGTAAATTTTTTAGCTCCATGACGATGAAAACCCTGGCCGTCTATTGCGGCGCCTCGCACGGCGTCAATCCGATCTACACCGATGCCGCGCGCGGCCTGGCGGCCGCGCTGGTCGAGCACAACATCGGCCTGGTCTACGGCGGCGGCAAGGTCGGCCTGATGGGCGTGATCGCCGACGAGGTGCTGCGCCTGGGCGGCGAAGCCACCGGCGTGATTCCGAAAGCCCTGGTCGAGCGCGAAGTCGGCCACGCCGGCCTGACCCGCCTGTTCGTGGTTAAGGACATGCACGAACGGAAGGCCATGATGGCCGAGCTGTCCGAAGGCTTCATCGCCATGCCGGGCGGGATGGGTACGCTGGAAGAGCTGTTCGAGATGCTGACCTGGGCCCAGCTGGGCATCCACGCCAAGCCGATCGGCCTGCTCAATGCGAACGGCTTCTGGGACGGCCTGGTGGGCTTCGTGCAGCACCAGAGCGCGGAAGGCTTCGTGCGGCCCGAACACGTGGGCCTGATGCGGGTCGATGCCGACCCGGGCGCCTTGATCCGCAGCCTGCGCGCGGCCGCGGCTCCCGCCGCCTGAGGCGAGCCCCGCATGCGGGGCGGAAGAAAATAGCTGGAACTTTTTGCCCCGTCAGACGGAATACCGGTATCGTCCACCTTCCTTCGCCCCATGACCCCTGCATCGATCGCCCTCAACCGCTTCGGCCTCGGCGCCCGCCCGGATGAGGGGGCGCCGGCGGACCCGCGCCGCTGGCTGCTGTCGCAGTTGGATGCCTACGATCCCTTGCCGGCGCCCTGGCGCCGCTTGCCGCACAGCGCACAGGCCGCGGCCGATTGGGTCGCGCACGAGCGCGCGCAGCGCCAGGCGCCGGCGGACCAGCGCGCCGGCCTGCGCGAAGCCTGGCGCCGCAAGGAAGCCGAGGCCTACCGCGCCGCCATCGGGGCGCGCGTCGCCAGCGCCCTGCAGACCCCCACGCCCTTCGTCGAACGCCTGGTGCACTTCTGGTCGAATCACTTCGCGGTGTCGGTCGACAAGGGGCCCGTGACCGGACTGGCCGGCAGCTTCGAGCGCGACGCCATCCGTCCGCACGTCCTGGGACGCTTCGACGAGCTCCTGGTGTCGGCGGTGCGCCATCCGGCCATGCTGGTCTACCTGGACCAGGCCCGCTCCACCGGCCCGGACAGTCCGGCCGGCCGGCGCGCCCGGCTCAGGCAGCGCAACAACGCGGGCCTGAACGAGAACCTGGCGCGCGAGATCCTCGAACTGCATACGCTCGGGGTGCGCGGCGGCTACACCCAGCGCGACGTCGGCGAACTCGCGCGCGCGCTCACCGGCTGGACCCTGCCCGAGGACGGCGGCGGGGCCGTGCCTGCGCAGGAGCGCGCGCCATTTCGCTTCGCCCAGGCCCTGCACGAACCGGGCGGCCGGCTGGTGGCGGGACGCAGCTATGCGCCCGGCGGCGAGGAGCAGGCGCGCGCCGTCCTGCGCGACCTGGCCGCGGCGCCGGCCACCGCCGACCACATCGCCCTCAAGCTGGCGCGCCACTTCGTGGCCGACGAGCCGCCGGCGAGCCTGGTGTTGCGCCTGGCCGCGGTCTTCCGCACGACCGGTGGCGACCTGTCCAGCGTCTACCGCGAACTGGCGATGGCGCCGGAAACCTGGGCGCCGGGCCCCGGCAAGTTCAAGTCGCCCTGGGACTGGGGCATCTCGAGCCTGCGCGCGCTGGAGCGGCGCGAGATGCCGGACCAGCAGGCAGCCGGCCTGATGAACCAGCTCGGGCAGCCGGTATGGCGTCCCGGTTCGCCGGCCGGCTACGGCGACACGGCCGCCGCCTGGGCCGCGCCGGACGCCTTGCTGCGCCGCGTCGAAGCCGCCCAGCGCTTCGGCGCGCAGGCCGGGGCCCGGGTCGATGCGCGCGCGCTGGCGCCGCGCGTGCTGCCCGGCCTGGCCGAAGGCACGCGCCAGGCGATCGCCCGTGCCGACAGCCCGGCCACGGCGCTGGCGCTGCTGCTGGCTTCCCCCGACTTCCTGAGGAGATGAGATGAGTCTCGACCGACGCGCCTTCCTGGCCGCCGCCGCCGCGCTGCTGGCGGGGCCGCGCCTCAGCTTCGCCGGCGCCGCCATCCCGGGCGAGCGGCGCTTCGTCTTCATCATCCAGCGCGGCGCGGCCGACGGCCTGCATACCGTGATCCCGACCGCCGATCCGGGCTATGCGCGCCTGCGCGGCGCGCTGGCGATCGCGCCGGAAAGCGCGCTCCGGCTCGACGGCAGCTTCGCGCTGCATGCGTCGCTGGCCACGCTGCACGCGCTGTACGGCGCGGGCCAGGCCAGCTTCTTCCACGCCGTGGCCTCGCCCTACCGGGAGCGCTCGCACTTCGACGGCCAGAACATCCTCGAAACCGGCGGGCGCGCCGCCTACGCGCTCAAGGATGGCTGGATGAACCGCCTGGTGGCCCTGCTGTCGCAGCCCGGCAGGCGCGCCATCGCCTTCGCCCCGACCGTGCCGATGGCGCTGCGGGGAAGCCTGCCGGTGCCGTCCTACGCCCCGTCCGGCCTGCCGGACGCGAACGAGGACCTGATGCTGCGCGTGCAGGAGCTGTATGCGAACGATCCCCAGCTGCATGCGTTGTGGTCCGCCGCCATGGACGCACGCGGCATGGCAGGCGGCATGGATGGCAAGGCCAGGCGCCAGGAGCCGGGCGAACTGGGACGCATGGCCGCCGCCTTTCTCGCGCGCGCGGACGGTCCGCGCATCGCGATGATCGAGACCGGCGGCTGGGACACCCATAGCGGCCAGGCCGGCCGGCTGGCGGCCCAGCTGCGCAACCTGGATACCCTGGTGGCCGGCCTGCGCCAGGGTCTGGGAGCCGCCTGGGACCATACCGTGGTGCTGGTGGCGACCGAGTTCGGCCGCACGGCGGCGGCCAACGGCACCGGCGGCACCGATCATGGCACCGGCGCGGCCGCCATGCTGCTCGGCGGCGCGGTGCAGGGCGGCCGGGTCGTGGCGGACTGGCCGGGCCTGGCCCCGGGGGACCTGTTCGAGGGACGCGACCTGCGCCCGACGCTGGGTCTCGACACCCTGATTTCCCAGGCCTGCGCCGAGGCGTTCCGGATCGATCCGCAGCGCATGGCGCGCACCCTGTTCCCGGATGCGCCCGGCGGCAAGGCCCTAGCGCGCCTCCTGAAGGCCTGAGCCGGCGCGATACCGCGCCAGCTCGTCCAGCCCAAGGCTGCGCTCGGCCGTCCCGTGGAAGCGGCAGGCGAAGGCGCCGCCGATGGCCCCGGTGCGCATGCATTCATCCACCGTGGCGCCCTCGAACCAGGCGTGCAGGAAGGCAGACGAGAAGGCGTCGCCGGCGCCGTTGCTGTCCACGACCGGCCCGTCCAGCATGGCGCAGGCGGTGTGCCGGATTCGCTCCTGTCCCCGTTCCAGCACATGGCTGCCGGCCGCGCCGGCAGTCGCCACGACCAGCCGCGCCCGGCCCTCGCGCAGGATGGCGCGCATCGTGTCGAATACACGCCCGCCCAGCGCCGCGGCGCTCAGGAAGACCAGGTCGGCACGCCGTGCGAAGCCCAGATGATGGGGATTGCTGCCGTCCCAGTCGTGCAGGTCGGTCGATACCGGCAGGCCGAGCGCGGCGGCGTCGTCGAACAGTGCTGCCGCCCAGGGCATGATGCTCAGGTGGACGTGTTCCGCCTCCTGCATGCGCGACAGGTAGAAGGTGCGCGGCATGCGCACGCTGTCGGGGTGGCGGCCGTCGTACAGCGACAGGCGGCGCCCGTCGGGGGCGACCAGGTTGACGCTGCGCCGCGTCCCGCTCGGGTGGACCAGGTAGTCGAAGGGCAGGCCGCGCTCGCGGTAACGGGCGTGGATCAGCTGCGCCTGCGGGTCGTCGCCGATGAAGTCGATTAGCACCGGGTGGTGGCCGAGCGCCAGCAGCCCGAGGGCGACGCCGTTGCCGGTGTGCGCCACATAGTCGACGACCGGTGGCACGTGGATCGAATCGGCCATCGCCAGCGGCAGCGCGGGCACCTGCACGATGGTGTCGATGCCGACGCCGCCGGCCACCAGCACCCGCCTGCCGGCGGCGCTTACCACGCCAGCACCACCGACGTCATGGCCGGCAGCGCCAGCGGCGCGCCCAGGTCCACCCGAGCCCCGGTCAGGACATTGGTGGCGCTGCGCGCGCCCTTGATCATGCCGGCGAAGCGCCCCAGATCGAGGCGGGTGTCGCCGGCATTCTTGTTCAGCACCACCATCACGGTCTGCTTGCCGTCATGGCGGAAGTAGACGTAGCTGCCGTCCTTCGGCAGGTAATGGGTCAGCTTGCCCTGCGTGACCGCCGAGCTGGTCTTGCGCCAGTTGAACAGCGTACGCACGAAGCCCTGCATGTCGCGCTGGGCCGGCGACAGGCCGGCGCCGGTGAAGGCATTCACCCGGTCGTCCGCCCAGCCGCCCGGCATGTCGGCACGCAGCACGCCGTCGTCGCGCTGCTTCGGGCTGCTGATCAGGACCTCGGTGCCGTAGAACACCTGCGGGATGCCGCGCGTGGTCGCCATCAGGATCAGGTTGGACTTCGCCAGCTCGACCTTGTTGTCGACCGTGGCCAGCATGCGCGGCCGGTCGTGGTTGTCGGGGAAGACCATCAGGCGCATCGGGTCGGCATACAGGTAGTCGGCCGCGACGGTCTCGTAGATCCGGATCAGGCCCTTGTTGTACGACTCCGGCTCGGCCAGCGCCTCGCTAGCGGTATCGGACAGCGGGAAGTCCATCACGGTCGGCAGTTCGGACGCATAGCCGTCACGGTTGACGACGCCCTTCTGCCAGTAGGCCACCATGTAGGGCCGCGCGTCCATCTCCTCGCCGACCACGTTCATGTGCGGGTACTCGGCGGCCACGGCGCGGTTCCACTCGTTCAGGAAATCCTTGTCGGAGTACGAATAAGTGTCCTCGCGGATGCCCGACAGGTCGGCGTACTCGATCCACCACAGCGTATTCTGGATCAGGTAGCGCGCTACCAGGCGGTTGCGCTGGTTCAGGTCGGGCATGGTCTCGACGAACCAGCCGTCGAAGAAGCGCGCCTTTTCTTCCGGCGCCACGTGGATGTCCTGGGCCACCGTATGCTGGTTGTTGGTGGGCGTGAACGTGGTGCCATGGTTGATCCAGTCGCGCGCCGGCAGGTCGCGCATCCACCAGTGGCCGGTGCCGATGTGGTTGAGCACGATGTCGTGGATGATGCCCAGGCCCTTCGCCTTCGCGGCGGCGACGTAGTCGCGGAACTCCTCGTTGCTGCCAAAACGCGGGTCAATCTTGTAATAATCGGTCAGCGCGTAGCCATGGTAGGAATAGGAGGGCTGGTTGTTCTCCAGCACCGGTGTCGGCCAGACCATGGTGAAGCCGAGGTCGCGGATGTAGTCGAGATGGGCGCGCATGCCGGCCAGGTCGCCGCCATGGCGCTTCACCGGGTTGGCGCGCTCGGCCCCTTCGAGCATGCCGGCCTGGTCGTTCGCCGGGTTGCCGTTCGCGAAGCGGTCCGGCATGAGCAGGTAGATCGCATCGCCGGCGCCGAAGCTGCGGCGCTCGGCCGAACCCGGGCGGCGCGGCTCCAGCCGGTAAGTGTGGCTGGTAACTAGTTCCTTGCCGCGCCGGAATTGCAGCTGGAGTTCGCCCGGCCGGGCGTCCTTGCCGATGGCCAGGTTCACGAACAGGTAGTTCGGGTTGTCGGTACGCTCGACCCCGGTAACGCGCACGCCCGGGTAGGGACGGGCCAGGGCGGGGGCCAGTTCGGCGATCTTTTCGCCATGTACCATCAACTGGAGGCCAGGCTGTTTCATGCCGGCCCACCAGTTGGGCGGCTCGACGTGCTGGATCTGGTAAGGGGCCGCGCTGGCCCAGGCAGCTGGCAGGATGGCTGCAATCGCAAGGATGAACCGGTACACCGAACCCCCATCAAGAAGTTGTCGATGTAGTAAAGTAACAGAATATATTGCTAGGAACAATCTTCGTTACGCCTAAAAAGTAGTTTTATTTCTTCAGCATGCCGGTGGCGGCAGAGACAAGCGCAGGCCGGAACGCGGCATGCAACAGCAGCGCATCACGTGGCATCTAATGTCGGGAAGGACGCAATACACGGACCTTGATCGAGGAGACCACCATGCATACCTTGCAACACAAGCTGATTGCCGGCGCGGCCGCCGCTGCGCTCGCGCTGGCCGGCGCCGCCGCCCTGGCCCAGGCCCTCCCGGACGACGCCCAGATTGCCGGCATCGTCGTCGCTGCCAACCAGGTCGATATCGACGCCGGCAACTTGGCCGGGAAGACCAGCAGCAACGCCGAGGTGAAGGCCTTCGCCAGGCAGATGGTCACCGACCACAGCGGCGTCAACAAGCAGGCACTGGCCCTGGTGAAGAAGCTGAAGCTGACGCCACGCGACAGTGAACTGGGCAAGAGCCTGAAGCAGGGCGGCAGCGACAACCTGGCCAGGCTCAAGGCCCTCGAAGGCAAGGCATTCGACCAGGCCTACGTCGCGCACGAAGTGCGCTACCACCAGGCGGTGATCGATGCGCTCGACAAGACCCTGATCCCGAACGCCAGGAACGCCGAGCTGAAGGACACGCTGGTCAAGGTGCGCACGGCCTTCGTGGCGCACCTCGAGCATGCGAAGCAGCTCGACGCTTCGCTCAGGTAGGGGCGCGCCATGATCGCGCGTTCGATGGCCGCCTGGATGGCGGCGCTGACGCTGGCGATCGCCGTGCCTGGGGACGCGGCGCGCGGCGCCCCGGCGGTGCACACCGTCGTGATCGAAGGCATGCGCTTCATTCCCGAGACGCTGGAGCTGCGGGCGGGCGATACTGTGGTCTGGCGCAACCGCGATCCGTTCCCGCATACCGCCACCGCGGACAGCAAGGGCGGGCCGGCTTCGCCCGCCATCGCGGCCGGCGCGAGCTGGAGCTTCAAGGCGGCGCAGCGCGGACGCTATCCCTACCTGTGCACGCTGCACCGCACGATGCGGGCAACGCTGGTGATCCGTTGAGGAGGCGAACGATGGGCGAGGCGGGCGTGGCCGCGGCGGGCGGGCCGGAACTGATGGCGCTGGTGGCGGCCGGCGCGCCGGGTGCGTTCGAGCTGCTCATGCGCACCCACAACCAGCGCCTGTACCGCACCGCGCGCAGCATCCTCAGGGACGATGCCGAGGCCGAGGACGTGGTGCAGGAAGCCTACCTGCTGGCCTACCGCAAGGCCGCGTCCTTCCGCGGCGAGGCCAGCGTCTCGACCTGGCTGACCCGCATCGTGGTGAACGAAGCCAACGCAAGGCTGCGCAGGCAGCAGCGCCGCGACGGCATCCTGCGGTTGGTGCCCAGCAGCGAGGAGGACGCCATGGACGATGCCCCGGGGGCCGCGACCGACCGGCCCGAGGAAGCCGCACTCCGCCTGGAAGCGCGCCGGCTGATCGAGGCGCGCATCGACGCACTCCCCGAGCGGCTGCGCACCGTGTTCGTGCTGCGTGCGGTCGAGGACATGTCGGCCGGCGAGACGGCAGCGGCGCTCGGCATTCCGGAAGCGACGGTGCGCAGCTGCTTCTTCCGCGCACGCGCCATGCTGCGCACGGCGCTGGCGCGCGACTTCGACGAGGCGGCTGCCTCGGCCTTTGCTTTCGACGGCGCCCGCTGCGACCGCATCGTGGCGGCGGTGCTGGCCCGGGTCTGAGAGGGGCGTCAGCAGAAACCGTGCCGCCCGAGGGCGGCTTTCAGCGCGTGCCGGAATTCTCCATAGTCGAACGCCTTGTGCACGTACTCGATCGCCCCCAGCGCATCGGCACGCGTACGGTCGGTCTCCAGCGCCGAGCCGGACAGGACGATGACCGGCAGGTGGCCGGCGGCGCGCCCGCGCAGGCGTTCCATCAGTTCGAAACCGTCGACGCGCGGCATCTTGATGTCGAGCAGCAGCAGGTCGAAAGAGGCCTCGCCCAGCAGGCGGTACGCCTCTTCGCCATCGCTGGCCACCACGATGCGGTGCGCGAGCTTGCAGTCCTCCATGGCGCGGCGCGTCAGGGCGACATCCAGCAGCAGGTCATCTACCAAAAGTACCTTGATTGTCATGCCCGCATGCTAGCAAACGGCATGGACGAGCGCCGCACCGATCGTGCGCGCGGCGGGCAGCGTCTCAGGCCAGCACCAAGGGCATGGCGGCGCTTTCGGCCAGCAGTTCCGCAATCCGCTCGGGCGGCACCGGACGGCTGAACAGGTAGCCCTGCATCTCGTCGCAGTCGTTGGCGCGCAGGAAGTCGCGCTGCTGCTCGGTTTCCACGCCCTCGGCGATGACGCGCAGGTTCAGCTTGTGGCCCAGCGAGATCACGGCCATCGCGATGGCCTGGTCATCGAGGCTGTCGGCCAGGTCGCTGACAAAGCTCTTGTCGATCTTCAGGCGGCTGATCGGGAAGGATTTCAGCGCCGACAGGCTCGAATAGCCGGTGCCGAAGTCGTCGATCGAGAGCGACACGCCCATGGCCTTCAGTTCGCGCATCTTGTCCACCGCGCGTCCAAGGTCGCGCATGATCGAGCTCTCGGTCACCTCGACTTCCAGCGCTTCCGGCGGCAGCTTGGAGTCGCGCAGGGCGCCGGCGATGCGCTCGACCAGGCGCTTTTCCTCGAACTGGCGGGCCGACACGTTGACCGAGATGCTCAGTGGCGGCAGCCCGGCCGCGCGCCAGGCCACGCCCTGGGCGCAGGCGGTGCGCACCACCCATTCGCCCAGCGGCACGATCAGGCCGCTCTCTTCGGCCAGGCCGATGAAGCGCAGCGGCGAAATCATGCCCTGTTCCGGGTGTTTCCAGCGGATCAGAGCCTCAACCCCGAACAGGCGGCCGGTGCGCAGGTCGACCTTCGGCTGGTACAGCAGCTGGAACTGGCAGCGTTCGCCCTTGCAGCACGGATCGAGGCAAGCCTCGAGCGCGGCGCGCAGGCCTTCGAGCAGCACCAGCTTCTCTTCCACGCTGGCGTTCATCTCGCTGGCGTAGAACTGGAAGCTGTCCTTGTGTTCCTTGGCGCGGTACATCGCCGCGTCGGCGTTCATCATGAGGGTGTTGGCGTCCTCGCCGTCGCGCGGGTACAGCACCACGCCCATGCTGCAGCTGACCTGCACCTCCTGGCCCTCGACCTCGACCGGCTCGGTGACGGCCTCGCGCACCTTTTCCAGCAGCGGCGTGATCGCCATCGGGTCGCCCGAGATGTCGGGCAGCAGGATCACGAATTCGTCGCCGCCGAAGCGCGCCAGGGTGTCGTTGCGGCGCAGGCAGCGGCCCATGCGCGCGCCCACCACCTTCAGCAGCTCGTCGCCGGCGTTGTGGCCGAGCCCGTCGTTCACCAACTTGAAGCCGTCCAGGTCGATGAAGGCCAGTCCCACCGCGTGGCCCTTGCGCTCGGCGTCGCGGATGGCATGGCCGAGGCGGTCGCGCAGCAGGCTGCGGTTGGGCAGGCCGGTGAGGTCGTCGTGGTGCGCCAGGTGGCGGATGCGCTGCTCGGCGAGCTTGCGCTCGGTGATGTCGCGCACGATCGCTACCACGCCGCCTTCCACCGGCACCACCTGGCGGTGCAGCCAGCGGTCCTCCGTGGGGAGCATGTGGGCCAGCCACTCGGCCTCGCGCGCCACGCCGTCGGTCGCCACCGCCGACAGGTCGTCGAAGATGCCGATGCCCAGGTGGGTCGGCAGCAGCGCCGACATGCGCCGGCCCTGCATGCGCTCCTTGGCCAGCCCGGTGAGCTGCTCGGCGCGGGTGTTGGTGGTCTCGATCAGGAAGTCCATGACGCCTCCGTGCGCGCCGGGAATGGTGCGCAACACGAAGAAGGCGTCCAGGCTGGCCTCGGAGGCGGCGGCATAGGTTTCCTGGGCCAGCCGCTCGCGCCTTCGCGCCTTGGCCAGCTGCCACGACCAGGCGCTGACCAGGGTGACGACGACCAGCAGCAGGGCGGTGCCGGCGCCGGCGCCGAGCAGCCAGGCGCGGCGCCGGGCGTGGAATGCGGCCATCTGCTCGGCTTCGGACAGGCCGACCACGGCCACCAGCGGGAAACCGGCCAGGGCGCGGGTGCTGGTGTAGCGCCGTTCGCGGTCGATCCCGCCCTGGCCGAGCACGATGTCGTCGTCCTTGCCGATGGCCACCCGCTGGCCCCATGAGACCTGTTCGCCGACGCGTACCGCGCGCACGATGCCGTCGCTGCCGGCGACGCCGAGCAGGCCGCGCCCTCCCAGGCGCGAGTGTTCGTAGGAGCTGGTGAAGAATGCCGGGTCGACGGCGACGGTGGCGACACCCGCGAAGCGGCCGTCGCTCGTGTTGATGCGGCGCGAGAACACCACGTGTGGCTCGCGCCGGCCGACGGTCGTGCTGACGTAAGGTGCAGGGCTGTCCTTGTCGCGGTGCCGGGCGAACCAGGGCGCGCGCGAGACGTCGCCGCCGGGGCGGCTGTGCGGATTGCTCGCCAGTACGCGGCCGCCGTCGCTGATGATCGCGACCTGGAACACCAGGCCTGGCGGCAGCAGGCCCTTGGCGCTCATCGCCCCCAGGGCGGCGTCCGGGCCGTTGGTCTCGACCGCGTACTGCAGCACGCGCAGGGTCTGGTCGATGCCGCTCAGGCTGCGCGCCATCTGGGCCTCGTAGGTGTCGACCAGTTCGCGCGTGGCTTCCCGGGCCGCCGCGTGCGCGGCGCGCTCCTCGGCGCGGATCATGTGGACGGCGGTGGTCCACAGGGCCGCCACCAGCAGCAGCGCGAACAGCGGCAGCGAGATGTGGGTTTCCAGTCCGCGCCCGAGCCAGCCCAGCAAGGCCTTGCGGCGCGCATGCGGCGGCCTGGCGATGATGGGCTGGACCATGTCGTTCATGGAGTCAGCGCAGCACCAGCACCGGACGCACGCTGGCGTCCAGCGCGGCGCGGTCGATGTAGCCGATCATCGAAGGATTGTCGGCCACCAGGCGGCGCACGCTGGCGCTGTCGTTGGCTTCGCGCGGCGGCTGGCCGCGGCCGGTGAAGACCATCTTCGACCAGTGCGCCTTGAGCAGGGCCGGGGTCTTGCCGGTGACCTGGGCGTAGAACTGCTCGCGTTCGTTCGAGCCGAGGCGCTGGTCGAGCGCCACCACTTCGCCCCCGCCGGGGAAGCGCCCGGCCTGGCCCAGGAAGATCGCGGCGACCTGGTCGGGCGACAGCGCCGGCAGCGGGTTGCGTGCCGAGACGATCACGACCAGTTCGGCCGAGGCGTCGGCGCACGCCGCCAGTGCGAGCGCGGCGGCAGCCATCAGGTGTCGGAAGCGGATACCCATGCGCGGCCTCAGAAGACGAAGTCGAGGGCCACGCTCGCCACGTGCACGGTCTCGCCCGAGCGGAAGCTGGACGGCGTGTTGATCAGGGTGCCGCGCGAACCGTCGGTCGGCCGCAGGCGGTCGTACTGGACCTTGAGGGCGGCGCCCGTGGCCAGGTCCCAGCGCAGGCCGGTGCTGAGCGTGGTCTGGATCGGGATCGTCGCCAGGTAGGCATTCAGGCCGGCGTTGAGCGCGGCGGCCGTCGCCCGGGCCCGCGCCGGCAGTCCGGCCAGCGCCAGGCCCGGGTCGCGGGTGGCGCCGTGCGCGCGCACCTTGGCGAAGCCGAGGTAGGGCGTCAGGCTGGCGAATCGGTAGCCGCCGCCGGCGTACATGGTGGTGGTCCGGCCGAGCAGCGAGTGGGTCTGGGCGTGCCCGGCTTCGGCGTTCAGGAACCACTGTCCCGGATCGTAGCTGAAGCCGGCGCTGACCATGCTGACGCGCTTGTGCTCGATCGCATAGCGCTCGGCCAGCGCCACCCCCTGCGGGCCGAAGGCGCGCATGCCGGCGAACACGTCCGCCGCGAGCCCGGTCGTCAGGTGGGCGGTCAGCGCCGACACGCGTGCGCTCAGCGCGCCGCGCTCGATGCTGTGGGACAGCCCGGCAATGCCGTGCGCCTCCACGCGGCGGTCGCCGAACAAGCGGGTGTCGGTACGGCCGATGAAGGCCTGGGTGGCATGGCGCGTATCGCCCTTGCCCCAGCGCCAGGTGGCGTCGATGCCGTCGCTGCTGGAGATCGGCAAGCCGCCGTACACTTCGACCGGAGGCCGCACCCAGGCCATGGTATAGCCGACCTTGCGGTAATCGGCCGCGAGGAACACGGGCAGGGCGATGCGCCCGACGCGCAGCGCCAGGTCCGGGGTGGCCTGGTACTTGGCGTTGGCCCATTCGACGCGCGGGCGGTAGTTGCCTTCCATGTTCTGCTCGCTCACTACCTGCAGCACGCCCGACCAGCGGCCCAGGGACAGGTCGAGCTGCGCGCCCAGGCGGCTGTCGACGTCCGGGCTCCAGGCTTCGCTGCGGCCGGCGCCATTGGCGCGCAGGACGGTGGAACTGAAGTCGGCGTCGCGCACGCTCGCGTAGACGGCGCCGAGGGTGCCGAAGCCGGAAAACTTCCATGCCGGCGCGCCAGCGGTATCGGCGGCTGCCGCTTCGCCGGTCGCCGCGAAGGCGCGGCCCACGGCGGCCATCAGGCCCAAGGCAAGCACGCCGCCACGCAGGGCAGCCGGCAGCGCGGTGCAGGGGAAAGAAAACTGGTACGTCATGGTTCGGGTTGCTGTGCGGCGGGGCGGAACTACAGGCCCCGCGAGGGGGAAAACGACGACAGACTTTACCCAACGCGACAGGCAAAGTCGAGATGTTTGCACAACGCAACGAATTAATCTGACAAGCTTTGTTGTTCAATGGCAACGGGGTCCGCGCCGGCGCCCCACAGGCGCCGCCCGCCCAGGTCGAGCCAGGTCAGGTAGAGCCGCAGGTCGAACTCGAGCTGGTGGTAGTGCGGCTCCATCCAGCAGCACAGCTTGTAGAAGGCCTTGTCGTGCTCCTTTTCCTTCAGGTGGGCCAGCTCGTGCACCGCGATCATGCGCAGGAAGGGCAGCGGGGCGTCGCGGAACACGCTGGCGATGCGGATCTCGCGCTTGGCCTTCAGGCGGCTGCCCTGGACGCGCGAGATCGCGGTGTGCAGCCCGAGCGCGTGCTGCACCACGTGGATCTTGCTGTCGAAGGCGACCTTGACCACTGGCTCGGCCTGGCGCAGGTAGTCGTCCTTCAGCCCCTGCACATAGGCGTAGAGCGCCTTGTCGGTGCGGATGCCATGGGCCTCGGGGTAGCGCTGCAGGAGCACCGCGCCGAGCTGGCCGGCATCGATCAGCTGGCCGACCTGGGCGCGCAGGGTGTCGGGATAGGCCGTGAGGTAGGGAAGCTTGTGCATAGGGCCGGCAATGTACCATGGCGCCGGCGCGCGGTGTCGGAAGGACCACGGCGCCGGCTGGCGCCGTGGTATGGATGCATCGTGGGGAAGTTTCAGCAGGATGGGTGAACAGGGCTAGTGGCCGGAAAGCTGGTCAGCTCTCCTTTTCGCCCTGGCGGTTGCCGGCGTTCTTGGCCGCGGCGGCGGCGCGCTGGGCCGACTGCCGGCTTTCGCCACCCTTGCGCCCGATGTCGGCCATGTGGGCGCGGTTGCGGCTGACTGCCTCGCCGCCTTTCTGGCCGGCGCGGCGTGCTTCTTCGGAGTCGAACTCGTGCGCGGTACCTTTCTGGTGTGCCGCCTGTCCGCCCTTGCTGGCGATTTCACGCTGCTGGTTCTGGTCCATTGCCGCGAAACCGCGCTTGGCCGGCGCCTGGCTGCTGCCCGCGCCGCCTTTCTGGGCATTGCCCTTGCCGTTCTCTTTGCTTGTCGCCATGTCGCTCTCCTTGTGTGCCCTGAGGTGTCAAAGTCCGATGTGGGAACCGCGAGCGCGTATGGATGCGCTCGTGCCGTTTAGAGAGAAGGCTAAAGCGTAAGTTCCTTCGCGCCGGGACCGGCATCGGCGCACCGGCCCGTCGCGCGCTAGCGTGGACGCGAACGCCGCTCGCGCATGCGCTTGGTCCCGCCGCGCAGCAGGCCGCGCGGCTCGATGCCGTCGATCGCGGGCGGCGCGCTGGCGAGGTCGGATTCGAGCTGGGCGCGGCGCGTGCGCAGGCGCAGGCCCAGGGCCTGCTGGTCGGCCCCGGCGCGCGCCAGCGCCGGGAACAGCAGGTTCTCTTCAAAGGCGACGTGGCGCTCCACTTCGTCGGCCAGCACCGCGACGCAGACGTCGAAGTACTCGTCGTCCGGGAACAGGGCGGCGAGCTGCAGGACGAGCTCGCGCGTGCTGTCGTGTTCCAGCGCCGCGTCTTCGAGCAGGCCGTCGTCGACCGCGCCGCGCAGCGCCGGGTAGAAGAGTTCGTCCTCGAGCAGCGCGTGCATGGTCAGCGCATCGCACAGTTCGTCGACCACGCGCTCGCGCTGCGCTTCTTCTTCGCGGTCGAACATGGCGAAGGCGTGGAACAGGGCGCGCACCTGCGCATGGTCGGCGCGCAGCTGGGCCAGGATGCCGCCGGGCGGCTCTGCGCTCGTTTGTGGAAACTGAGCCATGTTCACCTCGCAAGACAATGTGCGCACCAAATGGATATAGACGCGCCGCGAGGAGAGAAGTTCAGTCAATCATGCGGTGCTTCTTGCCTGGATCAAGAAGCACCTGGGAGGGCTCAGGCTTCCGCCACCTTGAGCACAAGCTTGCCGAGGTTTCTGCCTTCGAACAGCATCCGCAGGGCCTCGGGGAAGCGTTCGAAGCCTTCCACCACGTACTCGATGCTCTTGACGCTGCCTTCCTGCATCCAGCCGGCCAGCGTCGCCACGCCTTCCGCATAGCGTGGCGCGTAGTCGAACACGACCATGCCTTCCATGCGCGCGCGGTTCACCAGCAGCGACAGGTAGTTGGCCGGGCCCTTGACCTGGCTGGTGGCGTTGTACTGCGAGATCGCGCCGCAGATCACGATCCGCGCCTTCATGTTGATGCGGGTGAGGACGGTGTCCAGGATATCGCCGCCGACGTTGTCGAAATAGACGTCCACGCCCTGCGGGCAGTGCTCCTTCAGGCCCGCATGCACGGACCCCGCCTTGTAGTCGATGCAGGCGTCGAAGCCGAGCTGCTCGACCACGAAGCGGCACTTTTCCTCGCCGCCGGCGATGCCTACCACGCGGCAGCCCATCTTCTTCGCCACTTGGCCGACCGTCATGCCGACCGCGCCGGCCGCGCCCGAGACCACCACGGTCTCGCCGGGCTTGGGCTGGCCCACCTCGCGCAGGCCGAAGAAGGCCGTCATGCCGGGCATGCCGAGGGCGTTGAGCCAGGCGGTCGGCGGGGCGATGCGCGGGTCGATCTTCGTGAACGCGGCGGTCTTGTCGTCGGCCTGGCCGGACCAGTAGCGCTGCACGCCGGTGCCGCCGGCCACGTGATCGCCCACCGCGAAGCGCGGCGAGCGCGACGCCACCACCACGCCCAGGCCGCCGGCGCGCATCACCTCGCCGATCGCCACCGGACGGATATAGGATTTGCCCTCGTTCATCCAGCCGCGCATGGCCGGGTCGAGCGACAGGTAGAGCACCTTGACGACGATGCCGCCGTCGATCGCCTCGGGCACGGCTTCTTCGTGGAACTGCCAGTCCTCGTTGCGCGGCATGCCGAGCGGACGGGCGGCGAGCAGGAACTGCTGGTTCGGGGGGAAGGCATTGGTCATGGGAGTCTCCGCTACAAGTTGGACAATATTGGCAACGTGACTATACCGCTTCTGGAGCGCCGCTCCTATACCGGTCCCGTGCGGCGCGTGCGACAATAGCGGGCTTTTCCACCCCCACGCAACCCGATCACACCCCTATGGCTCTCAAGGCAACCATCTACAAGGCCGACCTGTCGATCGCCGACATGGACCGCAACTACTACGGCGACCACACCCTGACCATCGCGCGCCATCCGTCCGAAACCGACGAGCGCGTGATGATCCGGGTGCTGGCTTTCGCACTCCATGCGGACCCGGCGCTCGTGTTCACCAAGGACCTGTTCGACGTCGAGGAGCCGGCCATGTGGCAGAAGGACCTGACCGGCGCCATCCAGACCTGGATCGAGGTCGGCCAGCCTGACGAGAAGCGTCTTCTCAAGGCGGCCGGGCGCTCGGAGCAGGTGCTCGTGTACAGCTACAGCGCCACCAGCGACATCTGGTTCAGGGGTCTGGCCAACAAGATCGACCGGGCGAAGAACGTCGCGGTGGTCAACATTCCGAACGAGGCCAGCGTCCAGCTCGAGAAGATGGCGAAGCGCAACATGCAGCTGCAGTGCACGATCCAGGACGGCCAGGTGTGGCTGACCGACGGCATCGATACCGTGCTGGTCGAGCGCGAATACCTGCGCGGCGGCCCGTGAAGCTATAATTCCCAGTCCACTTCCTCACATTCGTCGCCATGAAACATCGCTTCCTCGCTTTCCTCGCCGGCAGCCTGCTGTCGGTTTCCGCGTTCGCCCAGGTGAGCGTGTCCGAACCCTGGATCCGCGCCACCGTGCCGGCCCAGAAGGTGACCGGCGCCTTCATGCGCGTGCAGTCCGTGGCGCCCGGGCGCCTGGTCGGCGTGCAGACCGAGGTCGCCGGCCGCGCCGAGCTGCACGAGATGGCGATGGAAGGCCAGACCATGCGCATGCGCCGCGTGGACGCGATCGAGCTGCCCGCGGGTAAGCCGGTCGACCTGGCCAGCGGCGGCTACCACATCATGCTGATGGACCTGAAGCGCCAGGTGAAGGAAGGGGAGAGCGTCGAGCTGACCCTGCGGGTAGAGGACGCGGCGGGCAAGCGCCAGGACGTGAAGGTGAAGGCGCCGGTGCGGCCGCTGAGCCACAGCGCCCACGCCGGACATTGATGTTCCCGATGGCCGGCCGCGCCGGCCATCCCGTGGACCCGCTCAGCGCGGCGCCGCCGCGATCCGGCGCGCATCTCCCGAACCCACGACCGACTTGCTGACGCGCGGGTCGCCGTAGTAGTTGACGTCGCCCGAGCCGGCGATGGTCATGCTCAGCTCGTGGCGCGCCCACACCGTCGCTTCTCCCGAACCGGCCACGCTGATGCTGGCGTTGTCGGCCTGCACCCGGCCCATGTCCACGGTGCCCGAGCCGCCGATCGACACCGACAGCTTGCGCGCCTGGCCGGCCCCGGCCTTGAAGTCGCCGCTGCCGCCCAGCGTGACCGAGACCGCGTCGCTGTCCAGCTGGCGCACATTGATCTGGCCCGAGCCTCCCAGGTCGATGTTCAGGCGCGGTGCGCGCAGCAGGTCGGCATCCACCGAGCCCGAGCCGCCCAGCGCCAGGCGCTCGATCTGGCGTGCGTTGACGACGATCTTCAGGTTCCTGGTGCGCAGGTTCAGGTTGCGCTTGGCCGGGCGGATCTTCAGGGTGCCGTTCTCCACCACGGTCTCGATCAGCGGCAGCACGTTGTCGTCGGTTTCGATCGTGAGGCCTTCGCTGTCGCCCATGCGCAGCTCCAGCTTGCCCGGCACTTCGAGGGCCAGGCCGGTGAAGTGCGATACCTGGCGCGCCTGGCGCTTGATGCTGCCGTTGCCCTCGACGCGCTCGCCGCCGAAGGACCAGCTGGCGGCCAGCGACGGGGTGGCCGTCGTGGCCAGACCTGCGGCCAGGGCGCCGGCCACCAGGGTGGGAAGCAGAATGGCGCGCAGGATGCCGGCCGGGCGGGAAGAGGTCTTGTTCATGCTTGTCTCCTGTCGAAGCGTTTGTCGATGCTGTCATCCTAGGCAAAGGCCGGGCCCGGCGCATCCCGGATGCGACGAAGCGCACGGTCCACTGTCCAGAATGCACCCAGGCAGGACAGGCTGTCGCGCTCCATGCGGCGTGCATGGCTATCACGAACGCCCGGATTGCACTAGAATCGTGCGCTTTTTGCCCCGGTATGCATCCGGCGGAGGTAGCAATGAACCTGATTTTCCTTCTGATGGCCTTCTGCGTCGGCATGGCCATGTCCATCCAGGCGGCCGTGAATACCCAGCTGGCCGCATCGATCGGCGCCAACTCGGTGGTCGCCGCCCTGGTCTCCTTTGCCTGCGGCACCATCGTGCTGGCCGGGGTCGCATTCTCGCGCGGCGGGCTGGGCCCAACCTTCGCCGCGCTTGCCGGCCAGCCGCTGTGGAAGTTCGCGGGCGGCTTCCTGGGCGCGGCGTTTGTCTTCGGCACGGTGTTCCTGGCGCCGCGCATCGGCCTGCTGAGCCTGATCGTGCTGGTGATCGCCGGCCAGCTGATCACCTCGATGGCGATCGACCACTTCGGGCTGGTCAACATGGCGATACGCAAGGTGTCGGGCGTGCGGGTGCTGGGCGCCTGCATCGTCGCGCTGGGCGTGGCCGTCACCCTGTTCGGCGAGCGCATCCTGGCCGGCCTGCGCCACTGAGCCGCGGCGCACGCGTCGCATCTCCGTTAACGCTGTCTTGACGCTGCGGGCGTAAGATAGGCGCCTGGCCGCGGTGCTGGAACGGTCCGAGAACAAGGCGCGTGCCTACCTGGCCGACCTGCAGGGCAGGGAGCATACCTTGCGCGCCGTGCTGGGGGCCTCGGTCCACGCCATCCTCGGCATCGGCCACGACGGCCGGATCCAGTTCGCCAGCGCCTCGGTGGCGCGCCTGTTCGACTTCGCGCCGCAGGAGCTGATCGGCCAGTCCTACGAGGTACTGGTCGTGAACGGCCTGCGGCAACTGCGGGGCGGGGGACTCGACAACCTGTTCCACCGCGGCGCGGTGGGGCAGGTCGGCGACATCCAGGAAATCGAATGCCGCCGCAAGGACGGCAGCCTGTTCCCGGCCGAAGCCAGCCTGGCGCTCGCCGACGTGCCGGGCGGGCGCCTGGTGGTCAGCCATATCGCCGACATCAGCGAACGGCGCGAAGCGGAGCGGCGGGTCCTGCACGCGGCCCGCCACGATCCGCTCACCGGCCTGCCGAACCGGGCCCTGGTCTACGAGCTGGGCGCGCAGCTGCTGGCCTCGGCCAAGCGCCACGGGGACCGCATCGCCATCCTGTTCTTCGACCTCGACCGCTTCAAGCCGATCAACGATACCTATGGGCACACGATCGGCGACCGGATGCTGCAGCAGGTCGGGCAGCGCCTGAAGGACGGGCTGCGCGGCAACGACCTGGTCGGGCGCCTGGGCGGCGACGAATTCGTCGCCATCCTCGCCGATATCCGGACCGACGACGCGGTGCTGCACATGGCCACCCAGCTGCTGCATACCCTGCGCGAACCCTACCGGATCGACACGCTCGACCTGAAGACCTCGCCCAGCATCGGCATCAGCATCTACCCGGAAGACGGCGACGAGCTCGATACGCTGATCCGCCATGCCGATGCGGCGATGTACCATGCCAAGAATGCCGGCCGCAACCGCTGCCAGTTCTTCACCCAGGAGATCTACCTGCATGCCCGGCAGACCTTCGACCTCGAACAGCGGCTGCGCCGCAGCATCGCCGAGAGCGACTTCGAGCTCGTGTACCAGCCCTTCATCGACCTGAGCCACAAGCGCTTCGTCGGCGTGGAGGCGCTGCTGCGCTGGCGCGGCGGCCCTACCGCGCCCGGCGCGCAGGAGCGCTTCATTGCCGCCGCCGAGCGCATCGGCCTGATCACGGTGCTGGGCGACTGGGTGCTGCAGGAAGCCTGCCGGCAGCATGAAAAATGGCGCGAACTGGGTTTGCCCGCCATCCGCATGGCGGTGAACGTCTCGGCGGTGCAGTTCCGCGAGAAGAATTTCAGCGAGCGCGCCGCCACCATCATCCGCAGAAGCGGCATCCACCCGTCCTGCATCGAGTTCGAGGTGACCGAGAGCGCCGTGATGAGCGACGTCGAAGATGCGGCGAAGATGCTGGAACGGCTCAAGGGCGACGGCGTCAGCATCGCACTGGACGATTTCGGCACCGGCTATTCCAGCCTGAGCTACCTGTCCCAGTTCCCCATCAACAAGCTCAAGATCGACAAGTCCTTCATCCACAACATCGATACCGACCCGCGCTCGCTGGCCATCACCGAGACCGTGATCGCGCTCGGCAAGAAGCTGGGCATGACCGTGATCGCAGAAGGCATCGAATCGCAGGCCGGCATCAAGCTGCTGGCGAACATCGGCTGCGACCTGGGGCAGGTTTTCTTCATCAGCAAGCCGGTCCGTCCGGACAAGCTGGTCGACTGGTACTACCAGGCGCAATACAAGCACCTGTTCGTATAGCGACGACCAGCGTTGCGGCGTTGTAGCACCACGAACAATTTTATTTCAGATTTGCAATCTTTTTGATATGCATGGTTCTATAATGTCCGGCACTGTTTAACTTTTGCCATGTGCCGGCCAGATGGAATACCACCAGTCCTCGCAGATCCCCACCCTGTCGTACATCGAGAACGAAGACCACCCGGTATTCGGGACCCTGGTCGAGCAGATCCTGCACCTGCTGAATTCGCGCCTGGTGTTCTCGGACATCATCATTCACCAGAACAGCCCGCTGATGCTGCGCCAGCCGAAGGGCCTGGTGGCGGTGACCGATTCGCCCATCACCAAGGAAGAGCTGGAGGAATTCTTCGACGTCATCGAGCCGAACTGGGCCGAGCGTATCGCGGTACGCGCCTTCGATCGCTCGATCGACCTGCACACGGCGCGCATCCGCGCCAACTGCTTCAGCTTCCAGGGCAAGAAGCGCCTGGGCTGCGTGATCCGCCGCTTCCCGAAGGAGCCGCTGGCGCTGTCGGAACTGGGCCTGTGGCCGGACGAGCAGGAATTCGCGCGACTGGTCAGTGGTCTCGTCCTGATCATCGGCGATACCTGTCAAGGCAAGTCGACCACGATCGCCTCGATGATCGACGAGATCAACAAGCAGCGCTCGGGCCACATCATCACCATCGAAGACCCGGTCGAGACCCTGATCCCGCAGCGCAAGTGCATCATCACCCAGCGCGAAGTGGGCGAGGACGCCGACGTGGCCAGCTACTACCTGGGTGCGCTGGACGCGCTGCGCGAGCGCCCGGACGTGATCGTGATCGGCGAGATCCGCGACGCCGAGACCGCGCAGGAAGCCCTGGCCCTGGCCGAATCCGGCCCGCTGGTGCTGGCCACCCTGCATGCGCGCTCGACCGAACTGGGACTGCAGAAGATGCTGCGCCTGCTCGGCAATTCGGAAGCCCAATCCCAGGCCCTTGCGCACGCCCTGCGCGGCGTGCTGTGCCAGGCGCTGCTGCCGTCGGTGGAAGGCAACCGCTACCACCTGGCCACCGAATGCCTGACGCCCAGCGCGGCCGTGATGCGCATGCTGGAGGCGGGCGACGTCGGCGCCATCCGCGCCCACATGAACCTGGGGCGCGATCCGGGCTGCCATACCATGAACGCCTCGCTCGAAGGGCTGCTGGCCTCGCACAAGGTGCGGGTGGAGGATGCGCGCAACGCCACCACGGACCGGGTGGGGTTTGCGGACATGGTCTAGGTCGGCGCAGGCAGGCCTGCCTCCCGGCCTGATTCCGGTATAGTCGGCGACAAACCGGATGGCCGAAAGGAGCGCAGGTGCGACACATTCTTCTGCTTGCAGCGCTGGCGCTGCTGAGCGCATGCACGGAGCGCGCGCCGGCGCCAGGCAAGGGCACGGACGCCGGCAGCGCATCGATTCCTACCCCGCGAGCTGCCGCTGAGGCGCCGCCGCGCCTGAGCGATGCCGGGTTCGGCCCGATCCGCTTTGGCATGACGCTTCCGCAAGCGGAAGCGGCGGCCGGCAAGGCCAGCCTGCCCCAATCCTTCGATCCCGCCTGCAGCATGGTGCGCTTCGCCACGCTGCCCGGACTGCGCTTCATGGTCGAGAGCGGCACCGTCACGCGCGCCGATGCCGATCCCGGTACCCCGAATGTACTCGGCCTGGCGGTCGGCGACACGCTCGCGCAGCTGCGGGCCCGCTATCCCGACGCGCAGCTAGCGCCCCACAAGTACGTGGAGAATGGCCATACCATCAGTGTTCCCAGCGCCGACGGCAGTGCCGCCATCGTGCTGGAAGAGGAGGGCGGCAAGCTCACCAGGATACGTGCCGGCCGCCAGCCGGCGGTCGGCTATGTCGAGACCTGCGGGTAAGCGTGGTCAGCGCTCGATCAGCACCGGCTCGTCGAAGCCCAGCTCCTTCATGCGCGGCAGCTGGGTCTTGGCGTCGCCCACCACCAGCCACACCATCTTCGACGGATCCAGGTACTTCTGCGACAGGGCCTGCACCTGCGGCAGCGTCATCGACTTGACGATGCGCTCGCGGTCCTTGACGTAGTCGGCGCGCCAGCCGTACTTGCTGATGTTGTCCAGCATGCCCAGCTTGGCCTCGGCCGTCTCGAAGGCGCGCGCATTGCTCTTGACCAGGAAGTTCCTGGTGGTCTCCAGGTCGGCTGCCGAGTAGGTCGGAGCATAGTCCTGCAGGATCTTCTTGACCAGCTGGGTCGACTCGAGCGTGACGTTGCTGCGTACGCCGCTGGCGATGATGAAGGGACCGGCGCTCTTGCTGCCGGCAAAGCTCGAGCGGATGCCGTAGGTGTAGCCTTTGCCTTCACGCAGTTCCTGGGTCAGGCGCGAGGCGAAGCCGCCGCCGCCCAGGATGTAGTTGGCGACGGTGGCCGGGTAGTAGTCCGGATCGGTCGCCGCCAGCGCGCGGTAGCCGATGTGCAGCACCGACTGCTTGGCGTCCGGCACGTCGACGAAGTAGACCTTGCCGGGCGCTTCGCCGCGCGCCGCGCTGGCTGCGGGGAGGGCGACCGGCTTGGCTTCCCAGGCGCGGCTGAGCGCGGCCAGGGGACGCGCCACGGCATCCTTCGGCAGCGCGCCGATCACGTGCATGCGCGCGTTTGACGGCGACAGGTTGGCGCGGTAGTAGGCCTTCAGGTCCTCGATGCTGATCGCGTTCACGCTCGCGCTGGTGCCGAGGATGTTGCGCGAACGGATGTCCCCCTTGCCGTAGATGAGCTTGTTGAAATTGCTGCTCGCGAGTGCGTTCGGGTCGGCTTCCTGCTGGCGGATCTGGCTCAGCACGCTCTGCTTGACGAGGGCGAACTCCTTCTCGTCCCAGCGCGGCTCGAGCAGGATCTCGCGCACCAGGTCGACCGTGGCCGCGTAGTTGCGGGCCAGGGTGGTGACGCTGATGCGCACGTCCTCGGTACGGGCGAAGACGTTGATGCTCGCGCCCAGCTGCAAGATGGCTTCTTCCAGTTCCTGCGGGGTTTTCTTCGCCGTGCCCTGGGTCATCAGGCGCGCCATCAGGTTGGCCACGCCCACCTTGTCCGGATTGTCGAGCAGCAGGCCGCCGTCGATCGCGATGTCGAACTGCACCAGCGGCACTTCCTTGTTCTCGATGCCGTAGACGCGCATGCCGTTCGCCAGCTTCGTGTCCCATACCTGCGGCACCTTCACGCTCGGGGCCGCGCCGTAGGGCGGTTCCTTGCTGCGGTCAAAAGCGGACGGGGTGCGGGTGTATTCGGCATTCGCGCTCGGCTCGACCTTGTCCTCGGCGCCTTGCACGACTTTTTCCTCGACCACGTCTGCCTTGGCGGAGCCGCTCAGGGCCAGGTCCAGCTTGCCCTTCGGGACGAAGCTGGTGGCGACATAGGGCTTGCCCTTGATGTAGGTGTCGTACACGCGGCGCACGTCGGCGGTGGTGACGGCCAGGGTCTTCCTGACGCCTTCCTCGACATAGCCCGGGTTGCCGGTCAGGTAGTTGTACTCGGCCAGCAGGGCCGACTTGCCGAGCACGCTGGATACCGAGCTGTAGAAGCGGGTCTCGAGGCCGGCCTTGATGCGGTTCAGGTCACGCTCCGAGATGCCTTCCCGCTCGAACTTGGCGAAGGCCTGCCCGATCGCGCCGGCAACGTCGTCCAGCGCCTTGCCCTCGAAGGCGCGCACGCGCAGCATGAACTGGCCCGCCAGTTCGCCCGTCTGGTTGCTTGACTGGACACTCGGGGCCAGCTTGCTGTCTTCCACCAGCACCTGGTAGAAGGGGGCGCGCTTGGTCTGCGACAGGTATTCGGCCAGCACTTCGAGCGCATACGAATCCGGATGCAGGTCCTCGACCGTCGGCCAGGCCATGGTCAGCTCGGGCAGCTTGGCAAAATTGTCTTCGTGGGCCAGCTTGACGGTCTGCTTCACGACGCCGGGGCGCTTGGCCATGGCCTCGATCGGCGCGCCGCGCTTGATCTCGGAAAAATACTTCTCGACCCACTTGCGGGCCTGGGCCGGGTCGAAGTCGCCCGCGATTACCAGGGTCACGTTGTTCGGTACGTACCACAGGCGGAAGAATTCCTTGACGTCGTCGAGGGTGGCGTTCTGCAGGTCCTCGAGCGAGCCGATCACCTGCCAGTTGTACGGGTGATCAAGCGGATACAGGGCCTTGTTGATCACGTAGCGGGTGTGGCCGTAGGGCGCGTTGTCCACGCCCTGGCGCTTCTCGTTCTTGACGACCTGCTTTTCCTTGGCCAGCACCGGATCGGTGACGGTATTGATGAACCAGCCCAGCTTGTCCGCCTCGGCCCAGATCATCTTTTCCAGCGCGTCCTTGGGCACCGTCTGCAGGTAGTTGGTGCGGTCCTGCGAGGTCGAGCCGTTGGCGCCGGAGCCGCCGATGCGCGCACTCATCTTGTCCAGGCCGCCCTTGCCGAGGTTTTCCGATTCCAGGAACAGCAGGTGCTCGAACAGGTGGGCGAAGCCGGTGCGGCCGGCCTTTTCACGGGCCGAGCCCACGTGCGCCGTCAGGTTCACGGCCACCACCGGGTCGGAGCGGTCGATATGGAAGATCACGTCCAGCCCGTTGGGCAGGGTGAACTTCTGGTAGTCCACCTTCAGGCCGGCCGCCTGGCTGGCAACTGCCGGCTTGGCGGCGTGCGCGGGGAACAGGGCGGTCGACGTGAAGCACGCGGCCAGCAAGAGGGGCAGGGGAGACATCTTCATGCAATCGGATCCTTACAATAGAGAAGCTTGGCCAGGCGGCCATCCGTTCCGGATGGTATTGTAATTTCCTGATTGCTACAATCACCCGCCGCGTTTGACAGGCATGTATTCCATGCGCATCGAATGCGGCGCGGCGCCGTTGGCCGCCGGCCGCTTGGCCAGGTAGGCACGCCCGAGCGGGTCGTCCTTCAGGTAGGCGTCGAGGAAGTTGAGGATGTACCTGGCGCCCAGGCTGTAGGCGAAGGAGACTTCCTCGGGCGTGTATTCCTTGTATTCGGCGGGGTCGTCGAGCCGGATGTAGGCCGATCCGAAGTAAGTGGACATGCTCCATCGGGTACATGGTCAAGAGGTACACGTCCGCATTGAACATGTCGCTGATGAAGCTGCCGCTCATGTCTTCCTTGTAGCGGATGTTCACTTCCATCGATGCCGGCGACTGCGCCAGGAACAGCAGGGGCGTCCTGAGCTTCGCGGGCCGGGCATAGGTCGCTTGGCTGACGATCGTATTGAAGTAGCGTACCGCGCCATCGATGCACACCAGGGCCTTGATGCGCTCGTCCTTCGCCGCGGCGAGGACGTTGCTCAGTCCACCCCAGCTGAACCCGGCCGCGGCCACGCGCGTCATGTCGGCCTACGGCAGCGTCCGGGCATAGTCGACCAGGAAGCGGATGTCGTCCGCCTGCAGTTCCGCATGCATCAGGTCCTTCTTGATCCAGCGGCTGTTCAAGCCGACGCTGGGCGCGGCGATCACGATGTACCCATGGCTCGCCAGGTATTCGGCGATGTCGGCATTCTCGAACGTCGTGTTGTTGATGCTGGGTGCGTAGATCACCACCGGGAACTTGCCCGCTTTCGGCGCCGCGTCGCGCACCGCCCACATGCGCCGGCGCCGCTCGGACGCGACCTGTTCCTTGCGCTTGCCCTCGGTGATCATCTGCAGCCAGGTGTCGATCGTGCGTGCCTGCTCCCTTGGCGAGGCGTCCAGCGCTGCAGGAGGGCGTCCGCGGCTTGACGATTCTCTGCCGCCAGGATTGCGGGAAGGATGTCGAGCAGCGCGCCGTCCCTCCGGTGTCGGCCCGCGGTGACAGCGGGATGGTGATACTTCAGGAAGCCGTTCCTCCAAACTTAAGCAAAGCTAGCCCTTGTTATTCAAAGCTGCCATGCTGTTGGATTCCTGCTTCGCCGGGGCCGGTTTCGTCCCGCGCTGGCGCGCCGGACCAGTGCCGTCCCCTCCACAGGCAGAGACGGTGGAACTCACCGCCACACTTTTCAAATTGATGGCCGCATTCACGTCGCGGTCGTGCTGCGTGCCACAGCCTGCACAGCTCCATCGCCGCGTTCCCAAGGCGAGCGCTTCCAGCAGGCGCCCACAGCACGAGCACAGCTTGCTGCTCGGGTACCAGCGGTCCGCGACCACCACCTGGCCACCGCGCCAGTCGGCCTTGTATTCCAGCTGGCGGCGCAGTTCGGAAAATCCCACAGGCTGGCCAGCTTGCACGCCCGGTTGCTCGCCCCCTTGACTTTGCGCGACAGCGCCCGCGACAGGCGGCGCAGCCGTGCAAGCAGGGCGCGAAGCGCCTTCGGGCCGGGCCACTTCTCGCCTGTTGATAGCGTCGCCAGCGTCGATATTCCCAGGTCGACCCCGACCGCGCCTTGGTTCTCGGCAGTTGGCAAGGGTTGATCCTCAAGGGTGTCGACGGTGAGGCTGGCGTACCAGTTGCCGGCGCGGCGCGCGATGGTGGCCGAAACGATGCGCCCCGTGAAGCGCAGGGCTTCGCGCATGCGGACCCAACCCAGCTTCGGGATGCGGATGCGTTGGCCCTCCACGGCGAACTGGTCGTTCGATAAGGTAAAGCGGTCGTCGCGGCCCTTGCGGCGAAACCGCGGGTAGCAGGCCCGTTTCGAAAAAAAATTCTCGAAGGCCTGGCCGAGCTGGATGATCGCCATCTGCGGCGCGTTCTTGGTCACCTCGAGCATCCAGGGAAACTGGTCGCGTTTGACGGCGTTCAGTTGCCGCCGCAGCGACAACTGCGAGGGGGCCGGGAGCGCCGGGTTGTTCTGGCGCGCCAGGGATTGCTTCTGCCACTCGGCCAGCGCCCAGTTGTAGGCGAAGCGGGCGGTGCCGGCTGCGCGCGCCAGATGGGTCGCCTGCGCGTTGTTCGGGGCGAGCCGGATCCGATGCGCCGCTAGCACAGTGCCTCCTGTACGACCTTGCACACCCCGTCGATCAGCTTGCGGTTCTTGTGGCTTCGGCTTCCGTACAGCCGGGCGGAGAACACAGTGACGATCTCGAACACATCGAGGGCCAGCTCCTCCTCGAAGCTGCTTTGCTTGCCCTGGTTGATGATGACAACTTCGACCTGCTTCGCCTCGTGTAGGGCGAACACCAGCTCTGCGCCGAAGCGCAGCAGACGGTCCTTGTGCGTGAGCACGATGCGGCCGACGCCACCTGCGAGAATGGCGTCGAGCAGTTTTTTCAATCCCCGCTCGTGGTAGTTCATGCCTGAGCCGAGGTCTGCCACCACCTCGAAGGTCCAGCCCCGGCTGGCGCAGTTCAGCTCAAGCACCTGTTTCTGGCGTTCGAGGTCGCCCTTCTGTTCGTGGCTCGAGACACGCGCATACGCCAGGGTGGCGCGCGGACCCGATGCGCCGTGCAGTTGTTCCGGGAGCAGGGCGGCGAGGTCGTAGCAGCGCTGCCTGCTTGCGGTCCTGGCCGGGACCAGCCTCCCCGACGCTTCCCAGCGGCGCAAGGTGGTTGCCGAAACGCCCAGGGCCTTTGCCGCTGCGCTGATGGGTACGAGCTTACTCATGATGAGTAAGACTGGTGATGAATGAGAAGGTTCCTGATTCACAGTAAAAACCCCACACCTTGCCGGTAACCGCGAGGTTCTCCAGCTGCAGCGGACTCAGGGCCTGCAACTTGATATTGGAGCTGGCCTTGAAGTCGTGCTCGCCCGTGGCGGCAGGGGCGTCGGCCCGGGCAGGCGCGATCGGCGCCGCGACGATACCCAATACGAGAGCGCTGCGGGTCAGGTATTTCAGCATGAAGCCGGTCTTTTTCCTGGTTGAACTGTGCATGTCGACGTTGCCAGAACCTCAGGCCTTGAAGGTCGCGGATTGTTACTGGGCTCAACAATGCGCCATGCTCTTTGCATTTTCGATAAGATCGGGCCAAGCCAATCCATGAAGGGCAACGCCATGTCTTCCCAAACCACGGTCGATGCGACCTACCGGAGTCCGCCGGGACTGCTGCACACGGTCCTGCTTGCAGGGTCCATCCCCCTGTTCCTCGGCGCCTTGCTGAGCGATATCGCCTATCACAACACCTACCAGATCCAGTGGAACAACTTCGCCTCCTGGCTCCTGGCCGGCGCCGAGCTGTTCAGCGGGCTTGCCCTCCTGTTCGCGCTGGTCAACCTGCTGCGGGCAAAGCGCAAGGCAGGGCGTCCCCTGACCTACTTCCTGGTGCTGCTGGCAGCCTGGGTGCTCGGGCTGGTCAATGCCTTCGAACATGCGAAAGACGCCTGGGCCTCGATGCCGACCGGCCTGGTGCTGTCGATCGTCGTCAGCGTGTTGATCCTTGCAGCAGCCTGGCTGGGACTCGCTTCGCAAGCCGCCCCACGTCACGGAGGTGCGCAATGAAGCCGTCATCGACCCTCGTATTCCTGGGCATGGCCCTGCTGCTGGGCGCCTGCAGCAAGGAAGGCGGCAAGCTGGCCCACGGCCCGGATCCACAGCTGCCCGCGCCGGAGCGCGGCTTGCTACCCGACATGAAGATCGCCGAGCCTGCGGAATGGGGCAAGCAGAAGCCGACCGTGCCGCAGGGGTATGCCATCACCGCGATCGCGACCGGCCTGAAGATTCCGCGTCAGACCCTGGTGCTGCCGAACGGCGACATCCTGGTGGCGGAAGGGCGGGGCGGCAACGCGGCCAAGCTCAAGCCCAAGGACGTGATCGCCGGCTATATCAAGGCCCAGGGCAACACCAAGGTCAAGGGCGGCAACCGCCTGACCCTGTTGCGCGACGCCGATGGCGACGGCGTGTACGAACTGCAGACCGTGTTCGCCGACAAGCTGAATGCCCCCTACGGCCTGGCCTTCTTCGACAACAAGCTCTACGTCGCCAACCAGGACGAGCTGGTGCGCTTCGACTATACCGAAGGCCAGACCCAGGCCGGCGGCCCGCCGGTCAGCGTCGCCAAGCTGCCTTCCGAGATCAACCACCACTGGACCAAGGCGCTCACGATCAGCCCCGACGGCCGCTTCCTGTACGTCGGCATCGGCTCGAACAGCAACATCACCGAACGCGGCATGGAGGCCGAAGTCGACCGCGCCATGGTGTGGCAGGTCGATGCCGCCACGGGTGCGCACAAGCCCTATGCGACCGGCCTGCGCAACCCGACGGCCCTGGCGATCCAGCCCGGCAGCGGACAGCTGTGGGCGGTGGTCAACGAGCGCGACGAGATCGGGCCGGACCTGGTGCCGGACTACCTCACCTCGGTGCGCCCGGGCGCCTTCTACGGCTGGCCGTACAGCTACTGGGGCCAGAATGTCGACACGCGGGTCAAGCCGGGCGATCCGAAGAAGGTCGCCGCCGCCGTCAAGCCGGACTACAGCCTGGGCGCGCACGTCGCCGCGCTCGGCCTGGCGTTCTCGCTGCCGGCAATGGGCCAGGCCTATGCCGACGGCGTCTTCGTCGGCGAGCACGGCAGCTGGAACCGCGCCGATCCGGTCGGCTACAAGGTGATCTTCGTACCGTTCCGCAATGGCCGTCCGGCGGGCGAGCCGATCGACTTCGTCTCCGGCTTCCGCGACGCCGACGGCAAGACCCGCGGGCGGCCGGTCGGCGTCACCGTCGATCCGCGCGGGGCGCTGATCGTCGCGGACGACCTGGCGAATACGGTGTGGCGAGTGGTTCCGAGCCGATAGTTCATGCCGCATGGGTAAGCGCAATGCCTATCCATGCGGCTACAATGCATGTCGTCGATGCAACACGGGCTATCGCAGCCAATCACCATGCCGCACCTGAAACAGAGCCCGCTCAAGCAGCTGGGCTACGTCGGAATCACCATCATTGCGTTTCTCTGCCTGAACTGGATCAACGAGCTCCTGTTCATCGGGTTCGAGCAAAGCAGTGGCATCAATTGGGTATTCCTTCCTGCGGGCATCCGGCTGCTGGCGACGCTGCTGTTCGGGTTCGCCGGCTTCGTCGGCCTGCTCCTGGCGGGCCTCTACCTCAACTTCTACCATTTCGCTTTCACGGACGAGGTCCGTGCGGTGTATGGCGCGGTGGCAGGGGCGGGCGGTCCCTACCTTGCCTATCTCTTCGCCAAGCACTGGTTCGACCTGGGACCGCGCCTGAAGAACCTGACGGCGCGGCGGCTGCTGTTCACCGGGGTCTTGTGCGGCGTTGTGAGCCCGGCCTTTCACCATGCGTTCATGTGGGTCCAGACCGGCGTGGTGGACTGGACCGCGCTGGTCGCGATGATGGTCGGGGACATTGTCGGCATCCTGGTCGTGCTTTACATTGCGAAGGGACTGATCACATTGACTGACCCGCGCGATGTCGAGTCGCAGCTGGACTAGAGAAGGCCTGGCAAATCGCTCGGCATTCTTTCAGCAGATGAGCGAGCGGGCGAGCGAAAGTCGTTGTGTACGTCCGCGATCGACCCGAGGCGGACGTTGATCGCTACTTGGGATCATCGTGTATACGCCATGTTCCGTTCTGCGGAACGTATGTCAAAAACGGCGTTTGCTCTGAGTTTTCAGGCGTGATGTCCACAGCGAGTTCTAGAGTCTTCGCCAAGTTCTCGACAAATGACAACACCTGCTCATGTTCCAATGGACCGGTAATTTCCTTAGGAGAGATGTCGAGTTCTAACTGATCGGCGACGAAGAAATGGCAGAAAATTTCAACCGGGCCGTCCAAGGAAATCGACAACAGATGTGATCCTCCACGATTCCTCAGCACGTTGTGCGAACCGGGGAATGGAGTGGCCACTCCGTCAAAAGTGTACGAGCATTTATATTGGCTGAGCAGTTGGTCGAAGCGATCCCAGTGGACAGCTTCGGTATCCTGCACGTAGATGTCCCGAAGCGACCCATCGCGCTCCCATAGTCCGGCTGCTTCGTGGAAGTTTGGCTTCATACAAGTGGACAACCGATTGGAAAAGTGTGCGGAATGAATGTCCGCTTCTGGCCGGGTCTGTCTCAGGAATGTACTGGAGCCTCTACGGCAGGATCAGGTCAATCTCGACCAAGGCCCTGCCTTTCGCCACATAGCCGAGCTTGGCGGCGGCCACATACGATAGATCAATGATCCTGTCAGAGAGGAATGGACCGCGGTCGTTCACGCGAACGACTAGCGTCCGACCGTTCTCGACGTTGGTAACCCTGACGTAAGAGGGGATGGGAAGCGTCGGATGCGCAGCCGTGAGCTTCATCACGTCGTAGAGTTCACCACTTGCCGTCGGCAATCGGTGGTAACGGGTTCCGTACCAGCTTGCCACGCCACGCGCACGGTAGGGCATTAACTTGTTCATCGGCCGGTAGCTGTTTCCCATGACAACATACGGCTTGAGGGTACCGGAGACAAGCCGTTCTGCCCTAGGTACTGGCTCCTTGACTGCATCGATCTGCGCCTGCGTTACGCCTTTTGGTGGGCCATCGTTGAGATAATAGCGCCCACCAGCTTTCGTTGGCTGAACTTTTGGTGTCGAACAGGCTACAAGAGACAGCGCCAGCGCAGCGACCAGCCCTAGTCTTGAACAGATAGGTAATATGCTTCTCATCGTTCCCTTCCACATGTTTTTCATCGCGCCCGACGGTTCGCAGACTTGTCACTATCTCAGGCGCTCCGAGCGCTTGCCCTGCTAATCCAGCGGCACGCTACGGTAACGGTTGACATCCGGCGCCGACACCGGCGCCGCCTCATTGCCCCAGCTGGCGCGCACATAGCTCAAGACGGCCGCCACCTGCGCATCGTCCAGCTCGTGGCTATAGAGCGGCATGCCATAGGGGCGCGGATTGCCGGCCGTGCCGGGCGGGAAGCCGCCATGCAGCACCATCCGGATCGCGTTCACGGCCGGGGTGAGCGTCACCGCGCGGTTACCGGCCAGCGGCGGATAGACCGGGGCCTTGCCCTTGCCGTCGGCACCATGGCAATCCACGCAATACTTGCCGTACAGGCGGCGTCCCTCGGCCAGCAGCGGCTCGCTCGGGCGTTCGCCGCTGTCCGCCGGCTTGTCCTGCGTCGCGGGCAGCGACTTCAGGTAGGTCGCCATGGCGCCCAGGTCGGAGCCGTTCAGGTGCTGCAGGCTGCGCACCACCACTTCGGCCATCGGCCCGGTGGCCGAGCCGCGCGGCGATATGCCGGTGGCAAGCAGGGCGACGATGTGTTCCTTGTCCCAGTCGCCCAGGCCCGCTTCGCCGCTCGCGGTGAGCGAGGGGGCGTACCAGCCGATGGTCGGAATCAGGCCGCCCGAGAGCGTGTTGCCGGCCGCGCCCAGCCGGTTGCGCGTGCTGTGGCATGCGCTGCAGTGGCCCAGGCCCTCGACCAGGTAGGCGCCGCGGTTCCATTCGGCGCCGCGGGTGGGCTGCGGCGTGAACACGGCCGGGCGGAAGTACAGCAGGCGCCAGCCCGCCAGCAGCGCTTGCTGGTTGTACGGGAAGTCCAGTTCGTGCGCCTGGTTCGGGCGGCGCTGCGGCGCCAGGCTCCGGAAGTAGGCGAACATGGCATCAGAATCGGTGCGCGAGACCCGGGTGTAGTTGGTGTACGGGAAGGCCGGGTAGAGCAGGCGGCCGTCGCGCGACTTCCCGTTGTGCAGGGCATTCCAGAAATCGTCGGCGGACCAACGGCCGATGCCGGTTTCCGGGTCCGGCGTGAGGTTGGGACCATACAGGCGGCCGAAGGGCGTGTCGAGCGCGCGCCCGCCTGCATACTTCGCTCCGCCGCGCGCGGTGTGGCAGGCCACGCAGTCGCCGGCGCGCGCCAGGTAGGCGCCGCGCGCGATGTTCTCGGGCGTGGCCGCCCACGCGGCGGGCGAAGTCGAGGGGATGAATTCCTCGCGCGGCCAGGCCAGCGCCACGACGGCGGCGGCAACCAGGGCCAGGACCAGGGCGTAGCGCTTCATGGCGCCTCCGGGGCGCTGCCGCAGGCCAGCGGCAGGGGACGCGCGATCGAGGCGGCCGGGCGCGGATCGCTTGGTGTGGGCTGGGCCGCGAGCCAGTGCGAGACGGCGTTCACGTCTTCCAGCGTCAATCTGGCCGTGATCTCGGCCATGCAGTCCGGCGCATGGGCGCGGCGCGCCTTGTTGCGCCAGGCGCCGAACTGCGCGTTGACGTAGTCGCGCGGCAGGCCGAGCAGGCCAGGGATCGTCGGTTCGACGCCGGTCAGGCGCTGGCCGTGGCAGGCCACGCAGGCCGGCAGCTTGCGCGCACTGTCGCCCTGCATGACCAGCTGGCGTCCGCGCTCGAGCAACTGGGCCGGCATGCTGGACGCCTCGGCGGCGTGCGCCGCGGGCGGCTGGGCGGCGAAATGGCCGGCGATCTCGCGCAGGTAGGCGTCGGGCAGGTGGTCCACCAGGTAGGTCATGAGCGGATACTGGCGCCGGCCTTCGCGGAAGTTGAGCAGCTGGTTGTACAGGTAGCCGGCCGGCTTGCCGCTGATGCGCGGGAAGTAGCTGTCGTTCACGGGATTGCCGCGCGCGTCGATGCGCGCATGGCAGGAGGCGCAGGCCAGCAGGCGCTGGGCCAGGGTGTCCGGCACCTGGGCGGGCGGGCTGGCCTGCGGCGCGGCCTGGAGCACGCCCGCGGACAGGATCAGGACTGCGAACAGCATGCGGCGTCGACTCATGGATGAACTCGGCAGTAGCAATGCCGGCATGATAACGCGGATGGGGCTGTCGTAGGTCAGGAAGCGCGGCGCGGCGGCAGGCTGGTGTCGTCGGCGGGCGGATTGGCGAGCCAGTGGCGGTACAGGCGCAGGGCCACGTGGGCGTCGTCGGCCGCGTACAGGACTTGCTTGTCGCTCAGTTGGGGCAGGGCCCAGTTGGTGGTAGTGATGCGGCGCGACTTCTGCAGGCGCTGGCCGAAGAAGCGCGCCACCGCGGTCTTGGCGCCGAGCGTGTTGCGTTCGCCGCGCCGGCGCATGGCCGTGGCCAGGTCCAGCACCTTGCGCGCGTCGATGCCGAGCTTGCTGCGCAGGCGTTTCAGGTCGTCGCCCAGCCCGAAGCCGACCTTCAGGATGCTCTCGGATTCGAGCACGGGCTTGAGCACTTCCAGCGCCGTCTGTGCGCTGGCGGCGCTGCCGATCTGGAACAGGTAGGCGATGTCGTCGGTGGCAAGCTGCACCAGGTGCGGTCCGGTCGAGACCTCGCCCTTGGAAAAGGTGGGCTTGGATTCGGTGTCGAAGCCGATGACATCGGCCTGCGACAGGGCCGCCAGCGCGGCCGCCGCCTCGACCGGCGTGCGCACGATGCGCACGTCCGCTAGGCGGATGCCTTCGTAGGGCGGCAGCAGTTCGTCGGACTCTGCGACGCTCGGCCCGGACATCAGTTGCGCGAGAACTTGGCCGCGAGGGCGTTGAGCTTTTCCTGGCGCTGGCGGTTCGCCTCTTCGGCCGCGGCGGCCTCGCGCTCGGCCTTCTTGCGCTCGGCTTCTTTCTTGAAGCGCTCCTGCAGCTGTTCCTTGGCGTGCTGGCGATGGGTGTCGGTGACTTCGGCGCCCGGGCTGCCGTCGAGGTTGTAGCGGACCTTGGCCTTTTCCATGGCGCGCAGGTAGCGCATCGAGCCGGTATGGATGCCGAGCGCGGCGCGCATGGCCTTGCGGTTCAGGTCGGGCATCTGCGCCAGCAACTGCTTGTCGATGCCGATCGCCAGCGGCAGGCAGTCGCGGAAGGCCGGGAACGCCTGTTGCAGCTGCTTGAGCAGGGCGCGGGCCGACGGGGCCGGGGCGGCGCCCGCAGGGGCGGCGGCCGGCGCTTCTGCGGCAGGCGCGGCACCGGCCGCCCCGTCCTGTGCGGGCGCCGGGGTGGACGTGTCCACGGACGGCGTGTCAGGCGTGGCAGGAGCGGTGGTGTCGACGGTCTCGGCAGCGGTAGTGGTATTCATTGACTTCATTGTAAGAACGGGAAAGCGAAGGATAGCACGGCGCCCGTACGCCGGTGCGGGCCGTATTGTACTTGTTCCATTAATCTTGAGAATTTGATTGAAGATCCGATGCGGGTGGACAGGCGTGCTGCCGCGAAATCGTGTATGATCCGCCTCTTGCCTTGCGCACGGCTTGCGCCGGCGCAGATGGGTCGGAGGACCCGGCGAAGCGCCCGTGTCATATTCAGATTGGTGATATCCCTTATCGGATATTTCAATTATCACCAATTCTTGCAATGCGGCATAATATCGCCTTCCTCCTGTTCTTCGCTGAACATGAGATGCAAGCCCGTTTCATCCGACGGGCTTTTTTTCGTTCCGACATGCACACCGTGATTTCAAACACCGTTTATTTCTCCCCAGCCCGCCGCCATCCCGCCAGGAGTGCAGGCAGCCTCGGGGGAACCGTGCTTGAAGTCCGCGTGTCCGCCCTCAGCTAGGGCCATCCCGCTTCCAAACCCACACCGGACCCGACCCTGGGTCTTGCTGACATTGATTCGCAGGCAGCCGCATGCCTCGACTGGAGAGAGTTTTACTATGAAAAACACCGCCAAGACACTGACACTGACCGCCAAGAAAACGCCCGCCAAGGCGACGGCACAGCTGGCAGTGCCGAAAACCGCGACCTCCTACTTCCTCGAGACGGAAGCGGCGGCCAAGGTGACGGTGGTGAAGACCCGCTCGCGCCTGGCGTCGGCCAAGGCCGCGCTGGAAGCGGAGCAGGCGCCTGGCGAGGTGGATGTCGCGGCGAACGAAGCCGTGCTGGACACCCCGGCCGTCGCCGAGCCGGTGGCGGAAGTTGTCGAAGCGGTCGCCGAAGTTGCACCGGTTGCACAGGCCGAAGCTGTTCCGGCCGCCGAGCCGGCGCCGTTCGAAGACTATACGGCTGCCGTGCCGAACGCCGCGGCGACCGTGGTCGTGCGCAAGCGCGGCTCGAAGCTGGCCGCCCTGAAAGGTGCGGCGCATGCGCTGCACGCTGCCGAAGCGCCGCAGGCCGAGGCCGAGGCTGCGCCCGCAGCGTCGGCAGCACCCGCCGCGCCGGCCCTGGAAGAAGCCCCGGCCGCGCCGAAGGTCGTGCGCACCCGTACCCGCCGCACCGACGCCAACGCGCTGCCGGCGCCGGCAGCCCCGAGCACCGCCGTGGGCGCCGTCAGCGCCACCACCGACGCCGCCGCACTGGCCGCGATCGACACCTCGGGCTACCTGCTGCCGCAGGTGAAGGTCCCGGGCCGCCGCGGCCGCAAGCCAAGCGAATTCGTGCCGGAGAACGACGAAGTCGCGGCACTGAACGCGGTCGAACGCGCCGAAATGAAGGCCGCCTCCAAGCTGCGCGAGCGCAAGGCCAAGGGCCTGGCCGGCATGCTGGGCGGCGAAAGCGGCTTCTCGGAAGCGGAACTGGAAAAGCGCCGCCAGCAGATCAAGAACCTGATCAACATGGGCAAGGAGCGCGGCTACCTGACCCACGCCCAGATCAACGACCAGCTGCCGGAAAACATTGTTGATCCGGAAGCGATCGAAGGCATCATCGCGACCTTCAACGACATGGGCATCGCGATCTACGAGCGTGCTCCGGAAGCGGAAATGATGCTGCTGTCGGATAACGTACCGACCGCCACCAGCGACGACGAAGTGGAAGCGGCCGCCGCGACCGCGCTGTCGACCGTCGATTCCGACTTCGGCCGCACCACCGACCCGGTCCGTATGTACATGCGTGAAATGGGCGCGGTGTCGCTGCTGACGCGCGAAGGCGAGATCGAGATCGCCAAGCGCATCGAGGACGGCCTGAAGGACATGGTGCAGGCGATCTCGGCTTGCCCGACCACGATCTCGGAGATCATCGCGCTGTCGCACAAGATCGCGTCCGACGAGATGAAGATCGACGACGTGGTGGACGGCTTCGTCGACCTGAACGATGCCGCGCCTGCGCCCGCCGCCGCGCCGGCACGCGCCGGCGACGACGAGGAAGAAGAAGAGGAAGTCGAGGAAGAGGAAGAAGAGGGCGCCGCCGGCGGTGGCGCGGCCGGCTACTCGACCGAGCAACTGGCGCAGCTGCGCAAGAGCGCGCTCGAGAAGTTCGCCCTGATCGAGAAGCAGTTCGACCGCATGGGCCACGCCTTCAAGACCAGCGGCTATGGTTCGGACGAGTACGAGGAAGCCCAGGCCATCATCTCGAACGAGCTGCTGGGCATCCGCTTCACCGCCAAGATCGTGGAAAAGCTGTGCGACACCCTGCGCGGCCAGATGGACGAAGTGCGTTCGATCGAGCGCGCCGTGCTGGACATCTGCGTGAACCGCTGCGGCATGCCGCGCGCCCACTTCATCAAGGTCTTCCCGGGCAACGAGACCGACCTGGCATGGGGCGACCGCGAAGTCGACTGCGCCTACCCGTACAGCGCGGTGCTGAGCCGGAACCTGCCGGCCATCAAGGAACTGCAGCAGCGCATGATCGACCTGCAGGCGCGCGTGGCGCTGCCGCTGGCCGACCTGCGCCGCATCAACAAGCAGATGGCGGCAGGCGAGAAGCGCGCCCGCCAGGCCAAGCGCGAAATGACCGTGGCCAACCTGCGCCTGGTGATCTCGATCGCCAAGAAATACATCAACCGCGGCCTGCAATTCCTCGACCTGATCCAGGAAGGCAACATCGGCCTGCTGAAGGCGGTGGACAAGTTCGAGTACCGCCGCGGTTACAAGTTCTCGACCTACGCGACCTGGTGGATCCGCCAGGCGATCACGCGTTCGATCGCGGACATGGCCCGTACCATCCGCGTGCCGGTGCACATGATCGAGACCATCAACAAGATGAACCGCATCTCGCGCCAGATCATGCAGGAAACCGGCAGCGAGCCGGACCTGCCGACCCTGGCGGCCAAGATGGAAATGCCGGAGAACAAGGTTCGCGAGATCATGAAGATCGCGAAGGAACCGATTTCGATGGAAACCCCGATGGGCGAGGACGGCGATTCGCAGCTGGGCGACTTCATCGAGGACAACACCACCCTGGCGCCGCTGGACGCCGCGCTGCACGCCTCGATGCGCAACGTGATCAAGGAAGTGCTGGACTCGCTGACCCCGCGCGAAGCCAAGGTGCTGCGCATGCGCTACGGCGTCGAGATGTCGAACGACCACACGCTGGAAGAAGTAGGCAAGCAGTTCGACGTCACCCGCGAGCGTATCCGCCAGATCGAAGCCAAGGCGATGAGCAAGCTGCGCCAGCCGTCGCGGTCGGACAAGCTGAAGACCTTCCTGCACAACCAGTAATTTTTACCGTTTGGTAAAAGATGCCGTCCAGTGATGAACTGGACGGCATTTTTTTGTCCGGTGCGGCCGGAGCACCCGGTTTGCGCTACCTTTCATGCAAGGCATCCACTTCGCGAGCATCCCATGAAGCACACCACCATGCTGGCTGTGGCAGTCGCCCTGTGCGCAGCCGGCGCGCAGGCCCAGGACGTCATCGAAAGCGGCCGGCCCGACTTCGTCGAATCGAGCACGGTCGTGGGCAAGGGCCGGTTCCAGCTCGAAGCCGGCCTGCAGTATGAACGCGACCGCAACCGGGCGGGGCGCGAGCGCGTCCTGTCCACGCCCACCGTGCTGCGTTTCGGCGTCGCCGACACTGTCGAGCTGCGCGTCGAGACCGAGGGGCGCATGAATCGGCATGTTGGTGCGGGCGGCGGGCGCAGCACCGACGCAGGCTACGGCGACACCACGCTGGCCCTGGGCTGGCACCTCATCGACGCCGCCGGCAGCCGCCCTTCGGTCGGCCTGCTGGCCTCGGCGGAATTCGACAGCGGCTCGCGCGCCTTCCGCGGCGAAGGGGTACGGCCCGCGCTGCGCGTGATCGGCGAGTGGACCTTGCCGAACGGTATGGCGCTTGGCGTCATGCCGGGGATCGGCGTCGAACGCGATGGAGAAGGCGCAGGGCGCTACCGCTACGGCCTGTTCGGCATCGTGCTGGCGAAGGACTTCGGCGAGCGCCTGCGCGGCATCGTCGAAGTGGCGCTGCCGCATATTGCGCGCAGCCGCCACGGCGGCACCGAGGCGAGCTTCGACGTCGGCGCCGCTTATCTCCTGTCGAAAGACGTGCAGCTCGACGCGATGCTGTCGCGTGGACTCAATAGCCGCACGCCGGATGTCGCCTTCACCGTCGGCCTGTCGATCCGGCGCTGAGTGCGCGCGCGGCGCCATCCGAGCAGGGCGGCGCCCGCCAGCAGCATGGCATGGCTGGACGGCTCGGGCACGGCGCTGATGGGCGAGGCCCAGGCTTCGGCGCCGAGCGACAGCTGCAGGTCGGCCCAGCGCGCGTATCCGTAGGGATTGCTGAAGTCGACCGTCAGCGTGCCCGTTTCGGCGAAGCCCGGTGCCAGGCCCGCAGCCGTGCCGGTCTCGCGCTGGACACGAATCTCATCCCTGTTACCGTAGGTCAGGTAGTCGACCACGCCGAAGCCCAGCAGGAGGCGCAGGTACTCGCTGTGCGAGTCCTGCTCCTCGGCGCCGGCACTGCCGTTCATGTCGACGCTGAGCGAAACGCGGGTATTCGGCGACAGCCAGAATCCCAGCTGTTCGCTGCGCACGTCGGCCGTGAGATGCGTGTATGCTCCCGCCGGCGGGGCGGTCTCGACCGATAGCGACAGCAGCTGGCCGAGCGGGTCCGGATGCGCGTACGCGGTCGACAAGGAGACATGCGGGCCGGGCGCGTAGTCGATCTGGGCAGGCTGGCGCGCCTCGGGATTGGCATAGCGGTTGTAGTATTCACCCCAGCTCCAGTCGGTGCTGGAGGCATCGTACATGACCGACATGTAGCCGTTCGACCCGCTCCAGCCCTGGTTTTGCGGAAGCACCCATTCGAGCGATGGCGTGACCGCATCGTTCGGATCGAGATCGATCAACGTGAAGCGCAGGTTTCCCAGCGTCGCCTGGCCCTGCACGTCGGCCAGCGCCGGGGCGCTGGCGAGGGCGCAGGCAATAGCCAGCGCCTGGAGTCGCATATCGGTTTTCATGGTTCACCTCCTGGTCAATGCGCTGGTCGTGGCGTCCTTCGCGGGCAACGGCCCAGCAGGGGTGCGTCGATGGGCAGCATGGCCCAGGACGCGGGTTCGGGCGCCGCGCTGACCGGCGTCGTACACTCTCTCACTTGTATGGATTTCGACATGGCCACCCCGGCCGAGCGTGGCATTGGCTGCGGCGTTATCGCCAAGGCTGTGGGCGAGCGAGGACGGCAGGCCGGGAATGAGCAGTGAAGGCGTCACCGCATCCCCAAGGTCGAGGTCGAACCGGCCACCCTGCAGCGTGCCGGCCGCTGCCTGCCTCACCACATCCGGCATGCCATTCCGGATCGCCATGGCGGCCTCCTCAAGGATTGGTGCTGCCATCCTAGCATCGCATTTGCGCTGTCCGGCACGATTCTGCTGCGGCCGTGGCCGCCACGCGACTCATGCATGACAGTTATGCCGGCCCCAGCTAAATTCATTGGTTGTCAAAATTGCTCGCGCGTACCCTGTTTTGCGGATGGCAACACATCGGCGCGTGGAGAGGCGCCGGTGAGCGCCACCAGCGCTCCCCTGGTGCGCTCACCTCAACCTGCAAAAAAAGACAACATGAAAAAACTTTTGCTTGCAGCGGCAGCCGCCATGCTCGTCGCTTCCATTTCCCACGCCGATGCACAGACGGTGTCACCCAAGCGCGAGATGCGCGGCGTGTGGATCAGCACCCACATCAGCCTGGATTGGCCCAGCCGCCTCGATACGCCGGCCCAGCAGCAGGCCAAGCTCAAGGCCATCCTGGACCACAACAAGGCCACCGGCATGAACGCCGCCTTCCTGCAGGTGCGCAGCCAGTCCGACGCCATGTACCCGAGCGAGCTGGAACCCTGGTCCTACTACCTGACCAACCAGCAGGGCCGCGCCCCCAGCCCCGCCTGGGACCCGCTGCAGTTCGCGATCGACGAGACCCGCAAGCGCGGCATGGAATTCCATGCCTGGATCAATCCCTACCGCGCGGTGGCCACGGCATCCAACCAGAACAACACGGCGATGTACGCGCCGAACCACGTGTCGCTCGCCCATCCGGAATGGCTGCTCACGGTCGGCACCGTGAAGATCCTGAACCCCGGCCTGCCGGCGGTGCGCGACCACGTCGTGAACGTCATCATGGACATCGTCAACCGCTACGACGTGGACGGCATCCACTTCGACGACTACTTCTACCCGAACGGCACCACCGGCGACGACGCGGCGTACTACGCCGATCCGCGCGGCTTCCCGGATACCGCAGCCGGCCGCGCCGACTGGCGCCGCGACAACATCGACATCCTGATCGCGCGCGTGAACGACAGCATCCGCGCGGTCAAGCCCTGGGTGAAGTTCGGCATTTCGCCGTCCGGCATCTACCGCAGCAGCACCGACCCGGCCGTGGGCTCCCCGACCAGCGCCGGCGCCCTGCAGCACTACACCCACATGTTCGCCGACACCCGCAAGTGGATCCGCGAGGGCTGGGTGGACTACCTGGCGCCGCAGGTCTACTGGTACATCGGCCAGGCCGGCTCGGACTACAAGCTCCTGGTGCCGTGGTGGAACGACAACGCCTACGAGCGCCACATGTACATCGGCCTGGCCGACTACAAGATGCGCGACACGGCAGGCTGGAGCAACCCGAACGAGATCAACAACCAGATCGCGCTGAACCGCGCTTCGGCCAACATCTCGGGTTAGGTCCACTTCCGCCACCAGTTCCTGCAGAACGACCCGCTGGGCTACCGTACTTCGCTGATGAACAGCACCTATGCGCGTCCGGCACTGCTGCCGACCATGGCCTGGAAAGGCACGGCGGCACCCGGCGCACCGTCAGGCCTGGCGGCCAGCGTGGGCGAGAACAACGCGGTGAACCTGGCCTGGGCGCCGGCGGCGGAGAGTAGCGACGAACTCGAGAAGACCCGCAAGTACGCCATCTACCGCTCGCCGGATCGCGAGATGGACCTGGACAATCCGGCCAATCTGCTGGGCGTGACCGACACCGCCACCAGCGCCTTCGCGGACGCCAGCGTCGCGCCGGGCCAGTATTACTACTACACGGTGACGGCGCTGAACCGCCTGAGCACCGAGAGCGCGCGCGCGGGCACGGTCAGCAACGACTTCGAGGCGCCGACCGTGCGCACCCGGGAGGTCTCGGTCACGCTCGCCAACGGCAGCGCCTCGATCGCCGCGAGCGAGCTCGATGGCGGTACCAGCGACAACTGGGGCGTGGAGTCCTTGACGGCCTCGCGCACCAGCTTCTCGTGCTCTGACATCGGCGCGCAGAAGGTGGTGCTGAGCGCCGTCGACAAGGGCGGCAACAGCGCCAGCGCGGAAGGCCTGGTGCGGGTGCTGGGCCACGTGCCGCAGCCGTCGATCAGCGTGAGCCCGGGGCCAGGGGAAGCCACCGGCCTGCCTGCGAACACGATCGCGCTGGGCTACGGTCCGCAGAGCGTGAGCCTGACTGCGAGCGATGCGGCGGGTTCGTCGACCTTCACCTGGAGCCCGGCCGGTGGGCTGTCGACCGCCAGCGGCGCGGTGACCAGCTTCGCGCCGAGCGCTGCGGGCAGCTTCAGCTTCACGGCGCAAGCAAGCAGCCCGGAAAGCTGCTTCGCGCAGGCCAGCACCACGGTCAACGTGATCGATGCGCGCTGCGGCGAGGGCAAGGTGATGGTGTGTAACAAGACCGGCAGCGCGGGCAATCCGGGGGCGCAGGTGTGCGTGTCGCCGAATGCGGTGCCGGCGTTCCTGAAGAAGGGCAGTGTGCTGGGAGCCTGCTCCAGCTGATGTTCGTAGGGTGGGCGGATTCTCCGCCCACGCGGTGATCGTTAGCAGCAAGATCATCCGGTGCGAAAGCGGAGTCGCTATCTATCTCCGCGTGGGCGGGAAGACCCGCCCACCCTACAATAACGGCTCAGCCGGTATTTCTCAGGCCCGCCGCCACCCCATTGATCGACAAGTGAATCCCGCGATGCACCCGCGGATCCGCATTGTCCCCCAGCTTGCGCCGGCGATGGATCAGCTCCACCTGCAGGTGGTTCAGCGGGTCGAGGTAGGCGAAGCGGTTCTGGATCGAGCGCGCCAGCAGCGGGTTGCCCGCCAGCCGTTCGCTCACCCCCGTCACCGATTTCAGGCAGCGCAGCGTTTCGCCATGCTCGGCGGTGATGCGGCGGAAGATGCGCTCGCGCAGCTCCACGTCCGCCACCAGCCCGGCATAGCGCGAGGCGATCGCCAGGTCGGTCTTGGCCAGCACCATGTCCATGTTCGACAGCAGGGTCGCAAAGAACGGCCAGCCTGCATGCATCTCCTGCAGCAGCGCCAGGCGTTCCTCGCGGTCGCCGTCCGCCAGCCAGCCGCTCACCGCGGTGCCGAAGCCGTACCAGCCCGGCAGCAGCAGGCGGCACTGGCCCCATGAGAAGCCCCAGGGAATCGCGCGCAGGTCTTCGATGCGGCGGGTCGACTTGCGCGAAGCGGGACGCGAACCGAGGTTCAGTTCCGCGATCTCGGCGATCGGCGTGGCGCTGAAGAAGTAGTCGGTGAAACCCGGAGTCTCGTACACCAGGTTGCGGTAGGCGCGGTAGGCGCGCTCGGACAGCTCGGCCATCACGGCTTCAAAGCGCGCCAGTCTGGCGTTGTTCACCTCGTCCGCCGGGTGCGGCACCAGGCTCGCCTCCAAGGTCGCCGCCACCAGCAGTTCCAGGTTGCGCCGGCCGATCTCCGGATTCGAGAACTTCGAGGCGATGATCTCGCCCTGTTCGGTGAGCCTGATCTGGCCGTTGACGGTGCCCGGCGGCTGGGCGCGGATCGCATCGTAGCTCGGGCCGCCGCCGCGGCCCACGGTGCCGCCGCGGCCGTGGAACAGGCGCAGCTTGACGCCCTTGGCGGCGAACACGTCGACCAGCTTGAGCTCGGCCTGGTACAGCTCCCAGTTCGAGGTCAGGAAGCCGCCGTCCTTGTTCGAGTCCGAGTAGCCGAGCATGACCTCCTGCAGGCGGCCCTGCTGCTCGATGACGCCGGCCACCAGCGGGATCGACATCCACTCGTCCATGATGCCGCTGGCGCGCTGCAGGTCGGGGATGGTCTCGAACAGCGGGATCACCATTACGTCGCTGGTGCCGCTGGATACCCGCATCAGGCCGGTCTCCTTCTGCAGCAGCAGGACTTCCAGCAGGTCGGACACGGTCTCGGTGTGCGAGATGATGTAGTTGCGGATCGCGCGGCTGCCGTAGCGCTGGCGGATGTCGCGCGCCGCGCGCAGGATCGCCAGCTCGGAATTGGTCTCGTCCGAATAGCTCTCGTAGGGCGAATACAGGGGGCGCGGCTGCGCCAGTTCGCGCAGCAGCAGCGCGACCTTGTCCGCCTCGCCCAGGGCAGCGTAGTCCGTTTGCGCGCCGGCGCGCGCGAACAGCTCGGCCAGCACGCGCTCGTGCACGTCCGAACTCTGGCGCATGTCGAGCGAGGCCAGGTGGAAGCCGAAGATGCGCGCGGCGCGCTTCAGGCCTGCCAGGCGCGGCTCGACCAGGACGGCGCCGTGGTTCGCGCGCAGCGAATCGGCCAGCACCTCGAGGTCGGCCGCGAACAAAGCGGCGTCGAGGTAGGGCGGGGCTTCGCCGACTTCCTTGCGCAGGATGTGGTCGACGCCCAGTTCGCGCGCGGTGGCTGCCAGGCGCGCGTAGATGCCGATCAGGGCGCGGCGGTAGGGCTCGTCGCTGCGGTGCGGGGAATTGTCGACCGAGGCATCGGCCAGCGCCTGCATCTGCGGCGTCACCGGCACCATCAGGGTCGAGGTGGACAGTTCGGCGCCGAGGGCGTGCACCTCGTCCAGGTAGAAGTCGAGGATGGTGGTCGACTGGCGCACCAGCGCATGGCGCATGGTGTCGGCATTCACGTTCGGATTGCCGTCGCGGTCGCCGCCGATCCAGCTGCCCATCTGCAGGTACTGCGATTCGCCCAGCCTGGCTTCGCCGCCGTAGCAGGACGCGATCTCGTCCTCGATGTCGTCGTACAGGCCCGGCACTTCGCGGAGAAAAGTAATGCGGTAGTAGGACAGCGCGTTGTCGATCTCGTCGGCGACGGTCAGCTTGGAGTAGCGCAGCATGCGGGTCTGCCACAGGGTGGCGATGCGCGCCTGCAGCAGCTGGGTGTTGCGATTGAGTTCCTTGGGCGTCAGGCCGCGGTCGCGCTCGGCCAGCAGGCGCGCGATGTCGTGCTCGGCGTCGAGGATGCTCTTGCGCTGCACTTCGGTCGGGTGCGCGGTGAGCACCGGCGCGATCAGGGCGTCCTTGAAGAAGTCTTCGACGACCTCGCGCGGCACGCCGGCATCGACGAGCTTGCCGAGCGCGTGGCCAACGCTGCCCTGGCGCGGCGCCGCGCCGCGCATCAGGTGGGCGCGGCGGCGGCGGATGTGGTGCTGGTCCTCGGCGATGTTGGCCAGGTGCGAGAAGTAGGAGAAGGCGCGCACCACCGAAATGGTCTGGTCGCGCGTGAGCCGGTGCAGCAGGGTGGTGAGTTCCTCGCCGGCGACCGGGTCGGCATCGCGGCGGAAACGCACCGCCGTCTGGCGGATGGTCTCGACCACCTCGAACACGGCTTCGCCTTCCTGTTCGCGCAGCACGTCGCCGAGCAGGCGGCCGAGCAGGCGGATGTCTTCTTTCAATGGCGCGTCCTTGTCCAGGGCGCTCTGTACGGCAGGGTTGTCTAGTGCAGCAGGGTTTTCCATATCGACCACAAATGAATTGTTAGTGCATGGCGGTTGGCCATCGTCTGCAGGAGGCCCCATGCTAAAATTTGTGATCTTGAGCAAGGGCCGTTAACCGGCATCGTCCTGGTAGGCTAGATGACAGTGAAAGAATCCGTGTTGAAAGCAAATGAATCGGCGCAGGAAGCGCCAGCGAAGCTGACGCCTCAAAAGCTCATTATCGCATCCCGCGAGAGCCGCCTGGCCATGTGGCAGGCGGAACATGTGCGTGCCCGACTCGCCGCATTATATCCGCAGTGCAGCGTTGAAATTCTCGGAATGACAACACGTGGCGACCAGATCCTCGACCGGACGCTCTCCAAGGTAGGCGGCAAGGGCCTGTTCGTCAAGGAGCTGGAAGTGGCGATGGCCGAAGGCCGCGCCGACCTGGCCGTGCACTCGCTCAAGGACGTGCCGATGGAACTGCCGGAAGGCTTCGAGCTGGCCGCCGTGCTCGAGCGCGAAGACCCGCGCGACGCCTTCGTGTCGAACGACTATGCCAGCCTGGATGCATTACCGGCAGGCAGCATCGTCGGCACCAGCAGCCTGCGCCGCCAGGCCCTGATCGCCGCGCGCTACCCGCAGTTGGTCATCAAGCCGCTGCGCGGCAACCTCGACACCCGCCTGGGCAAGCTGGACCGCGGCGAGTACGCCGCCATCATCCTGGCGGCGGCCGGCCTGAAGCGCCTCGGCCTGGCGCAGCGCATCCGCGCCTTGCTCGAACCCGAAGACAGCCTGCCGGCGGCCGGACAGGGCGCGATGGCGATCGAGATCGTCAGCAGCGCGCGCAGCGACGGCGTCGACCTGCGCGCGCTCCTGGCGCCGCTGAACCACGAGGCCACCGCGCGCGCCGTCACGGCCGAGCGCAAGGTCTCGAAGATCTTCGGCGGCAGCTGCCAGATTCCGCTGGCGGCCTTTGCGACCGTCACCGGCACCGCCATGCGCCTGCGCGCGATGGTCGCGACCCCGGACGGCCAGCGCACCGCGCAGGCCGAGGTGGCGGGCTCCTGGGAGCATCCCGAATTCCTGGGCGAGCAGGTGGCGATCCTGCTGGAAGACCAGGATGCGCATGCGATCCTGGAAGCGTGCAAGCAGGAGGCGGCGCAGGAGACGGCCGCCGAAGCATCGCCGGCGCCAAGCCAGGGCGGTTGACCCATGCCTGATCGGGCAGTCGTCATCACCCGGCCGCGCGCCCAGGCGCAGCCGCTGGCCCAGGCCGTGCGCGCGCTGGGGCGCCGGGCCGTGGTGCTGCCGCTGCTCGAGATCGCGCCGCTCGACGATAGCGCGCCGCTGCGCGCCGCGCTGGCCGAGCTGGCGTCCTGTGCGATGGTCGTGTTCGTCTCGCCGAATGCGGTGGACGCCGCCTTTGCCCACCTGGACGGCTGGCCGGCCGGCGTGCCGATCGGCGTCGTGGGGGAGGGCAGCCGCGCGGCGCTGGCCCGCCACGGGGTCACGGACGAGAACGCCACCATCCATTGCCCGCCTGATCCGGCCAACAGCGATTCGGAACACCTGCTGGCCAGCCTGGACCTGTCGGCCTTCGCCGGGCGCCGCGTGCTGATCGTGCGCGGCGAAAGCGGGCGCGAACTGATGGCCGACACCCTGCGTGCGGCCGGCGCCCAGGTCGCCCCGGTCGCCGCCTATCGCCGCAGCGTGCCGTCCTTGAGCGCGGCGCTGGCGGCCGAGCTGGACGCCTTGCTGGCAGGGCCAAACGACTGGATAATCACGAGTTCGGAAGCCTTGCGCGGCCTGGCGGGGCTGGTGCGGGAGCGCGATCCCGCTACCGGCCTGGCCCGCTTGCAGGCGCAGCACCTGATCGTTCCCCACGCACGGATAGCGGAGACGGCGCGCGCGCTCGGATGCGATCGGATCACCCTCACGGGTTCTGGCGACGCACGCTTACTTGCCGCGATACAATCTCAAGAATGAACGAACAACAAAATAATCCAGAACACATCCCGTCTGGCAGCGTCACGCTGCAGAAGGCGCCGGCGCCCGCGTCGCGGGGGGAGGGGCTGCTCCAGGCGCTGCAGCGCCCCCTGCCGGCGGCGGTCGCCATCCTGGCCCTGTTGCTGGCCGTGCAGACCTGGACCTCGCACAACCGCATCAACACCCTGCGCCGCGACATGGCGCAAAGCCTGCAGAAAGGCAACGCCGTGAATGCCGAAACCGCGGCGCTGGCGCGCGAGGTATCGGATACGGCCAAGGAGTTGCAGATCAAGGTCGGCGTGCTTGAAAGCCGCCAGTCCGAGGCCCAGACCCAGCAGCTGGCGCTCGAGCAGCTCTACCAGGACCTGTCGAAGAACCGCGACGAATGGGCGCTGTCCGAGGTCGAGCAGGTCCTGAACACGGCCAGCCAGCAATTGCAGCTGGCCGGCAACGTGCAGGGCGCCCTGATCGCGCTGCAGAATGCCGACCGTTCGCTGGGCCGTTCGGACAAGCCGCAGTTCCTGAACATCCGCCGCGCCATCGGCGCCGACATCGAGCGCCTGAAGGCGATGCCGGCGGTCGACCTGGCCGGCGTCGCGCTGCGCCTGGACAACGTCATCGCCCAGATCGACACGCTGCCGATGCTGTCCGACGAAAGGCCGCTGCTGCCGGCGGCCCCGGTGCGCAGCACCCGGAAGCCAGATGGCAGCGTTGTTGCCAAGGGCGCTGCCGAAGCCGCGCCGGACAAGCTGAGCCTGGGCCAGCGCATGATCCAGACCTGGCGCAACTGGAGCCAGGAGATGTGGGACGACGTGCGCCAGCTGGTGCGCGTGCGCAGCGTCGACACGCCGGAAGCGCTGATGCTCTCGCCCACCGAGTCCTTCTTCGTGCGCGAGAACCTGAAGCTGCGCCTGCTGAACGCGCGCCTGGCCCTGCTGTCGCGCAACGAGGCGACCTTCCGCGACGACCTGGCCAGCAGCCAGGAAATCCTGCTCAAGTATTTCGACACCCGCGCCCGTGCCACCCAGTCGGCGCAGGCCGCGCTGCGCCAGGTGCAGGCGAACAACCTGACGATCGAGATGCCGACGCTGTCCGAGAGCCTGAACGCAGTGCGCAACTACAAGGCGAAGCAATAAGATGCGGCTCCTCCTCTGGTTAGTCGCCCTGATGGCCGCGGCCATCGGCATTGCCGTGACGGCACGCTTCAACCCGGGCAACGTGGTGCTGTTCTACCCGCCGCACCGGCTCGACATGTCGCTCAACCTGTTCGTCGTGCTGCTGGTGCTGCTGTTCCTGACCTTCTACGGCCTGGTGCGGGCGCTGAAATCCACCCTCAAGATGCCACAGCGCGTGGCCGCCTATCGCCAGCGCAAGCGCGAGCGCGAAGGCAACAAGGGCTTGCGCGACGCACTCAAGGCCCTGTTCGAAGGCCGCTTCGGCCACGCCGAGAAAGCCGCCATGCGCGCCGCCGAGCTGCCGGAAAACGCCGGCCTGGCGGCCCTGATCGGCGCCAGGGCCGCGCACCGCATGCGCGAGCCGGCGCGGCGCGACGCCTGGCTGGCCGGCATCGCCCACGACAACACGCTCAAGACCGCGCGCCTGATGACGGTGACCGAGCTGCTGGTCGACGACCACCAGCCGGAAGCCGCACTCGAGGCGGTCGCCGAACTCAATGCCAGCGGCCAGCGTCACATCCACGCGCTGCAATGGTCGATGAAGGCCCACCAGCAGGCGCGCAACTGGCCGGAGGTGCTGCGCCTGGTGCGCATCCTGGACAAGCGCAAGGCCCTGCATCCGGCGCTGTCGACGCGCCTGCGCGAGCTGGCCTACGAAGCCCTGCTATCCGAGCGCAACGTCGATGCGGAAGCGATCCGCCGCCTCTGGTCCGGCGTACCGGCGGCGGAGCGCACCCTGCCCACGGTCGCGGCGCGCGCCGCCAATGTCTTCAATGCCTGCGGCCTGCACGACGAGGCGCGCCAGATTGCCGAAGAGGCGCTCAAGGCCAACTGGGACGACTGTGTGGTGCGCGCCTACCGCGAGGCGGCCGGCCCCAGCGGCTCGCCCTCGCTGCTGGCCCAGATCGAGCACTGCGAGGCCTGGCTCAAGGAACGTCCGCGGGACGCCGAGCTGGCCCTGACCCTCGGCGCCTTATGCCTGAAGCAGAAGCTGTGGGGCAAGGCGCAGCGCTACCTGGAGCAGGCGCTGTCGGACGCCCTCGATGCGGCGATGGTGCGCGAAGCGCACCTCAAGCTGGCCCAGATGCATGAGGCGCTGCGGCAGGAAGGGGAAGCGGCGCACCATTACCGGCAATGTGCGCTGGCCAGCATCCTCTGATGCCGGATTGTCAGCGGATGCGCGCCGCCACCGGACGCGCCATCCGCTTGCCGCTTTCGCTATAATGACGCACCTTATTAAAACTTCAGCAAGCAAGGAATTCCATGAGCCTGAATAACGTCCCAGCCGGCAAAGACGTGCCGAACGACTTCAACGTCATCATCGAGATCCCGATGAACGCCGACCCGGTCAAGTACGAGGTCGACAAGGACAGCGGCGCGATCTTCGTCGACCGCTTCATGGGTACCGCCATGCACTATCCGTGCAACTACGGTTACGTGCCGCAGACCATCGCCGACGACGGCGACCCGTGCGACGTGCTCGTGATCACCCCGTTCCCGCTGCCGCCGGGCGTGGTGGTGCGCTGCCGCGCGCTGGGCGTGCTGAAGATGACCGATGACGGCGGCGGCGACGCCAAGGTCATCGCCGTGCCGGTCGAAAAAGTCCTGCCGATGTACAAGAAGATCCAGAAGCTGGAAGACCTGGAAGAACTGCGCCTGCAGCAGATCCAGCACTTCTTCGAGCACTACAAGGACCTCGAGCCGGGCAAGTGGGTCAAGATCGAAGGCTGGGCCGATGCGGAAGCCGCCAAGGCCGAGATCACGGGCGGCGTCGAAGCGTTCAAGCGCAAGGGCCAGGAATAAGCACCGGTGCAAGGCGCGCCGCGTGAACGCACGTAGCGCGCCTTGCAAGCGATAAAAGCCGGCGTCCCTCATCGGGATGCCGGCTTTTTTATTACCAGCCGCGCATTACCAGCCGCGCATCACCAGCCGATATCGCGCAGCAGCGGGAAGGTCAGGTCGTACGGCGGCCTGACCACGTGCCGCAGGTCAGCGTTGATCGACGGCTCCATCAGCTGGTTCGGCTTGGCTTCGGTGGTGTAGTGCGACACCGAGGACCCCGGCTGGTTGATGCTGGGGCTGTACATCAGGATGCGCCGTTGCCGGTCGGTGCCCGCCAGCCGGGTGGGGTCGATGCCGAAGGTGGCGATCACCCCCGACATCGTCCGCGAGCGCTGCTGCAGCGCCGCCTTGATGGCCACGCCGTCGGACAAGGTGATGCGCAGCGACGGGATCCTGATGCTCGGATCGGCGCCGCTCAGGCCGATGACGTCACCCGGAACATTGTCCACCACTAGCATGCCGATCGCGCCGGCCGCCTGCACGTTACGCGCCTTGGTGACGAAATCGCAGCTGCCGCGGTCCACCAGGGCGATGTTGTTGCGCACCGCCAGGGCATTGTTGAAACTGAGTGGCGTGCAGGCCAGCCCGGTGCCGTTGGGCTGGTCGACCACCGGCATCAGCTGGCCGCTGACGGCGCGGGCGCCGACCGGTGGACCGAAGGACGCATCGCCGACGTAGTAATCGCCCCTGGCGGCCCCGGCGTTCGCACCGCCGATGTTCAGGTTGCTGCGTGGCGCCAGCACGCGCGGCACCGCGGCGGTGACGTTCGGGCCGTTCCAGGACAGGCCGCGCCAGGTGATGGCGGAGATGCGGCGCTGCTCGTCGGTCATGGCCACCCAGGGCATGTTATTGCGGTTGTTCACCAGGAAGTAGTCCCAGATCGAGGGGATGCCGAAGAACAGCTCGCCCGTTTCGTCGTCGGTGAAGGTCTGGAAACCGAGTCCGTGCGCCATTTCGTGCAGCAGTACCGTGACCAGGTCGATCTGGCCGTTGGCACGCCGGTCCAGGCCCAGGTAGAAGGGCGAGCCCGGCAGGCAATCGGGGAAAAGGCCGAGGCGCGAGTTGAAGCGCGCGATGATGTGCGGCTCTTCCGGCGCGGTCAGGTCGGCGCCGGCCAGCTTGCTGGCCAGCGCCGCCGGATACCAGGTGTTGGCGCGCGGCGCGTTCGGGAAATCGGTCCAGATCTCGGCGGCGCCGGCGGAACCGAGCACCGCGCCGCTGGCCGTGCACGACAGGGGCACGAAGGCGGCGCCGATGCGGATCGTCACGGGGCTGTCGAGCGTGGCGCCCCAGATGCTTGCTGCGCGCTGGAAGGCGATCAGGCGCTGGGCGCCCAGCGTGGTGCCGGTGTTGCCCCCGACGGGTGCGGCCGGCGTCGGGTCGTTGAAGCCTTCGCCGGGCGCGTTCAGGTTGACGATGACGATGGTGGCGGCCGCCTGCGCGGCGCCGATGCCGCCGAGCATGACGGCAAAGGTGGCGGCAAGCGCGCAGGCCAGCGTGGCGGCGAGACTGCGCAGGTGGGCGGTGAACTGGGCAGCTTTCATTGGCGATGCTCCTCTTGCGTGGCGGCGCCGTGCTGGTGCGCGCCCTGGACCGCATGGTCGGCGGCATGCGCGCCGTGCACGCATTGCTCCTCGAGCTTGCCATCGGCGCCGCGGGTGACGACCGAATACACCATGCCGCGTTCGCCGAGCTGGACCGAGCGGCGTCCGCCGGGACCGGTGACCATCTTCGGCGCGGGCGCGGCCACGCCCGCCGCCGAGGCGTTGGTGCGCGGGTGCAGGGCGCGCGCCTCGTCCGCGGTGGGGGCGCGCAGTTCGCCGGTGTCGGCGTCGCGCACGACCACCATTCCCTGCTGGGCTGGCGCCGCCTGGGATTCGGTTTGCTGGGCGCAGGCGGGGAGGGCCAGCGCGGCAAGCGGCAGGAAGCACATCAATTTATGGATGAACATGGCATTCTCCTCAAACGGTGGGGGGCGCCTCTTTGACGGATGGCGCCGGCGCCCGCCTGCGCAGGCGCCGGGCATGCGCCCCGACGGCGCCGAGGCCCGCCAGCAGCATCAGGTAAGTCGACGGCTCCGGCACGGCGGTGACCACCTTGACGGTGTCGAGCCCGATGTAGGAAAGCGTCTCGGCATTACCGAGGTAGCGGAAAGCGAAGCGTCCTTCTCCTTGGACATCGAGGCTCGTCGTCCATTGCGCCCACTGCGTGGGAAAACTGTTCTCGCCGCCGATGGTCAGGAGCAGGGTGTCGAAGCCGTCGGCGCTGGTATTGCCGCCGTAGCTGAAGCGCACCTCGAGCTGGTCGAAGAAGCCGGGATCGGGCGCGCGGTTGGTGAAGAAGGACAGGGTGGTCAGGCCGTTCAGCGACAGGGTCGGGGTGATCAGCCAGTTGTACACCAGGCCGAGGCCGTTGGCGGCGCTCAGGTAGTTGACGCCGGCATACGAGCCGGCTGCGCCCGACTGTGCGGAGAAAATGCTGGTATTGCCCTGGAACCATGCGTTCCCGGGTGGCGTGCTGCGGTTGATTTGCGCCCAGTCGGACAGGCCGGCCACGCTGCCGAAGCCTTCGTCGAGGACGACAAGGCCCGCGGCATGGCCCGGCAGTGGCGCCCACGTGGCCGCCGCGACGAGCGCCGCGCCGGCGAGTGAGGTAAGTCGCTTCATGATTCCCCTTTCGTACTGAGCCAGAAAGAAAATGGTGATCCACGCGCGCTGGCTGACGGCGAGCCCATATTGTCTTTATGGTATGGGCAGGCCGACGAGCAAGCTTGATGTTCATTCAATGCGGGTGGACCGGGGCTCGGCCCGAGTCAAGGGCGGAAGGGGAACTAAATCGCGAAAAAGCAAACGGCCTCCGCAGGGGAGGCCGAGAGCTGCTGCTGAGAAATAAAGGTAAGGCTTACCTGGCTTGCCGCGCCAGGAAACTGCGCAACCTGAGCTTGCCGACGATCCCGATCGGGAAGAAATAGATCGACAGGATGAACAGCACGCCCAGCCACAGCATCCAGCGGTCCGGATGGATCAATTCCGCCAGCAGCGGCACGCCTTCCATGGCATCCGAGCCACGCTTCATCAGGACTTGCAGGTAGTTCTGCGCGATGATGAACAGGGCCGCGCCCACCACCGCGCCGTACATCGTGCCCATGCCGCCGATGACGACGATCAGCAGGATGTCGGTCATCACCTTGAAGCCGAGCGAGGTGTCCGGGCCCACGTAGCGCAGCCACAGGGCCATCAGCGCGCCGGCCAGCGCCGCCACCAGCGCCGCCAGGCAGTTGGCCCAGATGCGGTAGGTCATGGTGCGGTAGCCCAGCGCCTCGGCGCGGAACTCGTTCTCGCGGATCGCCTGCAATACCCGGCCGAACGGCGAATTCACCAATCGCAGCAGGAACAGGAACAGTACCAGGGACCCGAAGAACACCAGATAATAGGTGAGCAGCTTGCCGTCGATCGAGCGCCCGAAGACCTCGTTTTCCATCAGCGTGAAGCCGGGCGTGAGCACTTCCGGCACGCTGAAGGTGATGCCGTCCTCGCCGCCGGTGAAGTCCGACAGCTGCGAGGCCAGCACCGCGAACGAGGAAGCGACCGCCAGCGTGATCATGGCGTAGAAGATGGCGCGTACGCGCAGGGCGAACAGGCCGACCACCAGGGCCAGGGCCAGCGCCAGCAGCAGGGCGATGCCGAGGCCGGTCAGCGCCGCGCTCCAGGTCGGCTCGTCCACGCGCGCCAGCCCGAGGCCGATGCCGTAGGCGCCGATCCCGTAGAACATGGTGTGGGCGAAAGAGACGATGCCCGTGTAGCCCAGCAGCAGGTCATAGGACGCCACCAGCACGATGTAGACGCAGATCGTGGCGGCGGTGTTGAGCGGACGCGCGCCCGAGAACAGGAAGGGCGCGAAGGCCAGTCCCAGCAGGATCAGGAGCAGGCTTGCTGCCAGCAGGCGGCTGCGCGGCATGTCGGCGGATAAAAGTCGGTGCAGCATGTTCATCAACCCCGCATCTTCGAGTACAGGCCGGCCGGACGCCACAGCAGGATCGCGATCATCAGGATGATGTTCGAGACCAGCGCTACTTTTGGGGCCAGGAAACCGGCATAGTTGGTAACCAGCGCCATGAGCAGGGCGCCGATGAAGCAGCCGCCCACGGAACCGAGGCCGCCGATGATGATGACGATGAAGATCAGCACCATCATCTCGCCGCCCATGGCGGCGGTCAGCGTTTCCTTGTACAGGCCCCACAGCACGCCGCCCATGCCGGCCAGCGCCGAACCGGCCGCGAACACGATCACGAACAGGCGCTTGATGCGGTAGCCGAGCGCTTCCACCATCTCGCCGTTCTCGACGCCGGCGCGGATCAGGAGGCCGATCTTGCTGCGGTTCAGGGTCAGGAACATGCCCACAAAAACCAGCAGGCCGATCACCACCGCCACCAGGCGGTATTTCTCGATCGCCGCGTCACCCAGGAAGATGGCGCCGCGCAGCGCGGTCGGCAGCGGCAGGGCGATGGTCTCGGCGCCCCAGATCACATGGATCAGCTGCTCGGCCACGATCATGCCGCCCATGGTGATCAGGATCTGCTTCAGGTGCTGGCCGTAGACCGGCATGATGATCACCCGCTCGAACGCCCAGCCTAATAGCGCGGTAACGACCATCGCCACCGTGATGGCCAGCGCCAGCACGCCCAGGTTGATCAGGAGCGAGTCCATCTCGAGCCAGCCGCGCATCGGCAGCAGCACCATGGTCGCCGCGAAGGCGCCGACCGACACGAAGGCGCCGTGGCCGAAGTTCAGCACGCTCATCAGGCCGAACACGAGGGTCAGGCCGCTCGCCATGATGAAGATCATCATGCCCATCGCCAGGCCGGCGACGGTCAGGGTGACCCAGGTGGGGAAGCTGCCGACCAGGGGCAGCATGGCCAGCATCAGGACCGGCACCAGGAGCAGCGGCGCGATGTCGCGCGGCGCGCTTGGCAAAGGTGTGTCCTTGCTGGCAATGGGAAGGCTTGCACTCATGGTGATTCCTATTGATGTGAATCCAAAGACAGGCCGAGCAGGCGCTGTTGCAGCTCGTCGTCGTCCGCCAGCGCCGCCATCGAGCCCGCATGCACGACGCGGCCGTCGTCCATCACGCTGACCGTGTCGCCCAGCGAACGAACGAAGTTGAAGTTCTGCTCGACCAGCAGGATGCTGGTGCTGGTGTCCTTCAGCTCGCGGAAGGCGGCCATCAGGCTCTGGATGATGGCCGGGGCCAGGCCCTTGGTCGGTTCGTCGACCAGCAGGAGCTTCCTCGGCTCGACGATCGCGCGCGCGATCGCCACCATCTGCTTCTGGCCGCCCGAGAGGTTCCCGGCCGGGTAGTTCCAGAATTTCTTCAGCGCCGGGAAGAAGCTGCAGATCCAGTCCACGCGTGCCCCGTCCAAAGGACCATTCCGGGCGGCGAGGTACAGGTTTTCGCGCACCGTCAGGTCGGAGAACACGGCCATGCTTTCCGGGACGTAGGCTATTCCTGAGCGCGAGATGTCGGGCGTGGCCATCTTCGTGATGTCGCGGCCCTCGAACGTGATGGAGCCGGCGCTGGCCTTCCACAGGCCCATGATGGTGCGCAGGGTCGTGGTCTTGCCGGCGCCGTTGCGGCCCAGCAGGATCGACAGGCCGCCGCGCGGGACCACCAGGTCGACGCCCTGCAGGATGTGGTACTGGCCGATGTGGGTGTGCACGCCCTTCAGGACGAGCAGCGGCTCGTTGGAGGTATCAGGCATGGGCGAGGTTTGTTGATTCAGGTGTTCCAAGATAGGCTTCCTGTACGATCTTCGATTGCATGACTTCAGCCGGCTTGCCGTCCGCGACCAGGGTGCCGTTGTGCAGCACGATGATGCGGTCGGCCAGGGCGCGCACCACGTCCATCTTGTGCTCGACCAGCAGCACGGTCTTGTTGCGCTCCTGCTTGACGGCATGGATCAGGTCGAGCACCACCGGCACTTCGTCCACGCTCATGCCGGCGGTGGGTTCGTCGAACATCATGATGCTGGGTTCCAGCGCCAGCAGGATCGCCACTTCCAGCTTGCGCTGGTCGCCGTGCGAGAGCGTCGCGACCCAGGCGTCGCGGCGCTTGACCAGGCCCACGCGCTCCAGGTAATGCTCGGCGCGCGCGATCAGTTCCCGATGGCTCGACCAGATCGAGAAGAAATTCAGGCCTAGGCCGGCGCGGCTCTGCACCGCCAGGCGCACGTTTTCCGCCACCGTCAGGTTGGGGAAGAGGTTGGTGAGCTGGAAGGCCCGGCCTACTCCCAAACGGGTGCGCTTGGCGGCGCCGGCGCGGGTGATGTCCCGGCCGTTCACCAACACGCTGCCCGAGGTGGCCGCCAACTGCCCCGACACCAGGTTGAAATAGGTGGTCTTGCCGGCGCCGTTGGGCCCGACGATGACCGTCAGGGTGCCGGGATGGAAGTCCGCCGTGACCGCGTTCACCGCGACGTGGCCGCCGAAGCGGATCGTCAGGTCGCGGGTGGACAAGGAAGGTGCAGCGGACTGCAGCGATGCGGGAGCCGTCATGTCAGCGCTTGTTCCGCACCGGCAGCGGCAGTTCGGATGCCGGGATCTCGCGCACCAGTTCCAGCAGGTCCCACTCGTTCTTCTGGTCCTTCTTGATGCGGAAGTGGTACATCGGCTGGATCGCCTGGTGGTCTTCCTTGCGGAAGCTCATCCGGCCCTTGGGCGTTTCGAAGGACAGGCCTTCCATCGCCGCCACCATCTCGTCGCCGTTCTTGGCGTTGGGCGCCTTCGACAGGGCCGCAACCACCGCGCCGGCCGCGGCCATGCCACCGGCCGTGAACATATCGGGCGGCATCTTGAAGCGCTTGGTGTGCTCCGCCACCAGCCAGTCGTTCATCTTGTTCTTCGGGAAGCCGTAGTAGTAATTGATGGTGCCTTCGGTGCCGGCGAAGTTCTTCCAGGTCTTCATCACCGGCATGATGTTGCCGCCCGGGGCCAGCGCGATGCCGAAGCGCTCCGGCTTCATGTCGGCGATCTTGTTCAGCGGATTCGGGCCGGCCCAGACGATCTGCAGCACGCGCGGCTGCGGCTTGTCCTTGAGCTTGTCGAACAGGCGCTGGGCCGGTGCGGTGAAGTCGGTGGCGGTGGCCGGCGCGTACTCCTCGTGCACGACGACGGCCTTGCTGCCGGTGGTCTTGAGCGCTTCCTTGCCGGCCTCGATGGCGTCGCGCCCGAAGGCGTAGTCCTGCGCCAGGAAACCGACGCTGCCGCTCTTGAAGGTGCTGGCGGCGGCCAGCGCATCCTGCATCGAGCTGCGCGCGGTGCGGAAGATGTACTTGTTCCACTTTTCCTGGGTGATCGCGTCGGCCACGGCCGGTTCGACGATCAGCACCTTCTTGTATTCCTTGGCGACCGGCAGCATGGCGATGGCCGAGCCGGACGAGGTGGTGCCGACCGCGATGTCGACCTTGTCGTCGCCGTAGGCTTCGGCCAGCAGGGTGCGGCCCAGCGACGGGTTGGACTGGTCGTCCTTGACGATGACCTTGATTCTCCGGCCATTGATCTGCATGGTGCCGCCGGTGAGGTATTCGAGGCCCATCATGAAGCCGGTCTCGGTTTCCTTGGCATAGGCTTCGAGCGGGCCGGTCTTGCCGGCGATGAGGGCGATCTTCAGGTCCTTGCCCTGTGCATACGCGCCAGGCGCAGCGCTCGCCGCGAAGGCGGCGACGATGGCGATGGACAGGGGTTTGATCAGGTGGTGCATGTCAGTCTCCTTGTGATTCTTACGGTAGCTTGGACAGGAAAGCGCGGATCGCCTCCAGCGCTTCCGGCTCGGTGAGCATGGGCGCATGGCCGACGTTCGGCACTTCCGCGTACTGCAGTTCCGGGGCCGCCTTGCGCATCCAGTCGGCCTGTTCTTGCTCGACCAGGTCGGACAGCGCACCGCGCACCAGGAGGGTGGGGCGGCGCCGCGCCAGCCGGCGGAAGGCCATGCGCGCGGCCAGCGAGGTCGGACGCAGTTTACCCGTCTGTATCGCTTGTGCGATATTCGGATCGTAACGCAGCGCCAGCTGGCCGTCATCCTTCTGTTCGAAGGCGCGGCGCGCCCACTTGCCCCATTCCTCGTCGGAGTTGGCTGGGAAGGCGCAGGCGTTGATGTCGCGCAGGTAGGCGGCAGCGTCGTCCCAGCTCGCGAGCGCATTGCAGCGGCCCGCATAGCCCGCGATGCGCTGCAGGCCGCGCACGGACAACACCGGGCCGACGTCGTTGAGGACGGCGGCGGCGATCAGATCGAGGCGCCGCGCCGCCAGGGTCATGGTGATCAGGCCCCCCATCGAGGTGCCCACGAAGATGGCGCGCCCCAGGCCCAGGTGCTCCATCAGCCGAGCGACGTCGGCGGCGTAGACGTTCGGGTTGTAGTTGTCGGGATTGGGATCGTGCGCCGAGTGGCCGCGGCCGCGCACGTCGACCGCGATCACGCGCCGGCCCATGGCGGAAATGATGGGCGCGAGTTCGTCGAAGTCGGCGGAGTTGCGTGTCAGGCCGTGGATGCAGATGACCGGCAGCCGCGCGCCGGCGCCGGCGTCGGTGGCTGCGCCTGTGGCCGCGCTTGTTGGCGGATAATCGCGCGCGTACAGCGCCAGCCCGTCGCTGCTGGTGTAGCTGATTGGTGTGTAGATAGACACGCTGGCTTGTATCCTGTGTTCGTTCGGGGCGCTTTGCAGCGTTTGTTCGGGCGGCAAGCTTCCGGGCCGGCGCCGGGAGGGCGCCTGCCTGGAGATGCTGCGGGTACTTCGGTGGAAGGTTTAGAAGCGGTACTCGAGCGTTGCCGAGACCTGGCGTGGGTTGCCGTAGAACGCGGTCAGGGTGCCTTCGTTGCCCAGGGTCGGGAACAGGTAGCCGCCGGTCTTGTAGTGCTTGTCGCTCAGGTTCTTGCCGTGCAGGCCGACGCGGACCTTGCCGTCGGTGCGGGTCCAGACGATGCTCGCGTCATACAGCTTGTACGATTCCTGGTCCAGCAGCGATGCGGTCTCGAACTGGGCGGTGGCGCCTTTGTACGAGGCGCTGCCGATCAGCGACAGCTTGCCGCCATAGCCTGCGACCGGCATCGGGATGTCGTAGTTGAAGCGCAGGTTGGCCGAGTTCTTCGGGGTGTTCTGGAAGGTGCGCTGGCTCGCCACGTTGACGCCGGCCGAGATGTATTCCTTGTACTCGGCGTCGATGTAGCTGTACATGCCCGCGATCATGAAGTTCGGGGTGAGGTTGGCCACCGCTTCCAGTTCCGCGCCCTTGATCTTGGCCTTGCCGGCATTGGTGGTCACGCCGGCGAAGCTGTCGTCCTTGCCGTCGCCGTTGGTGTCGATCGCCACCGAACCCGGGATCTGCACGTCCTGGTAGTCGCTGTAGAACACCGCGGCGTTGGTGGTGATGCGGCCGCCGTTGAAGGCCGACTTCAGACCCAGCTCGTAGGTCTCGATGGTTTCCGGCTCGTAGCCGCGCTGCGCCACCGCGATCGGGATGCGGGTGCCGACCACGTTCAGGCGCGGCTCGAAGCCGCCGCCCTTGAAGCCTTCCGAGTAGGACGCGTAGACGTTGTGGTCCTGGTTCAGCTTGTAGTTGAGGGCCACGCGCGGGGTGAACTTCTTGTCTTCACGCTTCAGGACGCCGCCGCGCAGGTCGGTGTCGGTGCGGAACAGGATGGCGCCGGCATTGCCCAGGGCCGGGGAGCCGCCCGCGCCCAGGTAGATCTGACGCAGCACTTCGGCTTCACGCTTGTCGACGGTGTAGCGGCCGCCCAGCGAGACGCTGAAGGCGTCGGTGACGTTGTAGCTGCCGTCGGCGTAGATGGCCCAGGCCTTGGTGTCGATGTCGCCCATCGTGTAGGTCGAGGTCGGGACCGCGCCGCCGAGGATGGTGTCGAAGTGGTTGAAGGCGTTGGCATCGATGTAGTAGATGCCGGCCACGCCCTGCAGGCGGTCGCCGTTGTAGGTGAGGTTGAATTCCTGGCTGAACTGCTTGTTGGTGTACAGGGCCGGGACTTCCATGTCGACCACCGCCAGCGAGTCGAAGTCGATCGGCGCATAGGACTTGTCCTTGCGCGAGGCCGTGATCGATTTGAGGGTCCACTCGTTATTCAGGGTGTATTCGACGGTGGCCGACACGCCGTGCGCCTTGACTTCCTGGTCGTGGCCGAGCGCCTTCATCAGGTTGGCGCGGGTGTCGAAGACGTTCGAGAGGATCGGGGCGCCGCTGGTGCGGCCGACGATCAGGCGGTGGCCGTTCTTCGGGCTGGAGTCGTCCTGGGTGACGTCGCCGGCGATGCGGATGAACAGGTCCTGGTTCGGGGTGAACTCGGCCGACAGGCGGGCCGCCGTCACATCCTTGTCGTAGTTCTCGCCGCCGGTGGTCAGGTTCTTGCCGAAGCCGTCGCGCTTGAAGCGGGCGAAGGTGCCGCCGATGCGTGCGGTTTCCGAGATCGGGGTGCTGGCGGTGGCGACGATTTCCTTCTGGCCGTACTGGCCGATGGTGGCGCGCAGGCGCGCGTCGGTCTGCGGTGCCAGCTTGCGGGTGACGTACTTGACGGCGCCGCCGATGGTGTTGCGGCCGTACAGCGTGCCCTGCGGGCCGCGCAGCACTTCGATGCGCTCGACGTCGTAGATGTCGGCCACGGCGGCCTGCGGCCTGGCCAGGTAGATGTCGTCGATGTAGATGCCGACGCCCGACTCGAAGCCGGCCAGCGGGTCGGCCTGGCCGACGCCGCGGATGAAGGCGGTCAGGGTCGAGTTGGTGGCGCGCGAGGCTTTCAGGGTGGTGTTCGGCAGCGCGGTGGCGAGGGCGGTGATGTCCGGCGTCGCTACCTTGGAGAGCTGGTCGGCGCTGAAGGCGGTGACCGAAACCGGCACGTCCTGCAGGGTTTCTTCGCGGCGGCGGGCGGTCACGACCACCTTGTTGACGCCGCCTTCTTCGGCACTGGCCACCGGCGGGGCGGTGGTGGCTTCCTGGGCGAAGGCCACGTTGCCGCCCGAGAGGACGAGCAGGGCGACGGCCGACTGGATGGCGGGGTTCAGCAGCTTCAGTTTGTTCTTGGTCAGACGCATTCATGTCTCCTAATTTTTGATAGCGGCATGCGTTCAGGTTTTCGCATGGTCAGCAGTGTGCCTTGCTCCGGTTTGGTTAGATAGTCAACAATCGCCCACCCCTTTGTGCAAAAATGCACACCCCGCTGCACCAAGCTTGTGCGCGTGTTGACGAGGGAGGATTCCGGCGGTGCACCGTTTGTGCGCTGCCGCATGGGAAAAGCGCCAAACGATTGCAGGGGGAATGTGCACTAGTGCACAATATGTCATCTTGATATCAAACAACCCCTCCGATGAATACGCTGCCTGAGTGGACCGACCTGCGATTCTTCCTGGAGCTGGCGCGCGCCGGCACCCTCTCGGGCGCCTCGCGCCGGCTGGAAGTGGAGCACACGACCGTGGCGCGCCGCATCGACCGGCTGGAAGCCCAACTCGGTTCGACCCTGTTCGACCGCTCGCGTGAAGGCTACGAGCTGACCGAGGTCGGGCGCGCGTTGCTGCCGCATGCGGAGGCGATGGAAGGGGCGGCGCTGGCGGCGGCCGAACAGATCGGCGGGGCCGAGGTGGCGGCGCACGGCGTGGTGCGGCTCGGTGTGCCCGAGGTATTCGGGGTGCGGGTGGTGGCGCCGCTGCTGGCCAGGCTCTTGGCCCAGCATCCCGACCTGTCGATCGACCTGCTGGCGCTGCCCAGCTTCGCCAACCTGGCCAACCGCGAGGCCGACCTCGGCGTCACGATGGATGCTCCCACCACCGGCCGCTACATGGTGACGCGGCTGGCTTCCTTTCACTTCTACCTGTATGCCTCGCCGATCTACCTGGCCAAGCATCCGCCGATCCGCACCCAGGCCGACCTGGCCGGCCACGACTTCGTCGACTACGTGCAGGACCGGCTGGCCAGCCGCGAACTGTCCTACCTGAACGAGCTGGGTTTCACGCCGCGGCGGCGCATGTGCTGCTCGGGCATGACGGCGCAGCTGGAAGCCGCGTCGCTCGGCATGGGCCTGATGATGGCGCCGCCCTATGCGGTGCCCGACAACGGCCGCCTGGTGCGGGTGCTGCCGGATTTCCACGCCGAACGTGCATTCTGGCTGGCGGCGCCGACCGACCTGTACCGCCTGCGCCGGGTGAAGGTGGTGTGGAACCTGCTGCGCGAATGCGCGGAGAGCCATCCGGACCTGTTCGTGGCGGACGACGCGGGCGCGTGACAGCCCCGCGCCAGGGGCGTATCAGGCAGTGAGTCCATTGCGCTCGAGCGTGCGCGCGAGATCGGCGTGGAAGGCCGAGAAGTCCAGGGCCTTTTCGACAAAACCGCAGGCCCCGAGCATGCGGGTGCGCACCTGGTCCGAACCGCTGCGCGAACTCGACAGGACGATGATGGGGATGTCGGACAAGAAGGGTTTCGAGGAGAGTTCCTTCAGCACTTCGAAGCCGTCGACCTTGGGCAAGGCCAGGTCCAGCAGGATGACGTCGAAGTCGCGGGTCTGGTCCAGCGTGTTCAAGGCTTCTTCGCCGTCCGAGACCACCGTCACCTGATAGGCGTTGTCGCAACGTTGCAGAGCCCGTTGCGTCAACTCGGCGTCCAGGGGCAGGTCATCTACGATCAATACTTTCATTCGCGGATAGTACCCGAATCGCAGGATTGTGTCGAAATTTCACATTTTTCCATCGTCCGGAGCTCAGCGGCCGGGGCGGAACGGATTGCGTTCGTTGAGCTCGTCCATGTAGTCGTCGATCCCACCCCGCTCGCGCTCCAGGAAGCGCTCGATCGCGTCCGCGAACGAGGGATGGGCCAGCCAGTGCGCCGACCAGGTGCGGGTCGGCAGGAAGCCGCGCGCCATCTTGTGCTCGCCCTGGGCGCCGCCCTCGAAGGCCTGGATCTCCTGTTCGATGCAGAACTCGAGCGGCTGGTAATAGGCCGCCTCGAAGTGCAGGCAGGGCACGTGTTCCAGTTCGCCCCAGTAGCGCCCGAACAGCGTGCTCTCGTTGTGGATCACCAGCGAAGCCGCGATGTCGCGCCCCTCGCGCGAGGCGATGACGAGCAGGATGTTGTCGGGCATGCTCGCGCCGATACGCCGGAAGAAGTCCAGGTTCAGGTAGGGTGTCGAATAGTGGGCCTTGTAGGTGTGGCGGTAGCAGCGGTTGAACAGGACCCAGTCCGCGTCCGTCGCATCGCGCCCGGGCACGCGGCGCATCGTCACGCCAGCCTCGCGCACTTTTCGCCGCTCGGCGCGGATGTTCTTGCGCTTCTTCTGTTCGAGCGTGGCCAGGAAGTCGTCGAACGTGCCATAACCGCCGTTCAGCCAATGGAACTGCACCCCGCTGCGCAGCATGAAGCCGGCATCCTGCAACTGGCGCGCCTGCTCCTCGGGCGGGAACAGCACATGGGTCGACGAGACTTCGCTTGCGCCCTGTGTCGCCACCAGCACGTCGACCAGCGCGGTCCGGGCGGCATCGCTGACTGCCATCAGGCGCGGACCGGCCACCGGCGTGAACGGGATCGCGGAGAGCAGCTTCGGGTAGTACTCGACCCCGTGCCGGTGGTAGGCGTCGGCCCAGGCCCAGTCGAACACGTACTCGCCATAGGAGTGGCCCTTGACGTACAGGGGCAGGGCGGCCGCCAGCTGCTCGCCGTCGTAGAGGGCGATGTACTGCGGCTGCCAGCCGGTCTCGGGCGCCGCGCTGCCCGATTCGTGCAGCGCGTGCAGGAAGGCATACGACAGGAAAGGATTGGAATCTTCCTGTGCCGAGACCAGCGCGTCCCACTGTTCCTGGCCAATCTCGGACAAGGAAGAAACGATATGCGTGCGATAATTCAAAATGACATCCCTAACGAATTGATGAGCGACGACTTCGCGAAAGTCTCACCAATGAACAAGCAATTCTTCAATCTCTACACGCACCACTTCGCCCGCGTCGCCGTGGCCATCCCGCGCTGCCGCATCGCCGACCCGGCCTTCAACGTCGAGCAGACCTTGACGCTGGCCCGCCAGGCCGCCGACGAAGGCGCCGTGCTGGTGGCCTTCCCCGAGCTGGGACTGTCGGCCTACAGCTGCGAAGACCTGTTCCACCAGCGCGCCCTGCTCGACGGCTGCCTCGAGGGCCTGGCGAAGATCATCGAGGCTTCGAGGGCGCTGCCGGTGGCGCTGGTCGTCGGCCTGCCGCTCAAGGTCAACCACCAGCTCTTCAATTGCGCCACCGTCGTTGCGGGTGGCCGGGTGCTGGGCGTGGTGCCCAAGAGTTTCCTGCCTAATTATGGCGAGTTTTACGAATCCCGGCAGTTCAGTGCGGCCGATTGCGCCGCGGTGGAGAGAATCGACCTGTTCGGCGCAAGCGTGCCTTTTGGTGCGAACCTGCTGTTCGAGATCGAGAACCTGCCCCTGTTCCGCTTCCACGTCGAGATCTGCGAAGACGTCTGGGTGCCGATTCCCCCGTCCTCGTTCGCCGCAATGGCCGGCGCCACGGTGCTGGTCAACCTGTCGGCCTCGAACGTCGTGGTGGGCAAGAGCGGCTACCGTCACCAGCTGGTGAGCCAGCAGTCGGCGCGCTGCCTGGCCGCCTATCTGTACACCTCGGCCGGGCGCGGCGAGTCGACCAACGACATGGCCTGGGACGGCCAGTCGCTCATCTACGAGAAGGGCGAGCTGCTGGCGGAATCGGAACGCTTCAGCGACGATTCGCACGTGATCTTCGCCGACGTCGACCTCGACCGCCTGTCGAACGAGCGCATGCATGCGACCACCTTCGCGCAATCGGTGCGCCGCCATGCGGAAGAAGTGTCGAAGTTCCGCCTGGTACAGTTCACGCTCGCGCTGCCCCTGGAGCGCGACATGCCGCTGGCGCGTACCATCGAACGCTTCCCCTATGTGCCGGCCGACGTGGCGCGCCGCGACGAGCGCTGCCTTGAAGTCTACAACATCCAGGTGCAGGCCCTGATCCAGCGCCTGTCGAGCACCGGCATCAAGAAGGTGGTGATCGGCGTTTCCGGCGGGCTGGACTCGACCCATGCGCTGCTGGTCTGCGCCAAGGCCATGGACCGCCTTGGCCTGCCGCGCACCAACATCCTCGCCTATACGATGCCGGGCTTCGCCACCAGCGAGCGCACGCTCAAGCAGGCCAACGACCTGATGGCGGCGGTGGGCTGCAGCGCCCAGCTGATCGACATCCGCCCGAGCTGCATCCAGATGCTCAAGGACCTCGGCCATCCCTACGTGGAGGGCAAGGCGGAATACGACATCACCTTCGAGAACGTGCAGGCCGGCGAGCGGACCAACCACCTGTTCCGCCTGGCGAACTTCCACAACGGGATCGTGATCGGCACCGGCGACCTGTCCGAACTGGCGCTGGGCTGGTGCACCTACGGCGTGGGCGACCACATGTCGCACTACAACGTCAATGCGAGCGTGCCCAAGACCCTGATCTCCTACCTGGTGCGCTGGGTGGCCGAGACCGGCGCGGTGGTGGAAAACGGCGCCGACGTGCTGCTGAAGATCCTCGACACCGAGATCAGCCCCGAGCTGGTGCCCGGAGGGGACAAGGACGGCAAGCCGGCCCAGATCACCGAGGACACTATCGGCCCCTACGAGCTGCAGGACTTCAACCTGTACTACACGCTGCGCTACGGCCTCAAGCCGAGCAAGGTGGCCTTCCTTTCCTGGAGCGCCTGGCACGACCGCGAGCAGGGCAGGTGGCCGAGTGCGGCCAACGTGCGCAACGAGTACGGGCTGGATGCGATCAAGAAGAACCTCGGCATTTTCCTGTGGCGCTTCTTCAAGACCAGCCAGTTCAAGCGCACCTGCGTGCCGAACGGGCCGAAGGTCGGCAACGGCGGCTCGCTGTCCCCGCGCGGCGACTGGCGCGCACCGTCGGATTCCGAGGCCACCGTGTGGATGGACGACCTCAAGAATATCCCTGATTGATTCCTGTTTTTTAGAGAGAAAAGAAAATGAAACAGATTACCTGCGTGATCAAACCCTTCAAGCTGGACGAAGTGCGCGAGGCGCTGGCCGAAGTGAACGTCACCGGCCTGACCGTGACCGAAGTGAAGGGCTTCGGCCGCCAGAAGGGCCACACCGAGCTGTATCGCGGCGCCGAGTACGTGGTGGACTTCCTGCCGAAGGTGAAGATCGAGGTGGTGGTCGACGACGGCATGGCCGACCAGGTCGTGGACGCCATCATCAAGGCAGCCCGCACCGGCAAGATCGGCGACGGCAAGATATTCGTGCAGAATGTGGAGCAGGTGATCCGCATCCGTACCGGCGAGACCGGTCCCGACGCCGTCTAAGCCGGCGCTTCCAGCTTCGCGGCTGGTATCCGGCGTTTCCCAAGCTCATCAGTTGTAGTCCTATTCTTGCTTCATGAGAAGCCAGCCTGCTATTCGAGCGCAGGCTGAGCTGAGCTATCATGCATAAAAATTGTCTAATTGGCATGTGTGCGTGTAGCTCGCTCTTCCAACAAGCCTAGAGAGAACAACATGAGCGACCTGGAAAAAATCCATACCGGCATCCCCGAACTCGACATGGTCTTGCGCGGCGGCTTGCCGAAACAGCGTATCCACCTGATCGAGGGCCGTCCCGGCTCCGGCAAGACCACCATCGGCCTGCGCTTCCTGATCGACGGCGCGGAAAAGGGCGAGAAGTGCCTGTATATCTCGCTGTCCGAGACGGTGGAGGAACTGCGCGCCACCGCGGCCAGCCATGGCTGGTCGCTGGACGGCATCGGACTGCGCGAAGTCGTGCCGGCGGAAGCCCAGCTCGGGCGCCAGCAAAGCGTGCTGTTCCCGTCGGAAGTCGAACTGGGCCAGACCATCTCGGCGATCACCGAGGCGGTGCAGGAAGAGGCGCCAAGGCGGGTGGTGATCGACTCGATGTCGGAACTGCGCATGGTCGCCGATGACCCGATGCGCTACCGGCGCCAGATCGTCGCCCTGAAGCGCTTCCTGCTGGGGCAGAACTGCACCACGCTCTTGATGGACGACCTGACCGACGAGCCGCGCCAGTACGACCTGCAGGGCACGGTGCACGGCGTGATCACGCTGGAGCAGCGCGAGCGCGAATTCGGCGCCGCGCGCCGGCGCCTGCGGGTGGTCAAGATGCGCGGCGCCGAGTTCCAGAGCGGCTGGCACGACTTCGCCATCACCGAGCGCGAGGTGTTCGTGTTTCCCAGCCTGATCGCGGACGAGCACAAGGGCGAACGCATCCGCGACACGATCACCAGCGAAGTCCCGGCCCTGGACACGATGCTGGGCGGCGGCCTGATGCGCGGCACCTCGGTGATGATCCTCGGCCCCACGGGCGTCGGCAAGTCCTCGCTGGCCCTGCAGTACGCCAACGTGGCGGCCGAGCGCCGCGAGCACGTCGCCTATTTCGCCTTCGACGAGTCGAGGGAAACCCTGATCGACCGGGCCAACGGCCTGTCGATGCGCGCCGCCGATGCCATCAACAACGGCACCATCTACTGGGAACGCATCAATCCCTCGCGCATCTCCCCGGGGGAATTCATCTGGAAGGTGCGGCGCCAGGTGGAGGACCATGGCGCGGCCGTGGTCGTGATCGACAGCCTGAATTCCTACCTTGAGACCATGCACGAGGAGAAGGCGCTGATGCTGCAGATGCACGAGCTGCTCAGCTACCTGTCGCACCAGGGCGTGCTGTCGATCCTGGTCGTGGGCCAGAGCGGCCTGCTGGAAAACGTGGGAGACCCGCTCGACATCGCCTTCATCAGCGACACCGTGATCCTGATGCGCTACTTCGAGGCCGAGGGCGAGGTCCGCAAGGCGATCTCGATCGTCAAGAAGCGGCCGGGCCGCCATGAAAGCAGCATCCGCGAGTTTTCCCTGACCAGTGCCGGCGTCGCGGTCGGCCCGCAACTGGGCGGCTTCGAGGGCGTGCTGACCGGCGTGCCGCGCGCCGCGCAGGAGGATTCCGACCCGCCGCCGGTGCAACATGACTGACCCGCGCAAGCCCGGCGCCAGCGTGGTCGCCGCGATCTGCGCGCCTTTCGGCTACGACGAACAGGCGCTGGCCGGCCTGCTGGCGGAGTGGGGCGCGCAGGCCCGGCCCTGTGCCGACGGGGCGCAGCTGGTCGCCGCGGTGGAGGACCCCGGCGTCTGGCTGCTGCTGCTCACCGACGACGCCCTGGAGACGCACGCGACGCCGCTGGCCGCTGCCCTGCAGGGCCAGCCCGCCTGGTCGGACATGCCGCTGATCGTGCTCAGCGCCCAGGCGGGCAGCGGTGGCTCGCACCTGCAATGGAGCTTCCTGCGCCAGTTCGCGAACCTCACGGTGTTGGGACGGCCGGGTTCCGCCAACGTCCTGCGCACCGCCTTCGATGCCGCCTGCCGGGCACGCGCCTGGCAGTACACGGTGCGCGACCAGATGCAGACCCTGTCGGGCGCGGCGACGCTGCTGGAGCAGCGGGTGCTGGAACGCACCGCCGAACTGGTCGCCGAGACTGAAACCCGCAAGCGCGTCGAAAGCGCCCTGAACGAGGCGCGCAAGCTGGAAGCGATCGGGCGACTCACCGGCGGCGTGGCCCATGACTTCAACAACCTGCTGCAGGTGATCCAGGGCTCGACGACCCTGCTGCCGCTGGTCGAGCCGGGCAGCGAACGCTGGCAGCGCGCCCTGCATGCAATCCAGCGCGCGGCCTCGCGCGGCGCCAAGCTGACCCACCAGCTGCTGGCCTTCGGCCGGCGCCAGGCATTGAGCGGCGGCGCGCTCGACATCGCACGCCAGCTCGAGGAGATGCAGGACTTGCTGCAGCAGTCCCTGCGCGAACGGATTGCGCTGACCTTGGAGGTGGAACCCGGCCTGTGGCTGGCCGATGCCGACCTGACCCAGCTCGAGGTGGCGCTGCTCAACCTGGCCGTCAACGCCAAGGACGCGATGCCGGACGGCGGCGCGGTCACCATCCAGGCCCGCAATCTCAGCCTGCCGTCGCCGGGCTTGCCCCAGCTGGAACTGAGCGGCGACTTCGTCTGGCTGAGTGTGCGTGATACCGGCACCGGCATGCCGCCCGAGGTGGTGCGCCAGGCCTTCGATCCCTTCTTCACGACCAAGCCGGTCGGCGCCGGGACCGGTCTGGGTCTGAGCCAGGTGTACGGTTTTGCCAAGCAATCAGGCGGCACGGCCTGGATCGACAGCTCGGCGCAAGGGACGGCGGTATCGATCCTGCTGCCGCGCAGCAGGGCCGCCAGGAGGCAGGAGAAGGAGGACGGTGCCACCTCGCCGCCCCTGGTGGCGGGCGCCCGCGTGCTGTATGTCGAGGACGATGCGGCGGTCGCCGACGCGACCCTGGAGTTGCTCGCCAACCTCGGCTGCGAAGCCACGCTGGCACGCGACGCCCAGGACGCGCTGCGGCATCCACTGGAGCGCTTCGACCTGGTGTTCTCCGACGTCGTCATGCCGGGGGCCATGGACGGCATCGGCCTGGCGCATCACCTCCGCACGCAGCACCCGAAGCTGCCGGTGCTGCTGGCCAGCGGCTATGTGGTCGCGCCCGAGCGCCTGCACGGGCTGGACGTCAGCGTATTGGCCAAGCCTTATACGCAGGAAGAATTGCGCAGGGCACTGGCGCGCCTGTTGGCGCGAGGGGAAAGGAGCGCTTAGCGCCCCATCTGCAGATCGAACTTCCAGGTGATCAAGCGCAGCCCGCTGATGAACAGCGCGCTGGTCCACAGGGCGAAATCCGGCTCCACGCCATAGTGGCGCATCATGAGGTACAGCCAGTTCCCCAGGAAGGCGCAGATCGCGTAAGGCTTCCCGTCGCGGAACACCATCGGCACTTCGTTGCAGACGATGTCGCGCAGCACCCCGCCGAAGATCCCGGTGATCACACCCATCATCGAGGCGATGAAGATCGGCATGTCGGCCGCCAGCGCGGCGGATACCCCGGCTATCGAGAACAGGCCCAGGCCGACCGCGTCGGCGATCACGATCAGGCGTTCCGAGACGATCTGGCGCAGGGTGCGGATCAGGGGAGAAGCCACCAGGGCCAGTACGAAGATCAGGATCGCGTATTCCTGGTGGATGACCCAGAACAGCGGCCGGCGGTCGAGCAGGATGTCGCGCAGGGTACCGCCGCCGAAAGCGGTGATGAAAGCCACCGTGAAGACGCCCACCAGGTCCATGCGCTTGCGCCGCGCTTCGATGAAGCCGGAGAAGGCGCCGACCAGGATCGCCATGATTTCGATGAACTTGATGAGGGTCATGCGGTAATGAAGAGCGGACAGTGTTGCTAGACTACCATGCCGCTCTGCATTTACGAACGTCGACCTATAACAGCGGGAGCCTTACCGAGAAAATGACATCGTTTCCATCATGGCGGTAGGCGATGTCGCCATGGTGCTCGCGTACGATCTGCTGCGCGATGTACAGTCCCAGCCCCATGCCCGTGCGGTTGCGCGGGTTGTTCAGCGAGGCGCGCTTGAAGGGGTTGAACAAGGTCGCCACCAGTTCCGGCGGGATCGGGGCGCCCGCATTGCTGACGTCGACCACCGCTTCCTTGCCGTCGACCCGGACGCAGACGCGCACCGGCTTGCCCACCTCGCCATGGTGGCGCGCATTGCTCAGCAGGTTGGACAGCACCTGTCCCATCCTTCCGCTGTCGGCATTGACCATCGCCTGCTCGTCGCAGGCCAGCTGGAAGGGGATGGTCGGGTAGGCCAGGCGCGCTTCGTCGATCAGGTCTTCCACCAGGGCCGTCAGGTTGACCGGCTCGAGCGCCACGCCCAGGCCCAGGCCGCCGTCGATGCGGCTCATGTCCAGCACCTGCGTGATCATGCGCTGCATGCGGCTGGTGGAAGACTGGATGCGCTTGCCCAGGGTCGGCTGGCTGTTGCCCTTCTCGAGCACCATGCCGGCCATGTTGATCGAATGGAGCGGGTCGCGCAGGTCGTGGCCGAGCATGGCCAGCAGCTGGGCGCGCGTGGCTTCGGTCTGGGCGCGGCGCGAGTTCATCACGCGCACCAGCTCGGCCAGGGTCAGGCGCGAATTGGACAGGACGGTCGATTCCCACGGATGCGCATGGCCGCGCACCGTCTGGTACCAGGCGTCGAACGAGCCGCGCGGCGTCAGGCGCTCGCCGAGCGGGCCGAAGGCCGTGGTCTTCTCCGGACGCCCACCCCAGGCGACCTGCTCGATCTGCTCGACCCGCAGCACCACGTTCCAGCCGTTCGCGGCCGGATCGAAGGGCAGGGCCAGCAAGCCGACCCATTTGCCGAGCCGGTCGCGGATCGCTTCCGGCCAGTCCTCCAGCTTTTCGCGCACCACCAAATCGTGCGCGCCCTCGGGCAGCGAGGCGACGATGGCCTCGGCCAGTTCGTGCGGCACATCGCCCCGCACCTGCACCTTGTGGTAGTAGCTGGTGACCTGGGCCTGCGCCTGGGTCGCTTCCAGGATGGCGTCGGAGAAGCGGCCGAAGGTCTCGAGCGGATCGTCTTCCAGCAGCAGGTCTTCGACCAGCTTGGTGCGGGTCGAGGCCGCGCGCTCGATCAACCCGGTTTCCAGACGCGACTCGATGCTGTGGATGGTCGAGGCCATCACCTGGGCCAGCACGTCGCAGGCCATGCGGATCGAGTAGGGCACCAGCTTGCGCGACATGTGGTGGCAGGCGATCAGCCCCCATAGCCGGTTGTTGATGACGATCGACACGCTCATCGACGCGCCGACGCCCATGTTCTTCAGGTACTCGATGTGGATCGGCGAGACGCTGCGCAGCACGGCATGGCTCATGTCGAGCGCCAGCGCATCCGGCGCGCCCAGCAGCGGCACCATGGTGTCGTTGACGTCGATAATCGAACGCAGCGTGTTCAGCACATACAGGCGGCGTGCCTGGACCGGAATGTCCGAGGCCGGGTAGCGCTGGCCGAGGTAGGGCACGATATCCTCGCGCCGGGCTTCGGCCACCACGTCGCCGCTGTCGTCCGGGCGGAAGCGGTAGGCCATCACGCGGTCGAATCCGGTGATCTCGCGGATCTGCTCCACCGCGATCGACAGCAGGCCTTCGATGGTTTTCTGGCGGCGCAGGCGGTCGATCGAGGCATGCGCCTTCACCGCGAACAGGGCCACCTCGTCGGCGCTCGCCTCACGCTGTTCGAATTCGGCAGTCACCCGGCCGAGGGCGGCATGAACGACGCAGTCGAAGTCGGCGCCGCCGATACAGACCGGAACCATCGAAGGAGTGACTTCAGGCTCGCCCGGTCCGATGTACTCGACCAGCAATTCGAGCGCGGCGGGCGGCAGGTCGAGCGAGGCATAGGGGGCGCCGAGTTCGGGCGTGAGGCCGAGCAGCGCAGGGGCATTGGCGCTCCAGCCTTCGAGCGCGCCGTCGGCAGTGAAGAAAAGGAGGGCGCCGTGAGGCTGGATCGAACCGGGGATGTGGATCGGCTCGTCGGCGCAGTTCAGCAGGTCGACCTGGCGGCCGTGCTCCATCGGAATCACGGAAGTACCCTTCAATTCGCCACCATTCCCTTCTCGTCAATTTCGGCAAATGCCGGTCCACCGCATTTTACAGGTAATACATACGAGGACACATCATATTGTTGTGTCCATGTTGCACTCCGTGCGGCGGCTCACTCGAGCAAGGCGGGACGCAGCAGGACGATCAAAGCCCCGTGTCCGCCATCTTTCTTACCTGCAACGCAGAAGGCTACCACTTCGCTTTTTTGCACCAGCCAGCTGTGCACGATCCCGCGCAGGACCGGCTGGCCCTGCGGCGAGCCGTAGCCGATGCCATGGACGATGCGTACGCAACGCACGCCGCGGCGGTTGGCGCGGTGGAGGAAGTCGGTGAGGGCGTCGCGTGCCCCGTCGCGGTTCAGGCCATGCAGGTCGAGCTCGTCCTGCACGGGCCAGTGGCGCTTGCGCAGCTTTTTCACGACGTCCGGCCCGACGCCCGGTTGGGCGTAGCTCAGCGACGGGTCTTCGTCGAGCAGGCCGTCGACGTCGAACTCGTCGGACAGCGACTCCCGTAGGACCGCTTCGATTTCCTCTTCCTCGGTGAGCGGGGTGCGGTCCTTGAAGGCGCGGTCGGAGGCCACGTACACCGGACGGTATACGTAGCGGTCCGATTCGGGAATCTTGGTCACGCCCTGCATCGCGCCGCGGAACTCCACGGCGCGCTCCTTCGCGATCCGCTCGCGCTTCTCGCGCTCGGCTCGCTCGATGGCGCGCAGGCGCTCGTCTTCCTTGAGCTTGTCGCGCAAGCCCTTCAGTTCAGCGAAATCCTTCATGCCCGCCATCGTACCGCTACTTGCTTATTTAGGATCGTCTTCCAGTGCTTCGAGATAACGCTGCGCGTCGAGCGCGGCCATGCAGCCGGTGCCCGAGCTGGTGATCGCCTGGCGGTACACGTGGTCCTGCACGTCGCCGGCGGCGAACACGCCCGGCACGCTGGTGGCGGTCGCCATGCCCTCGGTACCCGAGCGGGTCTTGATGTAGCCGTTCTGCATGTCCAGCTGGCCTTCGAAGATGCCGGTGTTCGGCTTGTGACCGATCGCCACGAACAGGCCGTGCACGGCGATGTCCTTGGCTGCGCCGGTCTCGGTGGACTTGATGCGCAGGCCGGTCACGCCGCTGTTGTCGCCCAATACCTCATCCAGGGTGTGGTTCAGTTCGAGCACGATCTTGCCTTCCTGGACCTTGTGCATCAGGCGGTCGACCAGGATCGGTTCGGCGCGGAACTTGTCGCGGCGGTGGATCAAGGTGACCTTGGAGGCGATGCCGGCCAGGTACAGGGCTTCCTCGACCGCGGTATTGCCGCCGCCGATCACCGCGACTTCCTGGTTGCGATAGAAGAAACCGTCGCAGGTGGCGCAGGCCGACACGCCCTTGCCCATGAACGCCTGTTCCGACGGCAGGCCGAGGTACTGGGCCGAGGCGCCGGTGGCGATGATCAGCGCGTCGCAGGTGTATTCGTTGCTGTCGCCGACCAGGCGGATCGGCTTCTCGTTCAGGAAGGTGGTGTGGATGTGGTCGAACACGATCTCGGTGTTGAAGCGCTCCGCATGCTGCAGCAGGCGCTGCATCAGCTCCGGACCCTGCACGCCCAGCGGGTCGCCCGGCCAGTTCTCGACGTCGGTCGTGGTCATCAACTGGCCGCCCTGTTCGACGCCGGTGACCAGCATCGGGCTCAGGTTGGCGCGCGCGGCGTACACCGCTGCGCTGTAGCCGGCAGGACCGGAACCGAGAATCAGGACTTTGGCGTGTTTGGTAGTAGTCATGGGAGGCTTCAATAAGAGATGAACAAGCGGAAACTGGGGGCGGCCTTTAGAAAGATCAAGGCTCGGTTTGCAACACAAGATTATAGACGATGATGCACACGAGCATGAATCGTAGGCCAGCCCAGCCGTATATGGCTTAGAATGGGCGGATTGTCGATAGCGAACACTTCTGTTTCGCTTTCCATGTCACTTTCGTAGTACAAGCAATGAGCAAGAACAGCCAAGCCAGCACTTCTGGATACACCCGCACTGCGCAATCCACACGCGCCCGCCAGCCCCTGCCTGGCCGGCTGTCGCGCCTCCTGTCGGAAGCGCGCTGGATCGCCATGGCCGTCGCCTTCCTGTATTTCGTGCTTATTTTATTAAGCTACAACAAGGGCGATCCGGGCTGGTCGCACGCCAATTCCGTCCCCAGGATCGCCAACCTGGGCGGCAAGGCCGGGGCCTGGCTATCCGACCTATTGCTGTTCATCTTCGGTTTCTCGGCCTGGTGGTGGGGCGTGATCTTCCTGCGCGGGGTCTGGAAGGGCTGGCGCCGCCTGACCGACAAGCTGGCCCCGGTGGGCGACGAACCGCTTCATGCCGGCGAGATGTACGTGCGCTGGACCGGTTTCGCCATCATGCTGGCCGGCAGCCTGGGCCTGGAATACCTGCGCCTGTGGACCTGGAACGTCGAGCTGCCGCGCGCCGCCGGCGGGGTGCTGGGCCAGCTGATCGGCCATTCGGCCCACGTCGCCTTCGGCTTCACCGGCGCGACCCTGCTGCTCCTGCTGCTGTTCGGGCTGGGCTTCTCGCTGTTCTTCCAGGTGTCCTGGCTCGCCGTGGCCGAGCGCATCGGCGAGTCGGTCGAGAACACGATCGACTGGTTCCGCATGCGCATGGAAGACCACGAAGACCGCAAGCAGGGCGAAGCCGCCGCCGTCAAGCGCGACGAGCTGGTGGTCAACGAGCGCCAGAAGTACACCGAAAAGCATCCGGCCCCGCCGCCGATCGTCAAGGCCGAGCCGGCGCTGGAGCCGCGCGCCGAGCCCGTGATCCTGCCGCCGTCGACGCCGGCCTCGCTCGCCATGCCGCCGGCGGCCCCGTCGCCGGTGGCCAGCGCCGCCTCGACCATCAAGATTGAGCCGCAGATGACCAGCGTGCCGAAGTCCGAGCGCGCCCAGAAGGAAATGCAGACGCCGCTGTTCCACGAGCTGGCGGGCGACGGCGGCCTGCCGCCGCTGGCGCTGCTGGACGAAGCCCCGCCGGCGCAAGAGACGGTGGCGGTCGAGACCCTGGAATTCACCAGCCGCCTGATCGAGAAGAAGCTGTCCGACTTCGGCGTCGAAGCGAAGGTCGTGGCCGCCTATCCGGGCCCGGTGGTCACCCGCTACGAGATCGAGCCGGCCACCGGCGTGAAGGGCAGCCAGATCGTCAACCTGGCGCGCGACCTGGCGCGTTCGCTCTCGCTGACCTCGATCCGCGTGGTCGAGACCATCCCGGGCAAGAACTACATGGCGCTCGAGCTGCCGAACCCGAAACGCCAGATCGTGCGCCTGTCGGAAATCGTCGGTTCCAAGGTTTATGGCGACAGTGCCTCTGCGCTGACGGTCGCCCTGGGCAAGGACATCGCCGGTAAACCAGTCTGCGCCGACCTGGCCAAGATGCCGCACCTGCTGGTGGCGGGTACCACCGGTTCGGGTAAATCGGTGGGCATCAACGCGACCATCCTGTCGCTGCTCTACAAATCCGACCCGGCCGACGTGCGCCTGATCCTGATCGACCCGAAAATGCTGGAGATGTCGGTGTACGAAGGCATCCCGCACCTGCTGGCGCCGGTCGTGACCGACATGCGCCAGGCCGGCCACGCCTTGAACTGGGCGGTGAACGAGATGGAGCGCCGCTACAAATTGATGTCGAAGCTGGGCGTGCGTAATTTGGCAGGCTACAACGGCAAGATCGTGGAGGCGGCCAAGCGCGAGGAGCACATCCCGAATCCGTTCTCGATCATGCCGGACAATCCCGAGCCGCTCGAGAAGCTGCCGACCATCGTCATCATCATCGACGAACTGGCCGACCTGATGATGGTGGTGGGTAAGAAGGTGGAAGAGCTGATCGCCCGTATCGCCCAGAAGGCGCGTGCGGCCGGCATCCACCTGATCCTGGCCACCCAGCGTCCGTCGGTGGACGTGATCACCGGCCTGATCAAGGCGAACATCCCGACCCGCATCGCCTTCCAGGTCTCGTCGAAGATCGACTCGCGCACCATTCTCGACCAGATGGGCGCGGAAACGCTGCTGGGCATGGGCGACATGCTGTACATGCCGCCGGGGACCGGCCTGCCGATCCGCGTGCACGGCGCCTTCGTGTCGGACGACGAAGTGCATCGAGTTGTAAAACATCTCCAGTCGCTCGGTGAACCGAACTATATTGAAGGCATTCTCGAAGGCGGTACGCTGGAAGAGGGCAATGCCGAGGGCATCCCGGCGGGCGAGGGCGGCGGCGAATCCGACGCGCTCTACGACCAGGCCGTGGCTGTGGTGCTCAAGAACCGCAAGGCCTCGATCTCGCTGGTCCAGCGCCACCTGCGCATCGGCTACAACCGCGCGGCCCGCCTGATCGAGCAAATGGAACAGAGCGGCCTGGTGTCGCCGATGCAGTCGAACGGCAACCGCGACATCCTCGTCCCGGCGACGACCGCCGAATAACCGCGCCTATCCGCTGTTGTAGGGTGGGCGGGTCCTCCCGCCCACGCGGTCAACGATGGGCGGCGGACCACAACAAGAGGAATCCATATGAAATTCACGACCACCCGTTTCGCAGCACTCATCGCAACGACCGCGTTCGCCCTGTCGGCCAACGCCGGCGCCGCCGCCCTCGACCAGTTCAAGAGCTTCGTCGCCACCACCAAGTCCGCCAAGGGCGAATTCACCCAGCAGCAGCTGACCAAATCCAAGAGCGGCAAGGCCGCCCCGGTCTCGAGCGGCACGTTTGTATTCGCCCGCCCCGGCAAGTTCATCTGGACCTACCAGAAGCCCTATGAACAGTTGCTGCAGGCCGACGGCGAAACGCTCTACATCTACGACAAGGACCTGAACCAGGTCAGCACCCGCAAGCTGGGCAACGCCCTGGGTTCGTCGCCGGCCGCCATCCTGTTCGGCAGCAACGACCTGGAAAAGAACTTCACCCTGTCGGAGGCCGGCGAGCGTGACGGCGCCGAATGGCTGACCGCGGTGCCCAAGACCAAGGACACCACCTTCGAGCAGATCGGCATCGGCCTGAAGGGCGGCGTGCCGGTGGCCATGGAGCTGAAGGACCAGTTCGGCCAGGTCTCGCTGCTGAAGTTCACCAACTTCCAGCGCAACCCGGCGCTGGGCGCCCAGCAGTTCAAATTCGACGTGCCGAAGGGCGCCGACGTCGTCAACCAGTAAATCCCGCTGCCGGGCGCTCCGCCCGATAGCCTTCCGTACAATCGGTCTTCACGACCAACGGCAGGCCAAAGGAGCGCCCAATGAAGGCAGTACGCATCCATCAGTACGGAGGACGCGAGGTCCTCTCCCTTGACGAGATTCCCGTTCCCGACATCGCTCCGGATGAGGTGCTGGTGCGGGTCGTCGCCGCATCCATCAACCCGGTCGACTGGAAGGTCCGCGCCGGCTACCTGGCCCAGATGATGCCGCACCGGATGCCGCTGACCCTCGGCTGGGACGTTTCCGGCGTAGTGGCGGCGGTGGGCAGCCAGGTCACGCAGTGGCAGGTCGGCGACGCGGTCTACTCGCGGCCCGACCTGGCGCGCAACGGCACCTACGCCGAGTTCGTCGCCATCCGCCCCGGCGAATGCGCGCGCAAGCCGCGTACCATTTCGCACGTCGAAGCAGCTTCATTGCCGCTGGCCGGGATCACCGCTTGGGAGGCGATGATGGACACCGCCCGGGTCCGCGCCGGGCAGCGCGTGCTGGTCCACGCCGGCTCGGGCGGCGTCGGTTCGCTGGCGATCCAGTTGGTGAAGGCGGCCGGGGCCACCGTGGCCGCCACGGCATCCGGCCGCAACCGTGCGCTGGTGGAGTCGCTGGGCGTCGACCAGTTCGTCGACTACACGACAACGACGCTGCTCCACGCGGTCGAGCCGGTGGACGCCGTGTTCGACACCATCGGCGGCGAGGTGCAGGAAGCCTCGTGGTCGCTCTTGAAGCCGGGCGGCATCCAGGTGTCGATCATCAGTCCGCCGGACGAGGCCAGGGCGGCCGCGATGGGCGTGCGCGGCGGCTTCGTCTTCATCGGACCGAATGCGCCGGTGCTCGACAAGCTGGCCGGGATGGTCGACGGCGGCCGGCTGCGGCCGATCGTCGGCGCCGAGTTCGCACTGGAAGACATCGCGCAAGCCCATGCGCTGAGCGAAAGCGGCAGGGCGGTCGGCAAGATCGTGCTCTACGTCGGCAAGCCTTGATTCAGTAGATCGTGGTGCGCAGGTCGATGTGCTTGCTCGGTGCGAGCGCCAGGAAGCTGGCGTCCGTCGGCGCGGCCTGCAGGGTCACCCAGACCGTGTGTTCCTCATAAAAATAGGAACGGTTCGAACCGGAGACCGAGGCGCGAAAGCGCGCGTTCCAGTCGATCCGGACCGCATCGCCCAGCCCGCCCTCGAACAGGGGCGAAGCCAGCCAGGCCGGCCACCTGGTGGTCAGCATGCTGTCCCACGGCCGGAACAGGGACACGGCAAATCCTTCGCCCACGCGCCAGGCCTTCAGGTTGTCCGGGCGGGCAGGACGGTCGTGGGCCCAGGCCGGATCGTCCATGCGGCGCACCAGGTGGCGCGCTTCGAAACCATGCTCTTCCAGCGCTGCCACCTCGTGGCGGATCGTGGCCTCGCCGCTCAGGATGGGCAGGCGGTGCACGCGCGGCACGGCCAGCCGCGTCCCGGCATCGGCGGCGGCGCGCGAGGCCCTGGTCCACCTGGACCAGATGTCCTGGATCATGAGGACGGGCGCGGGATGTGTCATGGGGCGGCTCCGGCGTGGAAACGGGGAATTATAGGGCAGGGCGCGCCCGTGCAGCCTGCCTCGGCCGCCTGCATCGGCTACACTAGACACATGCACAACACTCCGCAACATTTCGCATTTCCCTCGAGCGTCCCGGGAGCGCATCATGGATGACCTCTTCAAGACCGAACCCTCGCCGCCGCTGGCCGAAGCCCTGCGGCCGCGCACCATCGACGAAGTCATCGGCCAGAGCCACCTGCTCGGCCCGGGCAAGCCGCTGAACCTGGTGTTCAAGTCGGGCAAGCCGCACTCGATGATCCTGTGGGGCCCGCCCGGCGTGGGCAAGACCACGCTGGCGCGCCTGACCGCCTACGCCTTCGACTGCGAGTTCATCGCGCTGTCGGCGGTGCTCTCGGGCGTGAAGGATATCCGCGCCGCCGTCGAACAGGCCGAGCACTACCTGCAGCAGGGCAAACACACCATCCTGTTCATCGACGAGATCCACCGCTTCAACAAGTCGCAGCAGGACGCCTTGCTGCCCTTCGTGGAATCGGGCCTGGTGACCCTGATCGGCGCGACCACCGAGAACCCCTCGTTCGAGGTCAACTCGGCGCTGCTGTCGCGCTCCCAGGTCTACGTGCTCAAGGCCCTGAGCGACGACGAGATGCGCCAGCTTCTCAAGCGCGCCCAGGAGCGCGTGCTGCAGCACCTGAGCTTCGACGAGGTCGCGGTCGACACCCTGGTCGGCTATGCCGACGGCGACGCGCGCCGCTTCCTCAACCTGCTGGAACAGACCAAGACCTCGGCCGAGACGGCCGGCGTCACCCGCATCACCGCGGAGTTCGTCGAGAACGCGCTGACGCTGAATGCGCGCCGCTTCGACAAGGGCGGCGACAACTTCTACGACCAGATCTCGGCCCTGCACAAGTCGGTGCGCGGCTCGCATCCGGACGCGGCCCTGTACTGGCTGTGCCGCATGCTTGACGGCGGCGCCGACGCCAAGTACCTGTCGCGCCGCATCGTGCGCATGGCATGGGAAGACATCGGCCTGGCCGACCCGCGTGCGCTGCAGATCGCCAACGACGCCGCCACGACCTATGAGCGCCTCGGTTCGCCCGAAGGCGAGCTGGCCCTCGGCCAGGCCGTGATCTACCTGGCGATCGCCGCCAAGAGCAATGCCGGCTACAACGCCTTCAACGAGGCGATGGCTTTCGTCAAGAAGGACAAGTCGCGCGAGGTCCCGGTCCACCTGCGCAACGCGCCGACGAAATTGATGAAGGAACTCGGCTACGGCCACGCCTACCGCTATGCCCACGACGAGCCGCATGCCTATGCGGCGGGCGAGACCTACCTGCCGGAGGGAATACGCGAACCGGGCTGGTACCGTCCAGTGCCGCGCGGGGTGGAATCGAAGATCGCCGAGAAGCTCGCCTTCCTGCGCAGTCTCGACGACGAGGCGGGCGCGTCATGACGAAAAAGCCCCACGATGGACTGGCCATCGTGGGGCTGTGCAGGATATGGCGGAGCCGTTCGGCTCCGCCTGGCTTCCGAGATCAGTAGTTCTCGTAGGCGCCGATATCCCATGCGCCGCCTTTCGGACGCAGCGCATTGACGATGTCGACCGTCGGGGCGGACGCCTTGGTGCCCTTGTTCACGGCCGGCGAGCTGCTCTGCAGGCGGTAGTCGCCGGTGCCGGTCGGGTTGTAGCTGACGAACTTCGGATCGGCGTTGATGGTGCCGGTCGCGCTGCCGACGCGCAGCGAAATCGCCGAGCCGTTGCCGTAGACCAGGTTGTTCGCGGTGACATTGCCCGAACCGATGCAGCTCTGGCCCGAGTAGCAGTACTGCGAAATGCCCTGGCGCGGGTTCTTGTACACGATGTTGTTGATGACCTTCGTGTTCTTCAGCTGGATGTTGCCCGGCTTGTCGCCCACGCCGGTGACGATGCCGCCGCCCATGCCGCTCGAACCGTTGGCGAACACGGTGTTGTTGGCGATGGTCGAGTCGGTCGCGGCGTGCCACAGGTGGATGCCGTAGGCCGAAGCGCGGTAGACGATGTTGTTCATGATCTTGCTGCCCTTGTTGGACGAGTAGATCCCCTGAACGCCGTTGCAGCCGCCCGGCTTGCCGATGTCGTGCACCACGTTGCCGATGATGTCGCCGGCCGAGCTGGTGTAGCTGGCGTTGACGATGCCGGCGCCGCCGGAGCCCGTGCAACCGCCCGACACGGTGATGTGGTGGACGCGGTTGTTCGTCACCAGGGTGTTCGAGCCCATGTTCTGGATGCCCAGGCGGCCCGGGCCGCTGATGTCGAAACCGTTGATCTCGACGTAGCTGCCGTTGTTCAGCCACATGACTTCCTTGCCGCTGCCGACGATCTTGGCGCCCCATTTGGTGTCCGACACGAAGCGGATGCGGGCGGTCGAGGTGCCGCTGAGCTTGGTGGTGACGTTGCCGTTATAGGTGCCCGGCGCCACGTGCACGGTGGTGCTCGCCTTGGCGACCGAGGCGGCCTTGTTGATGGTCTTGAACGGACGCGCCTGGGTACCCGGGTTCGAGTCCGAACCCGTGGTGGCCACGTACAGGTGGTAGGACGAGGTATCGGCCGTCGATGCGGTGCGGTTCTGGTATTCCCGGCTGCTCATCAGGGCGACGCGCACGGTGTCCAGCGGCAGGCCGTTGTTGACGAGACCAACCCAATAGGCGAGGCCGGCGGTGTCCGGCTCGCGGCCGAGCAGGGTACGATAGAGTTCGGTGACCTGGTCGACCGAGCTCGTCGCCGCGGCAACAGTCGCTTCGGATGTCGTGGCCTTGTCAGCGGCGTAGACGTTGCCGCCAATGGCGGTCAGCAGGACAGCGGCGCTGCAGCAGAGGATTGCGTTGACACGGGCATTCGAAGCAAAGTTGACTACGTTTTTCATTAGGGAGTTTCCTTCTCAAAAAAGTGAAAGCGAACCTTTGAGAGTAGGAAACTGCAGGAGTTCAATTTTTTTGGAGAAAAATTTTCTAGCGATAACAATTCCGTAAATACTCTTTCAGATCGGAAAGCAAAACCGATGCGAAAGATTTAATTTATTTGGGAAAAGCTATTCAAAAATGCTCGTTCGCTAAATCTCGCGTGCGTTGCCACATTCGGCATGCAGGAAAGCTGCCGCGAATCAGCATTGGGAAGCTTTTGTTGGCGCCAGGAGGCGCACGACGAGCCAGGCTATATGGATGAGGACAGCGAAGCGCTCAGTGTTGATAAGCACCGATGTCCACTGCGGGAGCACGCGGACGCTCCGCTCCTTCGATATCGCTGGGCGGCGCAAGTGCAGCCAGGCCGCGCTTGCGGGCTGGCGAATCCTTGCGCAGGCGATAGTCGCCTTTGCCATCGGGGCGGAAATCGACAAATAAAGGATCCTGGGTAATTGTCCCAATATCTTTTCCGACTAACATTTCAATCTTCGCAGCATTTCCAAAAACCACATTGTGTGCGACAAGATTGTCAGCGCCGATGCAGGACTCGCCGCGATAACAGTATTGCCTGATCGATGCGCGAGGGTTATAGGCAACAATATTATTGATCACCTTGGTTTCCGTCATCACCACATTTCCCGGCGCATCGCCGGTCCCCATCACGATGCCGCCGCCGGTCGTGGCCGAGCCGTTTGCAAACACCGTGTTATTGGCGACGATGACTTTGTTGGCGGCGTGCCAGAGGTGGATTCCCCATGCCGAGGCGCGGTAAACGATGTTGTTGTAAATTTTGCCGCGCAGGTTGGAGTAATAGATTCCCTGCACGCCCGAACAGGTGCCCGGCTCGCCGATGTCGTGCACGAGGTTGCCGCTGATCTCGCCGTCCGAGGCCTGGTAATTGCTGAACACGATGCCGCCGCCGCCATTGCTGCTGCAGCCGCCCGTCACCGCAAGCTCATGCACGTGGTTGTTGAGCACGCGCACCCAGGAGCCGTAGTTCAGGATCCCGTTGCGTCCGCTGCCGGTCACGTCGAAGCCGTTGATCTCGACGTGTTCGCCATGGTTTTCCCAGACCGCCTCGACACCGCCCCCGATGATCCTGGCGCCCCATTTGACCGTCGAGACATAGCGTATCGGCGCCGTGGGCGTGCCGCTCTTCATCGATTTGATGTTCTCGCGGTAGGTGCCGGGCGCGACGTGGACGGTACTGCCCGGGACCGCACGCCTGGCGGCAGCCCCGATCGTCTGCAGCGGCGCGCCCTCGGTGCCCGGGTTGTTGTCGCTTCCGCGCGGGGTGACGTACAGGGCACGCGGGTCGACCGGGTGCTCGAGCGAGATGCATGCCTTGAGGCCGAGGCCGGCCACCAGCAGGATGCAGACGATCATCGGATATCGAAAGCTTCGCGGGTTCATTGTCTCTGACGACGGGATGAGCGCGGCGCCGTGGCCGCCGGGATCCCGAGCTTAAACCGGCGCACGATTGCGCACCTTGCGTTTGGCCGACTAGCGCGCCATTCCGTCGTTATTTAATTTCGGCAATTGATTCGTCGCGCCTGCCGGCTTGATCGTGCGCAGCATGTCGCGATGACGGGTCCGGATAATGAACTGGAGGCGCCACGGCGGACCGCAGGCGCCGGCGCACCCGGCACATGGCGCGGCGTCCCGGCTCCATCCGCATCCGAACCCGACAGCGAGCACATACAGCGACGACCAGCCTATGCTGACCCAAATGAAGAGCCTGCTTGCGTCGCTGCCGCTCGGTCGCAGCCCGGATTCGCGGCGCAACATCTCGACCGCCATCGGATCGACGATGCTGCGCCAGATGCTCTCGAGCGTCTTGTACTTCGTCGCATTGTGGGTCACCACGCGCCAGCTCGGCCCGCACTACAACGGCCTGCTGGTGACGGCCCTGCTGCTGCCGCAAACCCTGTATGCCGTCCTGAACCTGGGCCTGGCTTCCAGTCACGTCTACCACATGAGCAGCGGAACCCCGGATGCCGCGGCGATGCGCCGCGTCAACTGGATACTCGCTTGCACGCTATGGGGCATCGCCGTGCTCGCGCTCGCGCTGAGCAGCGACGCCATGATCGGGCGCTACCTGCCCGGGACGAGCAAGGACACGGCCTTGTATGCCAGCCTCCTGTTTCCCGCCATGCTGTTGGCGGCCTGGACCGTATCGCTGATCCAGGGCGCGCGCGACTACACCACCTTCAACAAGACCGCGCTGATCCAGCCCTTCACCTTCTGCGCGGGCGTGCTGGTGCTGGGCGCTACCGGCGCCATCAGTGTCGTCTCGGTGCTGTCCTGCCATATCCTGAGCCAGGCCTCGCTGTGGCTGGCCAGCGAAGTGCGGGTGCGGCGCTACCCGGCCGCGCCTGCCGGCGGCGCGCTCGCCCTGGCGAAGATGATCGGCTACGGGCTGCGGGCGCACCTGAGCAACGTGATCACCTTCCTCAACTACCGGGTCGGCCTGTATATGGTGAGCCTGCTGCTCGATCCGTCTTCGGCAGGCATCTACGCGCTCTCGGTGCAACTGGCCGAGGCACTATGGCTGATCGCGAGCGCGGCCTCGGTGGTCGTGTTCCCGGAGTCCGCGGCCGCCAACGGCACCCCGGCGGCGCTGCGCCAGATGGTCGGCCGTATCGCCTTGGCCGTATTCAAGATCACGCTCGTGGTGGGCATGCTGGCGGCGGCGCTGTCGACCGTGTTGATTCCGTGGGCCTTCGGGAAGGATTACGCGAGTGCCGTGCTTCCCTTCATTGTCCTGTTACCGGGAATTATCACCTGGAGCTACATGAACGTCATCGCCAATTCCCTGGCGGGCATGGGCCGGCAGGGCGTCAACATCGTCGGGGCCACGCTGTCGCTGGTACTGAACGGCGCCGGCTGCATGCTGGCGATCCCCGCCTACGGCACCTGGGGGGCGGCGCTGGCTGCCAGCGTGGCGTTCACGGCGACGGCCGCTTATACGGTGTTCATGTACCGGCGCATCATGGCCAGGCGTATCGCGCAGGAAGGCGCCGTGGCAGCAGCGGCGCCAGGAGGAGACCAAGGATGACGACAACGAAGATGTTGATGGTGACTTCGCTGTATCCGTATGGGAATGGCGAGACCTTCATTACAGCCGAGCTCGAACACGTCGCGCCGCACCTCGGCCATATCGAGATCGTGCCCGGCTTCTATTCCCGCGACGAGGCGCCGCGTCCGGCCCGGCAGCCGGTCAACCTGGCCTACGCGGACGGCCGCTGGGGTGCGCTTCGGGTGCCGCGGATGCTCGCCGCACTCGTGATGAGCCTGTTCAAGTACCGCTGGCTGTCCGACTTCAGGCTGATCCTGAAGCGGCCGGGCAAGCTGGCGAACTTCAAGGAGCTGGTCCGCGCGCTCTACCGGGCCAACATGTTCGAGCGCTTCTTAAGGCAGCAGGAGCGCGCGGGCAAGGCCGGCTACGATGTCATCTATTTCTACTGGCTGGTCCCCGAGATCCTCGGGGCGGCGCGCTTCTCCAGGACCTCCGGCGGGAGCACCCGGGTCATCTGCCGTGCCCACCGCGGCGACCTGTACGAGGAAGTCAAACCGGCCGGCTATGCCGGGCTGCGGCGCGAGATCATCGCCGAGGTCGACGAGATCTACTGCATCTCGGAACACGGCAAGCATTACCTGGAGCAGCACTATGCGCACCTGGCCGCGAAATTCCACCTCGCGCGGCTCGGGGTAAACGATCCGGGCTTTCTCAACCGCCAGCCCGGCAGCGGCCCGCTGAGCATCGTGTCGTGCTCCTTCGTCATCGCCAGCAAACGCCTGCACCTGCTGGTCGACGCCATCGCGCACCTGCTGGCGGCCGATCCCTCCCTGCAGGTGCGCTGGACGCATGTCGGCAACGGCCCCTTGCTCGAGGCGGTGCAAAGCCATGCCGCGAGCCGCCTGGGCCCGCGCGCGCAGGCGCTGTTCAAGGGCTACCTGATGCAGGCCGAGCTGATGGACCTGTACCGCGAGGACACGTTCGACCTCATCGTCAACGTGAGCGACAGCGAAGGCATCCCGGTGAGCCTGATGGAGGCCGCCTCGGTAGGCATTCCGATCGTGGCCACCGACGTCGGCGGCAGCCCGGAGATCATCGGCGGCGCCAACGGCGTACTGGTGCCGGCCGACGCCGACGCTGCGACGGTCGCGTCCGCCATCGCGCGCTTCAAGGACCGCGGCGCCGCCGCCGCCGCGCGCCGCGCCGCGCGCCGCTTCTGGGACGAGCGCTTCAACGCGGCCGTCAATTACGAGCGCTTCGGGCGCATCCTCGCCGGCTTGCCCTGCGCGCCGGCCGGCAGCGCCGCGCCGGAGGCCAGTGCAGCGGTGCCGGCGGTGCAGGGCGGCGACCGGGTGGTCGGCTGAAACCCTGGGTACCCATGGGAGCAGGCATGCCAGCGCACCCGCAAGCACGTAGCAGAAGCATGCTGGCAGCCCTTGCGCTGTTCATTCCGCTGTTCCTGCTGTTTACCCCGTTCGAACAGGGCGGGCCGAATCCGAGCATGTTCCCGAAGTATTTCTCGGCCGGCGTCTCGGCACTGGCGCTGGCGCCCCTGTTCGTCATCACCAGGCTGCGCTTTCGGGTGGAGAGCCAGCTGGTGCTGGTGACGCTGGCGATGTTCGTCTTCCATGCGCTCATCGTGAAGCCTGTGCCCTTTCACTTCCTGTTGCTGGTCCTGCTGAACGTGCTGCTGGCCGTCTTCATCTACGAGGCGAGCTTCGCGTGGCGCGCCGAATTCGTGACGGCGGTGTCCTGGCTGCTGCTGCTCAATGCCGTGGTCATCGCTGCGCAGGCACTCATGTTCCACCTGCTGGGCGCGCCGATCTTCGACTTCCACAAGATGATCTTCGGTTCCAACAGCCGCTTCGTCGAGGATTACCTCAACATCGCACGCTTTTCCGGCCTGCACGTCGAGCCGGGCACCTACGCCAACTACATCGCCTGCCTGGCCGCGATCCTGATGCTGACCTCCGAGTTCAGCGTCCGTTTCGTCTCGCTGTGCTTCGTGGCCGTGCTGTCGGTGTTCGTCACCAATTCCGGCTCCTCCGTCTATTTTGTGCCGGTCATGGTCCTGCTCCTCGGCTACCTGTGGCATTCGAAGGTGCGCCTCATCCATGTTGTCGTGCTGGTCGCGTCGCTGTGCGCCTACCTGCTGCTGTCCGGCGTGCTCGAGCACCTCGAGACGCGCTTCTTCGAGCAGGACGACGGCAGCCTGTCGCACCGGATCGACGGCGTGAACGCGTGGCTGGCGCTGACCCTGGAAGAGAAGCTGATCGGCGTCGGCTTCGCGAACGATCCCTGCGTGCGCTGCTACTACCAGGACATCGGCATGATCTTCAACCTGCTGACCCGCGGCGGCATCGTCGTCGTGCTCGCCTTTGCCCTGGTGATGGGGCGCATGCTCCTCGCCAACGGCCTGGTCCTCTCCGTGCTCCTGATGTTCATCCCCATCAACGAGAAGATGTTCTTCTACGAAGCACCCATCTGGCTCTTCATCCTGTTTGCCATGACGCCCTTCGTGCGCCGCACCGCGCCGCTGCGCAGCCCGACGGACGATGCCGTGGTCGTTCCTGCCGCCGGGGTCGCGCCGGGCCACTGACAGCGCGCCGGATGCGCCTGGTCCGCCCTCCCTGCATTTTATGCCGTGGTTTCAGCACTTCATCGCAAGTCGATGGCTGCGGCGGTGATGCGCCGGTAAAGTTCGAGCATACCAACGCTGCAACACCAAGGGAGAACACCATGAACATCCGTAAAAACTTCGAAGCCATTTTCCTGAGCGCCGCCGCACTGGGCCTGGTCGCCAGCTACGCCACCGCCTCCGCCCGTCCGGTCGAAGTCGTCAAGCAGGAATCGGCGATCCTGATCGACTCGACCGTGCACGTGGTCGTGGTCAAGGCGCCGCGCCTGAGCGTCGCGGAAAAAGCCGGCCTGAAGTAATGCAGGGAAGGGCTGGCGCAGGGCCCGGCAGGACGGTCAAGGATACCGTTGTCGAATCTCGCTAGGATTCCCTGTCGGCTTGGTACAATTGTGTTTTCGACATACGCAAGCCCAACCCGACATGATTGACATCCAACTTCTCCGCAAAGACATCGACACCGTCGCCGCGCGCCTGGCGACCCGCAAGTTCCAGCTCGACGTGGCCGGGTTCAACGCCATCGAGGCGGAACGCAAGGCGATCCAGACGCGAACCGAGGAACTGCAGGGCAAGCGCAATTCGCTGTCCAAGCAGATCGGCATGATGAAGGGCAAGGGCGAAGACACCACGGCTGTGATGGCGGAAGTGGCCGGCCTGGGCGACGAGCTCAAGGCCAACGAGGTCGCCCTGGGCGAAGTGCAGGCGAAGCTGGCGCGCTTCATCGAAGCGGTGCCGAACCTGCCGCACGAAAGCACGCCGCAGGGCACGGACGAATCGGGCAACGTCGAAGTGCGCAAGGTGGGCACTCCGCGCACGTTCGAGTTCGAGGTGAAGGACCACGTCGACATCGGCGAAAAGCTGGGCCTGGATTTCGACACCGCCACCAAGCTGACCGGCTCGCGCTTCTCGATGATGAAAGGCGGCATGGCACGCCTGCACCGCGCGCTGGCCCAGTACATGCTCGACACCCACACCGGCCAGCACGGCTACACCGAGTGCTACACCCCGTACATGGTCAACGCCGACTCGCTGCGCGGCACCGGCCAGTTGCCCAAGTTCGAAGCCGACCTGTTCTCGGTGAAGAAGGGCGGCGCGGAAGGCGAGGGCGAGCACTTCTACCTGATCCCGACCTCGGAAGTCTCGCTGACCAACGTGGTGCGCGACGAGATCGTGGCGCTCGACCAGCTGCCCTTGAAGATGACCGCGCACACCCCGTGCTTCCGCTCGGAAGCGGGCAGCTACGGTCGCGACACCCGCGGCATGATCCGCCAGCACCAGTTCGACAAGGTCGAGCTGGTCCAGGTGGTGCATCCGGAGCAGTCCTACGCGGCGCTGGAAGAGATGGTCGGCCAGGCCGAGTTCATCCTGACTTCGCTGGGCCTGCCGTACCGCGTCATGTCCCTGTGCACCGGCGACATGGGCTTCTCGGCCGCCAAGACCTATGACCTCGAAGTGTGGCTCCCGGCGCAGAACACCTACCGCGAGATCTCCTCGCTGTCGAATTGCGAGGCCTTCCAGGCGCGCCGCATGCAGGCCCGCTTCCGCAATGCCGCCGGCAAGCCGGAACTGCTGCACACCCTGAACGGTTCCGGCCTGGCCGTGGGCCGCACGCTGGTGGCGGTGCTGGAGAACTACCAGCAGCTTGACGGCAGCGTGATCATTCCGGAAGTGCTGCGTCCGTATATGGGTGGGCTGGAGCGTCTGGTGCCTGCTGCCTAAGTTTTTCTGCCGCGGACGAATTTGCTCTTCCGTTTTTACAAGACCATCGCTATAATGCGTGTCTCTTGCAGCGACCACGCCGCACAGAATTAGGAGAGGTGGCAGAGTGGTCGAATGTACCTGACTCGAAATCAGGCGTACGGGTGACCGTACCGTGGGTTCGAATCCCACCCTCTCCGCCAGTATTAATAAAAAAAGGCTCCCTCGGGAGCCTTTTTTTATTTACTGGCGGAGAGGAGGAAGCCCCCCTGCGGGGCTTCCGTGTGGGATTCGAAGCTTGGCGCGTACTCGCGCCAAGGCGGCCCGCGGCACGTGGGCGAATCCTGTCTACCGTTCCAGCAGAGGTATGCAGGCTCCCATCGGGAGCCTTTTTTATTTTCCAGCCTGCCCAATGCGGAGTTCAACGCCTCAACCGATCAGACTGCTGAGCACTTCTCATCCATTCCGAAAATAGTTGGAAATTTTTCATTCCTGGTTGCACACTTACCGCTAGTCCCACTCGGCCAGCGACCAACCATGTTGAAACCTCTCCTCGGCATCGCCCTTCTGCTTACCCTGGCGCCCGCCGGCGCCCAGACCCCGGCCGCGCCCGCCGAACCGGCCGCCCCGGGCCAGGTGGTCAAGATCACCGGTTCCAAGTCGACGCCGACCGGCGAGAGCGCCAAGGTCTACGCCGCCAAGCGGCGCGTCCTGCGCGGGACGCTGGCGCAGAAATGCGCCCTCGACAGCGTCTACTTTTCTCAGCAGGACGACGAGGAAACCTATATCGAGCAGCTCGAGCAGATGCAGGAACCCGGCGAGATCAGCGAGACCGGCACCCCCATGCCGTCCGCGACCTTGCAAAAATTCAATCCGAACGCCCCCTACGGCGACGCATCGAACGCGGTCGACTCCTCGTCGATCACCGGCGCGGCGTCGAGCAACAACGTGGGCCCGTGCGAGGTCGGCGACCGCCGCTTCGCCTCGGGCCGCGAGCGCATCATCCGCAACGACAAATCCTTCGCCCGGGCCCTGGAGCACCTCGATGCCAAGGAATACGACAAGGCAGCAGCCCAGCTGGAGGCCGCCTACAGCAAGATCGGCTATCCGGAAGCCGCCGTCCTGCTGGCGAAACTGAGCCTGGACGGCCTGGGCGTGCCGCGCAGTACCGACAAGGCCCTGTACTGGCTCGACCGCGCCGCCGGCCAGCGCTTCGATGCCAGGAAGGACGCGCTGCGTTTCAACCCGAAGGAGCCGGAAGCCCTGAACGGCATGATCGAAGCGGCGCTGCTGCTCGCGCGGATCCACCAGCACGGCATCGGCGGCGTCAGGAAGGACCAGGCCGCCGCGCGCAAGTGGTACGCCAAGGCCGCCGACTTCGGTTTCGTGCCGGCCCTGAATACCCTGGGGCTGGCGTCGCAGGCCGGCGCCGGCGGTCCCAGGGACCTGAAGCAGGCACGCGGCTACTTCCAGAAGGCGGCGGAAGAGGGCTATGTGCCGGCCCAGTTCAACCTGGCCAGGCTGTATTACGCCGGCGGCGAGGGCGTGGCGCAGGACTATGCCCAGGCGGGCGCCTGGTTCGCCGAGGCCGGCAAGTCCGGCCATGCCAGGTCGCTGTACGCCATGGCCCGCATGTACGACCTGGGCGAGGGCGTGAAGGCCGACCAGTCGAAGGCGATCGTCTACTACAAGGAGGCCGCCCTGAAGCTGCTGCCGGAGGCGCAGAGCGCGCTGGCCACCTATTTCTACACCGGCGAGCAGGTGCCGAAGAACCTGGCGACCGCGCGCCAGCTGTTCAACCAGGCGGCCATGGGCGGCGATTCGGAAGCCATGTTCAATCTGGCCGCCATGCTGGTGAGCGGCGAAGGTGGGGACAAGGACCTGGGCATGGCCTATGCTTGGCTCAGCCTTGCCAAGGCCAGCGGTCTTGAGCGCGCCGGGGCGGCGCTAGGCCAGATCGAACCGAAGCTGTCGGCGGAGGATCGCGCCAAGGCAGGTGCGATCTTGAACCCGAGAACTGGCAGGTAATGAAATATTATTTCATAAAGATTGAATTTATGAAATTTTACTGCGTGTAGCCTTTCGGGAATTGTTTTCATGGAATACATTGGTCTTCCACAAAGCTGAAACAGCCGCTATAATGCGGCCTCGCTTACGGCGACCACGCAGCACCGATTTAGGAGAGGTGGCAGAGTGGTCGAATGTACCTGACTCGAAATCAGGCGTACGGGTGACCGTACCGTGGGTTCGAATCCCACCCTCTCCGCCAGTAAATAAAAGGGCTCCCGAACGGGAGCCCTTTTTATTTGCGGGCGGAGAGGAGCAGAGCCCCTGCGGGCTCTGCGTGTGGGATTCGAAGCTTGGCGCGTACTCGCGCCAAGGCGGCCCGCGGAACGTGGGCGAATCCCACCCGTGAGCAGCCGCACAGTTTGCTATGGGATTCGAAGCCGCGCGCAATATCAAGGCGCGTGATCGGCCGTGGCGGAATGCCCATCCCCATGCTTGCCGCCATGCGCAGGCACCGCATTCTCCCAGCCTCCGCCCAGCGCCAGGAACACCTGCGCCTGATCCGCCGCCAGCTGCGCACTCGACGCCGCCAGCATGCTCTCGGCATTGGCCAGCCCCCGCTCGGCGTCCAGCGCGCTCAGGAAGTCGGTGCGCCCGGCCTGGTACAGCCGGGCCGCCTGCCGGGCCGCCAGCGCGCTCTGGTCGCGCGCCGCGCGCAGCGAGGCGTTGCGCTCGAGCTCGCGGGCGTAGACCGTCAGCGCACTTTCGGTCTCGCGCAGCGCGTTCAGCACCACCGCGTCGAAGCGCGCCAGCGCGCCGGCCGTGTCGGCCCTGGTCTGGGCGATGTGCACCCGCGCCGGGCTGAGCGCCGGCAGGCTCCACGAGACCAGCGGACCGAGGGTGAACTTCCAGGTGCTGGCGTCGCCGAACTGCTCCATGAAGCCGACGCCCCCGAAGGACGCGCCCAGGGTGATGTTCGGGTACAGCTCGGCGGTGGCGACGCCGATCCGCGCGGTAGCAGCGGCCAGCCGGCGCTCGGCCTGGCGCACGTCGGGTCGGCGGCGCAGCAGGGCGGCGCCGTCGCCGACCGGGACTGCCGAGGCCACGCGCGGCGGCGTGGCGCACCGGGCGACATCGGGCGGGAACTGGCTCGGCACCTCGCCGCTCAGGACCGCCAGGCGGTACAGCGCCGTGCGGCGGCGCGCCTCCAGCGGCGGCAGGTTGGCGCGCAACTGTTCCAGCTGGGCCTGGGCACGGCTGTTGTCGATGGCGATGCCGCGGCCGCGCCGCACCCGCTCGGCGGTCAGCCTGGCGAATTCCTGCTGCAGCGCGACCGACTGCCGGGCCACCTTCAGCTGGTAGCCGGCCGAGCAGGCGTCGGCGTAGGCGCGCGTGGTATCGGCCGCGACCATCACGTGGGCGAGGTCGCTGGCCGCCTGCGCCGCCTCCCGGTCGGCATGCGCCGCCTCGATGGCGCGGCGGATCCGGCCCCACATGTCCACCTGGTAGGCGACCTTGATGTCGCCGTCATAGATGCCGGTTCGCGGCAGCTGTTCCGGCAGGCCGATCGAGGCGCCGGCGATGCGGCCGTATAGCGGCGCGGCGCCCATCTCGACTTCCGGGCGCTTGTGCTCCTCGACTTCTTCCAGCACCGCATGGGCGCGTTCGAGGTTGGCGGCGGCCACGCGCAGCTCGGCGTTGGCGCTGAACGCCTTCGCGATCAGGCGGTCCAGCACCGGGGCCTGGTACAGGCGCCACCAGTCGGCCGGCAGCGGGTCGGGCTTGAACGGCGCCTCGCGCGCGCCCATCAAGGGCGCATTCGCGGCCTCGCGCTCCATCACAGCCTCTTGCGGCACGCGGTAGTCGGGGCCGACCGTGGTGCAGGCGGCAAGCAGCGCCAGCGCCGTCAGCGTGAGTGCGGAGCCAGCTGTGGAGAGGGATCGGTGCATCTTCATCCCACGGTGTGCTGCCCCGGCAGCACCTTCACGGTTGCGGTCTGGCCGGCCACCAGGCGTACGCCGGCCGGCACCCGGTCGATCGCGACGCGCACCGGGATGCGCTGGGCCAGGCGCACCCAGTTGAAGGTCGGGTTCACGTTGGGCAGCATGTTGGCGCCGGTGCTGCGGTCGCGGTCGGTGATGCCCTCGGCGAAGCTCTCGACGTGGCCGGCGATCGGCTGGTGCGATCCCATCAGGGTCACCTCGACCTTGTCGCCGACCTCGATGGCGGGCAGCTTGGTCTCTTCGAAATAGCCTTCCACATAGAAGCTGCTGCGGTCGATGAGCGCCATCACCGGACGGGCGGCGGTGGCATAGGAACCTTCGCGCAGGTCGAGGTTGGTCACGATGCCGTCCACAGCCGACACCACGTGCGAGCGTTCCAGGTTCAGCCTGGCCGTGTCGCGGTCGACGATCGCCTGGGCCAGCGCGGCCCGTGCCTGGTCGCTGCGGGTCTGGCCCTGCTCGCGGGTCTCCTGCGAGACCAGGTCGTCCAGCTCGGCATTGCGGCGGTGTTCGCGCAGCGCCTGGGCCAGGGCGGCTTCGGCGGCGCCCACCCGGGCCTCGGCCTGGCGCAGCGCCAGCGCGAAGCGCGCGCGGTCGATCTCGAACAGCGGCGCGCCGGCGGCGACGCGCTGGTTGTCGTGCACGTAGACCCGGGTGACCTGGCCGGTCACGTCGGGCGCCACCTGCACCACATAGGCCTTCACGCGGCCGTCGCGGGTCCAGGGTTCGAGCTCGTAATGGCGCCACAATTGCCAGCCCGTCCAGGCTGCGCCGGCGGCCGCCAGCAAGGTCAGCCCGACGCGGCCGGCCGCCGGAAGGAAGTTTTTCGTTGCCATATCAGGACCAGTTGCGTGTGAGGTAGGCCAGCGCGCCGAGCACGATGACGAACAGGGAAAAATCGAACAGTGCCGGGTGCCACACCCGGCGGTAGAAGCCGGTGCGGGCCAGCGCCAGGTTGAGGATGCGGCACACCACCAGCGCCGCCAGCGCCAGCAGCAGCAGCGGAGGGAGGTAGAGGCCGTAGATGCTGACTTCGCCGATCATGTCGGGTCCTTGCTGGATGGGGTTGGAACAGGCGCCTGGTAAGGCAGCGCGTGCGGGAACAGGTCGCGGCGCATGCCGGTGAGGGCGGCGAGCGCCTCGCGCTGGCTGGCGCCGGCCGGGCCCGCGCAGATCGCGCGCAGGGCGTTGTCGAGGGAGGCCAGCAGGCGCGCTTCGCCTTCCCTCGCAAGGGCCGGCAAGCCGGCGAAATGGCGCGCCAGCTGCGTCATCACGGGCTTGACGGCGGCTTCGCCGCGTCCGAGACGGGTACGCACGGCCTGCAGCAGGGTCATGTTCAGGCCGATGCGCAGGTCGCGCAGGGCGTCGGCCGCCTGCAGGTCCTGGCGCGCGCCGGCCAGCGCCAGGCGCGGCGTGAGCAGGCCGACGCGGTCGACCATGCGCGCCGAGAACTCGGCCGGCGAGGTCACGCGCTCGCCGCTGCCCAGGCGCGACAGCTCGCGCCAGCCGGCCTTGAGCACGCGGCGCGCGGTCCAGGCGGCGCCGACGCTGCGCAGCACCCGGGTGGTCAGGACGGCGGCGGTCAGGCCCAGGATCTGCGCCAGCATGCCGTTGGCGAAGGACACGACATCGGCGTTGTGGGTGTCGACCAGGGCCAGGGCGCCGCAGATGCCGAACACGAAGGGCAGGGCGCGCCCGAAGGTCGAGGGCCGCGCCACCAGCACGCCCAGCACCAGGAAGGTCGGCGCGCAGGCCAGTACCAGCGCCTCGAAACCGTGCACGGCCGGCAGGATGGCCAGCAGGTACAGGGCCGCCACCGGGATCGAGTAGATCGTCCAGGCCAGGAAGCTCTGGATGAAGGGCGCCGGATCGTCCTGGGTCGAGAAGAAGCAGCACAGCACCGCGGCCATCATCGGCGCCGCCGCGCCGGCCGGCCAGCCGGTCAGGATCCAGAACGCGCAGCACAGCAGCACGGCCACGACGGCGGCGAAGGCCGACAGCAGCGCCATTCCGCGGTCCTGGTGCAGGGCGCTGGCCGGAACGCCCGGCAGGTGGCGCAGCGCCTGCGGCAGGCGCCCGTGCACGCCGGCATCGATGTGCTGGCGCAGCGCGCGCGTCTCGACGCACAGGTCGACCAGCATGTGCAGGCGCGCCGCCAGGTTCGTCTCCAGCATGCCGCTCCAGCCGAGTTCGCGGTGCGGGGCCGGGGCCAGCGCGTCGATGCGCGCATGCAGGGCGGCGCCCTGTGCGGCGAGCGAGACTTCCTTCGGGGTCTCGGTCAGCGCCGTCACTTCCTGCAGCAGCGTGCTCCAGCGCGCCGACACGTCAGCAGCGTCGAGTTCGCGCAGCGCCGCCAGCCGGTCCTCGATGGCCGAGACGACGGGCACGAACTGCGCCAGGCGCTCCTGCAGCGCGTTGACGGCCTTTTCGGTCCAGCGCAGGTGCGAGGTGTCGAAGGGCAGGTGGGTGCTCATCAGGCGCAGTTCGGTGATGTCGCCGGAAAGCCTGCGGCGCTCGCCCGCGCTGCGCGGATCGCCCGCCGGCTTGAGCGCATCGCGGATCCAGTGGTGGGCATCACGCACCGCGCCGTCGAGGCGTCCCAGCAGCACCGGGGCGAAGCTCTGCGGTAGCACCAGGCTGTGCACCAGCGTCGCGCAGGTCATGCCCAGCACGATTTCCTCGACCCGCGCGAGCGCGATGTCGAAGATGGCGCCGGGATCGCTCACCGCCGGAAAGCCGATCAGGCCCGCCGTATAACCGGCCAGCATCAGGAGGTAGGAGCGCGGGGTGCGGTCCAGCAGCGAGAAGTACAGGCAGCCGCCGATCCACAGGGCGAGGGCGAGCGACAGCAGTTCAGGGGCATTCGCCAGGTGCGGCACCAGGAGGGTGACCGCGACCGCGCCGAGGACGGTGCCGCCGGCACGGTACATCCCCTTGGAGCGGGTTGGCCCGGCAAAGGGGGCGGAGACGACGTAGGCCGTCATCATCGCCCAGAACGGGCGCGGCAGGCCGATGCGCATCGAGATGTAGACCGCGAGCATCGCTGCCGCGAAGGACTTCACGGAGAACAGGATCTCCGACCTGCTGGCCAGCTTCATGCGTCCCTGGATGCGTCGGCGCCGTCGGAGGTGATGTTGGCGATCGCGGCAGGCAGGCCGGACAGGACGCGCAGGCAGGCTTCCACGTCGCCTGGTGCGAAGGCGCCGAACAGCTTGCGGCGGAAGGGGCGCAGGGCCTGGTCCATCTGTTCCGCGGCCTGGCGTCCGTCGTCGGTCAGGCGCAGGATCCGGGCGCGGCGGTCGTTCGGGTCTTCATGGCGCTCCAGCAGGCCGGATGCGATCAGCTGGTCGACCACGCGCACCAGCGACGAGGCCTCCAGGCCGAGCGCCACGGCCAGCACGCCGGGCCGCACGCCATCCACGCCGAAGCGGCTGATCAGGAGCACCGGCAGGCCGGTCGCCTGCGACAGGCCATAGTCGGCCGCCACCTTGTCCGCCGCGGCGCGGTAGGCGCGCGAGGCATAGGTCAGGGCGGAGGTGAGACTGCCCAGGGTCTGGTCCGACAATTCCATGGTTATTTTGGATGCTGATTGTTGCGGTGCAAAAGTTTAGCATGCGAAGTAATTGCCCGCAACCGGAGGGGCAGACTTGCGCGGCCGGCCTTGGTTGAAATCCGCGCCAAGCGCTACACTGTCGGGCTGGTGCTGTCCGTCATCGCAAGGAGGTATTCATGGTACAGAAACGCTCATTCTTCGGCACGCTCGCCGCGATCGCCTGGTCCTTCATCGGCCTGCGCCGCAAGCGCGATTTCGACGTCGATGCGGAAGGCGCCTTCAACCCGCTCTACGTCTTCATCGCCGCCCTGCTGGCGCTGGTCGTCTTCATCGGCGCCCTGATGCTGGCGGTGCGCTTCGCGGTCTCGTGACGGTGAGCGAACCCCTCGGCGCAGGCCTTGCCGCCTGGCTGGACGAGCATGCCGCCGCGCTGGACGAGGCCGCGGATGGCGGACCGGACCTGTTGCAGCTGCTGGCGGCACACGGCCTGTGCGGGGCCGGCGTGCCGGAAGATCGCGGCGGCCGGGGCGGCACGATCAGTAGCGCAGCGAGCACCGTCGCTGCGCTGGCCGAGCATTCGCTGTGTGCGGCCTTCGTGTTCTGGGCCCAGCGCGCGGTGATCGAATGCCTGCTGCTCAGCCCGAACCGTGGGCTGGCCGATGAACTCCTGCCCCGGCTGCTGGACGGCAGCCTGGCCGCAGCGCCCGGACTGTCGAACGCCATGCGCACCCTGAGCGGCTTCGACCGCCTGCATGTCCAGCATGCCGCAGCGCCTGGCGGCGGCACCCTGACGGGCGAAGTCGCCTGGGCCACCAACCTGGCGCCGCGCGGCATCGTGGCCGCCGTGGCCGCCAGGGCGGATGGTCCGCCGGCCCTGTACGCCGTACCCGGCGACGCAGCCGGCGTGGAGCTGGCGCTGACGTCCGGTCTGATGGGCCTGCGCGCCAGCCGCACCGGCAGCGTGCGGCTCGATGGCGTCCACCTGTCCGATCGTTGGCGCCTGCATGCCGATGCCCGGGCTTTCCTGCCGACGCTGCGGCCGGCTTTCCTGGCCTTCCAGTGCGGCTGGGGCGTCGGGCTGGCGCGGGCCAGCCTGCGCGCGGCCCGGCGCGCCGGCGAGGCGGCGCCATCGATCCTGGCGCCCGAGATCGAACAGCTGGAGCACGCTCTCGATACGTACTGGCGCGATCTGTCCGAAGGCGCCGACGATGGCCGCCTGCAGCGCGAGCCGGCAAGCCTGTTCGGGCTGCGGCTGCGGATGGTGGAACTCGCGACCGCGGCGGTGCAGCTGGAATTGCAGGCGCTTGGAGGCAGGGCCTACTTGCCGCAGCAGGGCGCGGCCTTCGCGCGCCGGTGGCGCGAAGCCGCATTTCTTCCGATCGTTACCCCGAGCGCGGTGCAGCTCAAGACCGAGCTGGCGCGCGCCGGCGAGGGCTAGCGCAGGAAGATGAAATCGTTCCCCACCCGGTGCCGCCAGGTCTGGATCAGGTCGCGGTAGGCTTCGCCCACCGGCCGCACGCGCCGCTCCAGGTCGCACAGGCCGTACTGGTTGACCGTGCCCGCATCCAGGGTGAGCGCGCTGTCCCAGTCGACCTGGTCGACCAGGCTGTACCAGGTAAAACCCAGGATCGGCACGCCGTCTGACTTCAGGCGCACCAGGTTCGACCACTGCTTGTCGAGCCAGGCGCGCGCATCCTTTTCGCCGGTGCCGGCGTCGCGATTGTTGGTCTCGGTGTGCATCACCGGGATGCGGTAGCGGTGGTAGTACTGCTGGGTGATCACGTAGTAGCCGAACAGTTCGCACGACGTGGTGCTGCCGTCCGGCTTGATGACGTGCTCGTTGGTGGCGTAGTAATCGTTGCCCATGATGCAGACCGGCTTGACGCTGCGGTTCAGGAAAAAGTGGTAGTCCTTGCGCGTCATGCCGTGGTCGAACAGGTACTCGTACATCCTGCCGCTGACGTCGTGGCCATAGGTCAGGTCGAGGGCCAGGAAGCGCAGCTCGTTCATGTGGCGCGCGATCTCGGTGGCCTCGGGGGCGGAGGGGTGGTAGTACTCGGACGATTCGCTCTGGATGAACTTGGCGTCCGGCCGCACCATCATGATCGCTTCGGTGGCCAGGATGTTGGCGCGCGCCAGGTTGCGCATGGCGGTAACAAAAGCCCGGTCCGAGCGCAGGCGCTCGTTCCACAGGCCTTCGTGGGCCGAGAACTTGGCGGTGATGTAGATCTCGTTGATCGGCGTGTACAGGTCGACCCAGGGATAGCGCTTCGCAAAAGCGGCCGCGTACTCGGTGAAGTAGGGCACGAACTCGGGGTTCTGGAAGTTGCCCAGCCAGTCGGGCACGCCGAAGTGGCACAGGTCGACGATCGGCTTGATGCCGCGCTCGCGGATCTCGGCGAAGACCTCGTCCGTGAAATCCCAGTCGTAGCGGCCCGGCCCCTGGTGCACCCGGTAGTAGGGCGGGCCGTAGCGCAGCGCGTCGATCCCGAGCGCACTGACCAGGGACAGGTCTTCCTTCCAGTGCCGGTAATGGCCGGTCTTTTCCATCTCGTCGACGCGCAGCCCGGCGCCGTCGCGTCCGGCAACGACCGGGTAGCTGCCTTCGATCCCGGTCGCAAACATGAAGCCTTGCATGGCACACTCCTTATTCCTGCACTGGCGAATCCATCATCCCGCCAAATCAGGGCGACATGCAAGCCCAAAGCCGTAACAATTGGTGTCCGTGGGCGTCCGCGCAACAGTCCCGGATGTGAGCCGCGATCCGCTCAGCGCGCGTAGCTCGGCCGTTTCGGATCGTAGGTCCACTCGGGGAACAGGTAGCGCATCGCCAGCGCATCGTCGCGCGCACCCTGCGCCACCTGCTTGTACAGGGCGTGCGCCGCCTCGATGCGCACGAGGTCCGGTTCGATGCCCAGGCCGGGACGATCCGGGACCGCGACCGCGCCGTCGACGATCTGCGGCGGTTCGCGGGTCAGGCGCTCGTCGCCTTCCTGCCAGATCCAGTGGGTGTCGATCGCCGTGATGCGCCCCGGCGCGGCGGCTGCGGCGTGGGTGAACATGGCCAGCGACACGTCGAAGTGGTTGTTCGAATGCGAGCCCCAGGTCAGGCCCCAGTCATGGCACAGCTGGGCCAGGCGCACCGAGCCGCCCAAGGTCCAGAAGTGCGGATCGGCCAGCGGAATGTCGACCGCGCCCAGCAGGTACGAGTGTCCCATCTGGCGCCAGTCGGTGGCGACCATGTTGGTGGCGGTGCGCACGCCGGTCGCGCGTTTGAACTCGGCCATGATCTCGCGCCCAGAATAGCCCTGCTCGGGGCCGCAGGGGTCTTCGGCATAGGCCAGCAGGTGGCCGTATTCCTTGCAGACCGCGATCGCATCATGCAGCGGCCAGGCGCCGTTCGGATCGACCGTGCAGCGGGCCTCCGGCCGGCGCCGCTTGATGGCGGCGATCGCCTCCAGCTCGTCCTGCGCCGACATGACACCGCCCTTGAGCTTGAAGTCCTGGAAGCCGTAGCGCTCGGCCGCCGCGTCGGCCAGGTCGGCGATCGCTTCGGTGCTCAATGCTTCGCGCCCGCGCATCGCATACCAGTCGTCGCCGCCGCGCTGGGCGGCGTAGCCGAGGTCGGTGCGCCGGCTGTCGCCGATATAGAACAGGTAGGCCAGCATCGGCACGCGCTCGCGCTGCTGGCCGGCGCCCAGCAGTTCGCAGACCGGCACGCCGAGGTGCTGGCCCAGCAGGTCGAGCAGCGCCGCCTCGACCGCGGTGATGACGTTGTCGAGCCGCAGATTGATCTCGTGCGGCTGGCGCAGCACGGCGGCTTCCGCGGCCGAGCTGACCTGGTGCTGCATGCCGCCGGTGTGCGCGCCATGGCTCGCGCGGATCAGGTTCAGGGTGCGCTGGTAGCGCGCGACCTCGCTGCCTTCCACCAGCGGCACCGCCTTCTGCAGCGCCTTCAGGATGCCGTCGCCGCCGGGCACTTCGCCGATGCCCAGGCGCCCGTCGCTCGACTCCAGCAGCACCAGGTTGCGGATGAAGTAGGGGCCATGGGCGCCGCACAGGTTGAGCAGCATGCTGTCGCGGCCCGCCACCGGGATGACGCGCATGGCGGTGATGGTGGGGCTCGAGGAGATAGGTGCAAGGTTCATGGTTCGGATGGCGGCATGCCGTAGTAGTGGGGGGCGCCGTCCAGGACCACGTCAATGCGGTCGAGCACGACACCAGGATCGAGTGCGTACACGCGCAAGCTGTGCACGCCCGGCTTGAGCCTGGCCAACGTGGTGCTGCGCACCGCCATGTTGGACAGGACGTTCTGCTTCCACTCGTCGCTGCGCCCGACGGTGGTGTAGTCGAAGGTCTCGAGCGGCCCGTCGTCGAGCTGGACGGCGATGCGCAGGCGGTGTTCGGACGTGAGGGCGTGCACGGGCACGGCGACGAAGCGGAGAGTAGCGCCGCCTTCGCTGCGGGTCTGGAAGCGGTATTCGAGGGGCTTGGCCTTGGAGAGCGACGCGACGCTGCGCTTCGGCAGGTCGAGGCGGGCGCGCATGGCTTTGCCCGAGGTGCCGAGGCCGGGCTGCGCTTCCCAGTCGCCACCGGCTGCCGCGCTCCCGGCGGGCAGGGTCACGATACGCTCGCGCTCGCCCGGCAAGGCCTGGTCGCCCGCGCTGTGCGCCTGCACGTTCAGCTTGATTTGCTTGCCGCCGCATTCGAGCGCCAGCAGCGGCCTGGCCGATCCGTCGTAGTCCAGCGTGATGCGCTGCTCGTAGCCATTCGATGCGTCCAGCCTGCCGCCATGGACCTGCGCGCGCAGGCCCTGTGCGCCGGGAGCGACCGACCACGCCGCCGCTTCGCCGCCATAGCTGACCAGGGTCACGGTACGGCTGGCCGCCCGGCCGGCCGGCAGCACCAGGGTGCTCGCCTCGACCGAATGCGGCGCGGGATAGACCAGGCCGCAGCCGCGCCGCGCGGACGCCGTCCAGGACGGATAAAGCGGTTCCGCGAACACGGGAAGCCGGCGTGGCGCGATGTCCATCATGTGGGCCCACTTGCCGCCGCCGAGCGCGTTGTAGGCGGCGGCATCGCGCAGCAGCCCCGCATGCGCCTCCTGCGCCTGGCGGGTGTAGAAGGCGGAGGAGGGGCGCTGCTGCAGCGCGTATTCGGCGGCGAGGTCGAGCTTCAGGATGCGTTCGTTGAGCCTGGCGCTGGAGCGCACCGGGTAGAGCACCAGTTGGAAATATGCGTCGCGCAGCTCGGCCGGCAGGCGCTGTTCGATGGCCTCGGCGCGCGCCACCAGCGCGGTGTAAGCCGCCAGGCGCCGCTCGGCCTCTTCGCCGCCGCTGCGCACATACTCCGTGCCGCGCACGGGCCGCGTCGGTTCGGTCTGGCTCCAGCCCATGAATTCGGGGCGGCGCTCCCAGGCCAGGCGGTAGTACTCCTGCTGGATGGCGGCGATCTCTGCACCGTGCTCGGGGCCGAAGGCCTGCGCGGCCCAGGCGCGCAGATGACGCGCCGGGTCCTGGCGCAGCACGCTCGCATCGAAAGCGGCATCGAGGAAGTACTGGGTCAGGTACTCGTTCGGCTTGATGTCGCCCACGTTCACCACCCACATGCGGCGCGCGCCCGTGCTCCAGGCCCGATCGAGCTGGTCGCGGATCAGGGCCGGGTGGGTCGTGCCCAGCCACAGGTAGTCGTGCGGGCGGCCCCAGTAGGAGATGTGGTAGTAGATGCCGTTGCCGCCTGGACGGGCGCCTTCCTTCGCCGTGCCCAGCTGGTGCAGGTAGCCGTAGTTATCGTCCGGCCACACCAGGCTGACGTCGCCGGGCACCTTCAGGCCGGCGTTGTAGTAGTCCAGCACCTCCTTGTACATCGTGAACACGGTCGGAATGCTCGATGCCGGCTTGCCCAGGCTGCGCGCGAGCATGTCGCGCTGCAGCCCAATCACGTGCTGCACGGTGTCGCGCGCATGTTCCGGGCTGGTGGCGCCTTCCATGGCCGAGTCGTGCACGCCGCGCAGGCCGAGCGTGTAGACGTTCTCGAAACCCTTGACCTCCTCGACGCGCTCCTGCCAGTAGCCGAGCAGGCGTTCGCGGTTGCTGAAGAAGTTGAAGGGGCCGTCGGACTTCTTCCATTCGCCGACATTGTTGCGCATCATCGGCTCGGCATGCGAGCTGCCGACCAGGATCGCGTAGTCGTCCGCGGTCTGGGCGTTGCCCGGCACGGTGTAGAAGGCGCGGGTGGAATCATGCATGGCCGGCCACACCAGGTTGGCCTTGAGGCGCCACATCAGTTCGAACACGCGCGCGTAGGTACGCGGGCCGATGTCCCTGGCCGGATCGAAGGTCTTCGCGGCCCAGGGCTGCAGGCCCCAGTCCTCGTCGTTGATGAAGATGCCGCGCCAGGCCACGGAAGGCGCGGGCGACAGGCGGCGCTCCCCATCCAGGGACAGGCCGGCGCGGCGGCGCGGCGTGACGTCGGCCCACCATTCCCAGGGCGAGATGCCCAGTTCGCGCGAAGCGTCCACCACGCCGTAGACGGCGCCGCGGCGGTCCGCCCCGGCGACCAGCAGCACGCTGCGGCCGCCAACCGTGCCGGCGGCGCGGAGGTAGCGCTCCTGCTGGCCGGCGAGCGGCGCCAGGTCGACCCCGATCGCCTGCGCGACCTGCGTTACCAGTGGCGAGCCGATGGCGCCGATCACGATGCAGCGCTCGCGGCAGTCGTCCAGGCTGTCGGTGCGGGTCGCGGAAAAACCGGTCAACTGCTGCAGGTCGCGGCCGAGCAGTTCGCCGGCAAGGCGATAGGTGGCCTGCGCGTCGGTGACGATGACCGGCAGGCGCCCATCGGCGTCCATCGAGAAAGGCGCGGAATGGGCGAAGCCGTGTGCGAGCAGAAGGCTCAGAGCGAGAAGGCGTCGTGTCATGTTGGGCCATTGCGCTAATGTATTAGTGCATTATAACGAGTTTGCATGAGAGATTATGCGTCGATCAGAAACGCTCACGTCGCTGAGTGGGACGCGATGGTCTTCCCGGGCCTGCCCCCACCGAAGACCAGGCCGCCCTCGTTCGACCGGCACTAATGTGCTAGCATCTTGTCAATTCGGCAGGAGCCAGACTGGTACTTCGCCGCCACGCGCCGCGTGGAGCTTCGAATAACAATCATGCAGCCTTTGATGGCTTCAACAATGGAAACAATCGCATTCAGCGGCCCGTTCACCCTCGACCGATCGCGCCAGGCCGCGGTCCAGGTGTACGAATACCTGCGCGAGGAAATCGTCAACCTCACGCTCAAGCCCGGAACCCTCCTGTCGCGCAACGAACTGTCGGCGCATTTCGAGCTGTCCGTTACCCCCATCCGGGATGCCCTGATGCGCCTCGAGGAAGAAGGACTGGTCGACATCTACCCGCAGCACGCGACGCGCGTGCGCGGCATCAGCATCGCCTCGGCGCGCCAGGCCCATTTCCTGAGGCTGTCGATCGAGCTCGAGGTGGTGCGCACGCTGGCCCGGAAGAACGATGCGGCGCTCGGCCAGTCCCTGCAAAGCCTGGTGCTGCAGCAGCGCGCGGCGCTCAAGGCGAACGACCTGGAATCCTTCTACCGGGTCGACCATGCCTTCCACCGCCAGCTCTACGTCGCGGCCGACGTCGAGGAATTGTGGCGCCTGATGCGCCACCGCAGCGGCAACATGGACCGCCTGCGCCGCCTGCACCTGCCGCTCAACGGCAAGGCCGACCAGATCCTGAAGGACCACGGCGCCATCGCCGACGCGGTCGCGCAGGGCGATGCCGCCGCGGCCGAGGCGGCGGTGCGGCGCCACCTGTCGGGCACGCTGTCGGAACTGGATGCGCTGCGCGAGCAATACCCGAACTACTGGATGCCGGGAGCGGACTGAGCGGCGCTACGAGCGGGCTGCGCTTGATCTGCATCACAAAACCCGGGCAATGGCCCAGAACATGCCGACGGCAGCATGCTCCAAAGCGTATCGGCGCCGCGCGAAGCGTGCGTCGCTTCTATTCTGGAGCCGGACATGTACAAACGCATATTGTTACCTACCGATGGATCGGAGGCATCCCGACGCGCCATCGACGCCGGCGTCGAATTCGCCAGGGAAAGCGGGGCGGAGCTCGTCGCCATGACAGCCACGGCGCCGTTCCGGGCCATCACCGCCGATGCCGAGATGCTGGAACTGACCGCGGAGCAGTACGAAGCCAGCAGCCGCCAGCACGCCCAGCGCCGCCTGGACGAGATCGCCAATCTGGCGCGCGACGCCGGCGTACCCTGCACGGCCGTGCAGGTCGTGTCCGACGATCCCGACGAGGCCATCATCGCCACCGCGCGCGAGCGCATGTGCGACCTGATCATCATGGCCTCGCACGGACGGCGCGGCGTCAAGGGTTTGCTGCTGGGCAGCGTGACGCACAAGGTGCTGGTGCACAGCGCGATTCCCGTGCTGGTGCACCGCTAGGCAGGAGGGCAGAGGCAGCATCAATACCGCAAGCTGCGGTATTGATGAGCGCTGCGCATGAATCGCCCGCTTTATTGTTGAGCTGGAGAACTGAATCCCCGTTCAGGGCAGCAGTCCGGCCGCGCGCGCCGCCTCGTCCAGCGTGTCTCCGCCAAGCGCCATGTGCTGGATCGCAGCCAGGCCCCACTGCGCCGAGCCGTTGGTGCTGATGCCGCTCATCTCGTCGACCGGACGCAGCACCGCCGGGCCGTCGATGCGGCGCACCGTATGGCGCGGGCTGCCGCGCTTGAGCCAGTCCGAGGCGAAGAACTCGCGCCAGGCCCGCAGCGCCAGCGCCCGGTCGCCCAACTGGTAGGCGGCGTAGGCGGTCATGCGCGAATTGGTGTCGCTCATGCCGCGCCCGCCCGGATCGCGTCCCAGCAGCGCCACCACCTCCTCCCTCGGCGCATTGTAGGTGCGGCAGTACTGCAGCCAGGTCTTGCGGTACTCCGGCACGTCGACCAGGGTCAGGAGCTCGGAATTCATCTCGACCACGCCGAACACGCCGTTCAGGTTCGAGAACGAGGGCTTGTCGCCGGGGCCGTGGAAGCGCCCGGTAGTGTGGTCGTAGGGCGCGCCGGCCGCGAACCAGCCATACTTGAGGGCCGCGATGCTCTTCATGCCGTTGACGATCTTGTCACGCCAGCGCACGTCGCCGCTGCGTTCCCACTCGGCCAGCCAGGCCGAGATCAAGGAACCCCAGACGGTGCCGAAGGAGGCGCCGATAAAGGCGTCCGGCCGCGCGCCCGCCACCTTCAGCTTGCGCGAGATGTCGACCTTGTGCAGGTCCTTGTCCGAATCGAGCAGTTCGCGCATCAGGTCGCCGACGCGCTCGTCCGCCGTCAGGAAGTAATAGATGCGTCGGTAGGCCGCGTTCGAGACGCGCGGCTGCTTCGACGAATCGGCCCAGTGCTGCACCGCGTGGCGGGTGCCGAAACCCTTGAAAGGACCGAGGTGGTAGACGTCGACCTCGCCGGTATGGCGTGTCATTGCTTCGGCATAGCGGAACAGGTCGGCGCGCCCGGTGCGCAGGTAGCTGTACCACAGCCACAGGTCGGTCGACAGCTCCGAATTGTCCCAGGCGTAGCCGCCGATGTCGTAGCGCCACATGTGGCGGTCGGGGTCGTAGCTGTGCATCACGTCGCCATAGGACCAGAAGCCGTACCAGCGGTGCTGTTCGGTTTCACGCAGGTACTGGTCCAGCTGCAGGGCCAGGCGCTCCTCGATCAGCTTGCGCGCCGGTGTCCCGGCATCGACCGGGTCCCAGTCGCCGAACACGCCGCATTGATGGATGCGCTGCGGCGTGAGCACCAGGCGCGCCGGCCGCGCCACCTGCTCGGCCATGTCGGACAAGGCCTGGTGCGAGGGCGTTCCGCCCAGCACCCACAGCTGCAGCTCGGAGCTGCGGGCCACGCCCGTGGCCGAGTCCCAGCCCGCTTCGTAGTCTTCGTAGGTGATGTTCAGGCCGGCGATCTGCTTCTCGTGCGTGTCCATGCCGTCTTCGCCGCGGTAGGAGCGCACGTCCATGCTTGGGGCCGAGGGCGCCCACATCCAAGCGGTCACCTCGGCCATCGGGCTGGCCGCATTGCGCACGTCCAGCTGCACCGGGGCGCGCTGCCAGAAATCCTTCAGGCCCAGGGCCACGCCGCCCGCGGCCCCGCCGGCGTACAGCAGGCCCTTGCTGCGGGTGCCGGCGTTTGAGTCGATCCAGGCGCGGCCCGCGCGCAGGCGCTTCTGCAGGGTGAAGCCGTCCGGCGAGAGCTGCGCCAGCGTGAAGTCGCCCCATTCGGGGATCCACTGCAGGCCGTCCTGCACCGGCTTGGCCATGCCGGCGAGCGGCGGCAGGGCCTTGCCCGCCACCTGGGCCGCGCGGTAGGCGTCGCCCGGGTCGCGGCGCAGGCCGGTCACCGGCCGCACCGCCTCGCCCCAGACGCCCACACCTTCGCCCGAGAAGCGCACGTGGCGGTCGTAGCTCTGGTCGCTCATGGGCACCTGGGCGCTCACGCCCAGGCCGGCGATGAAGTCCTGCTCCGGATTGCCGTCGTAGATGAAGGAGTGCACGATGCGCACGCTGTCCGAGCCGGTATAGAAGTACAGGCGCACCGAGAAGGGCAGCCAGTCGCGGCTGCCGTCGCTGTGCATGCCGTCGAACTTGACCACCGCGCGCACCGGGCCGCTTTGTTCCACCGTGACGGCAAGCAGCTTGCTGGTGAAGGCCTGGCGCGCCACGCTGCCGCTCTTCTCCAGCTGGGCGCCGTCCTGGCGCAGCGCCACCAGCTTCATGTTCTGCATCGTCACGCGGCCGGCGCGGGTCGCGCTGCGCACCAGCACATCGCCGCGGCGCGGCAGCATCCATGCCAGCTCGCCCGCGGTGACCACGATGTCGTCCGCGCTTTCCTTCACCGAGACCGTGCCGCGCGCCTCGGCGCCGCGGCCCAAGCTGTAGCCTTCGGACGTGGCGCCGCCCGCGACCGCGTGCGCGGTCCACTTCAGCGAGCCGTCCGGCCAGTAGGCCAGCGGCCAGGACTGCATGGCGGGACCGTTCGCGCCCAGCGTGAAGTCGAGCCGTTTGTTCGCGGGCAGGCGCAGCGTGCCGCGCGGCCAGGGCACGCCCAGGGTGCAGCCCTCGAAGCGGGCCGGGGCCTGGCCGTCCAGCCAGCGCAGTGCGGTCTCGGACACGGGGACCGGCTTGGCGCCGGTGTTGGCCGTTACCGCGCCGGCCAGGCCAGGGAAGGAGGCAAGGAAGGGAAGGGCGCTGGCCGAGCGAAGGAAATGTCTGCGCGATGAAATGGGCACTGTCGGTCTCCGTGTCGGCACTGCCGCTGGGCGGCGCGCCGGTCTGTATTGAAGTGGAAGGGGGCGTGGTCGCTGCTGATATATTAGTTGACGAAGCGAATACTAGATCGTCTCTGGCCCGTGGTCGACATGTCGTGCTGAATCACTCAAGTGGATGACTGAACGCGGCCAGGCCATCCGATCACAAGATTGAGTGCATCGACGGCGGTACGCCCTGTAGACTTATGTGGCATACTAATATATCAGCGCCCGTCAACCGACTACCCTGAACCCATGAAAAAACTTTTCGCAGCATTCTGGATCCTCATCGGCACGCTCGCCTGCCTGCCGGCCCTGGCGGACGACCTGCGGCCCGCCTTCCTGCTCACCGGCGCACTGCACCGCGACGGCCAGGACCTGTCGGGCCAGTGGACCTATTCGAAGGATCTGTATCGCACCGGCCTCACCGACATCAACGGCTGGGTAGCCAAGTCGCGCATGCAGCGCTACCGCGACCTCGACGTCGCCGCCATCGAGGCCAAGGGCGGGGTGGACTTCTTCGAGTTCGACCTCGACCGCGGCCCGATCGTCAACGTGCCGGGCGCCTGGAATGCCGCCGCGCCGGAGCTGCGCTACTACGATGGCCTGATCTGGTTCCAGCGCAAGTTCAATGCGCAGGCCCTGGGCGGCAAGCGCGCCTTCCTGCGTTTCGAGGCGGTCAACTACCGCGCCTACGTCTACCTGAACGGCAAGGAAGTGGGGCGCCACGAGGGCGGCTTCACGCCCTTTGTGCTGGAAGTGACCGAGCTTCTCCGCGCCGGCGACAACCGCCTGGTGGTCGGCGTCGACTCGACCCACGACGCCCAGTCGATCCCGACCTCCATCACCGACTGGGACCTGTACGGCGGCATCACGCGTCCGGTACGCCTGATCACCACCCCGGCCACCTTCATCGACGACGCCATGGTCCAGCTGCGCCCGGACGGCCGCATCGCCGGCGAAGTGCGCCTGCAGGGCCCGCAAGCCGCGAACCAGCAGGTCAGCGTGGCGATCGGCGCGCTCGCCACCGTGCGCGCCACCACCGACGCGAGTGGCCGCGCCAGCTTCGAGCTGGCCGCGCCGAAAGGACTGGAGCGCTGGTCGCCCGAGAAGCCGACCCTGTACGAGGTGCGCTTTTCCGCCGCGGGCGACGCGCTACGCGACCGCGTCGGTTTCCGTACCATCGCCGTGAAGGGCAATCAGATCCTCCTGAACGGCAAACCCATCTGGTTGCGTGGGATCTCGCTGCACGAAGAAGAGTTCGGCCCCAACCCGGCGCGCAACATGACGGAGTCGAGCTCGCGCGCGCTGCTGCACGAGATCAAGCATGGCCTCGGCGGCAACTACGTGCGCCTGTCGCACTATCCGCATTCGGAAACCACGGTGCGCCTGGCCGACGAGATGGGCCTGCTGGTGTGGAGCGAGATTCCGGTGTACTGGACGGTGGACTGGGACAACCCGGCGGTGCTGCGCAAGGCCCTGGCCATGCAGGCCGAGACCATCTACCGCGACCGCAACCGCGCCTCGGTGATCATGTGGAGCGTCGGGAACGAGACCCCGGTTGCAGACGCGCGCACGCGCTTCCACAGCGCCATGGCGGACAACGTACGCAAGCTGGATCCATCGCGCCTGGTGAGCGCGGCCCTGCTGGTGAAGCACGATGGCGACGCGCTGGCGATCGACGATCCGCTGGTCGGCAAGCTCGACGTGCTGGCGGTGAACATCTACGCCGGCTGGTACGGTTCCGACACGCTCGACGCCGTCGCCAAGCTCAAATGGAAAGTGCCGAGCGACCGCCCGCTGATCCTGTCCGAGTTCGGCGCCGACGCCCTGGCCGGCTACCGCAACGACGGCATGAAGAAGTTCACCGAGGAATACCAGGCCGAGTACTACCGTCAGACCCTGGCGATGGCCGATCACATCCCGACCCTGCGCGGCATGTCGCCCTGGATCCTGAAGGACTTCCGTTCGCCGCGCCGCGAGCACCCGGTGTTCCAGAACGGCTGGAACCGCAAGGGCATCGTGTCCGAGACCGGGGTGCGCAAGCAGGCCTTCGGCGTGCTGGCCGACTATTACCGTAACAAATAAGCCGCGGCAAATAATTTCATCACATACCTGGAGTCATCCATGAATTCGAACATCAGCGGCGCCCCGGTCGTTACCGCGATGCGGGTCGTTCCCGTCGCCGGCCAGGACAGCATGCTCATGAACCTTAGCGGCGCCCATGGCCCCTGGTTCACCCGCAATGTCGTGGTCCTGACGGACAGCGCCGGCAACGTCGGCCTGGGCGAAGTGCCGGGCGGCGAATCGATCCGCCAGACCCTGGAAGACGCGCGTCCGCTCATCGTCCGCAAGTCGCTGGGCGATTACAACGCCGTCCTGAACGCTATCCGCAGGGAGTTCGCCAAGCGCGATGCCGGCGGCCGCGGCCTGCAGACCTTCGATTTGCGCACCACCATCCATGCGGTCACCGCGGTGGAGTCCGCTTTTCTGGACCTGCTGGGCCAGTTCATGAACGTGCCGGTGGCAGCCCTGCTGGGCGAGGGCCAGCAGCGCGCCGCGGTGCCGATGCTGGGCTACCTGTTCTACGTCGGCGAGCGCCAGCGCACCGGGCTGCCCTACCGCAGCGAAGAGGGTGCGGACGATGCCTGGTTCAGGCTGCGCAACGAAGCGGCACTGACCCCGGAGGCGGTGGTGGCGCTGGCCGAAGCGGCGCAGGCGCGCTACGGCTTCCAGGACTTCAAGCTCAAGGGCGGCGTCTTCTGCGGCGACGAGGAAATGGAAGCGGCCGTGGCCCTGCACGAACGCTTCCCCCAGGCGCGCGTCACGCTCGACCCGAACGGCGCCTGGTCGCTGGAGGAAGCGGTACGCCTGTGCCGCGACAAGCACGATGTGCTGGCCTATGCCGAAGACCCCTGCGGCGCCGAGAACGGCTTCTCGGGCCGCGAAGTGATGGCCGAGTTCCGCCGCGCCACCGGCTTGAAGACGGCCACCAACATGGTCGCCACCGACTGGCGCCAGATGGCCCACTCGATCCAGCTGCAGTCGGTCGATATCCCGCTGGCCGACCCGCATTTCTGGACCATGCAGGGCTCGGTGCGCGTGGCCCAGCTGTGCGAGATGTTCGGCCTGACCTGGGGTTCGCACTCGAACAACCACTTCGACATCTCGCTGGCGATGTTCACCCACGTCGGCGCGGCGGCGCCGGGCAGGGTGACGGCGATCGACACCCACTGGATCTGGCAGGACGGCCAGCGCCTGACCAGGGAGCCGCTCAGGATCGAAGGCGGCGAGGTCAAGGTGCCGGCCCGGCCGGGCCTGGGCATCGAGCTGGACGAAGATGCCTTGGCGGCCGCGCACCAGGCCTACAGGAACATGGGCCTGGGCGCGCGCGACGACGCGGCGGCCATGCAGTTCCTGATTCCGGGCTGGAAGTTCGATAACAAGCGGCCTTGCATGCTGCGATGAGAAAAGCGGCGCGATGCGCCGCTTTTCTTATATCCGCGGGGGATTCTTCGGAATCGGGTGTTCCGAACGGAAGGGGACGGCCGGCAGGCCGGCGCCGTTGACCAGGTTGGGCGTGGCCGCCTCATGCCAGCCGAAGCGTACGAACTTCGGTTCGCTCACGAGCGGGCTGTCGACGAGCACCTCGCCGTCCCGGATCGTGGCCCTTGCGGGATGGTAGCGGCCATCGCTGCCGGCGATCTCGAACCAGTCGAGCGGCTTGCCGTCGCGGGCAGCCAGCCCCTGCGCATGGTCGAAACTGAGGATCGCCTGTCTGCCGGCGAAGCGGATCGCGCGGTAGGTCGGGCCATAGGGCACGATACCCGGCCGCTCGTAACTCTCGGCCAGCGCCAGGTTGGCCAGGCGCAGCCCGACGCTCTGCTTGTCGCGCGGATGGATGTCGCGCAGGTCGTCGGCCAGGTCGGTGGTGACGATCATGCCGGTATTCGGAATGCGCAGCGCATCAAGCTGGGCCTCGCGCAGGCGCGGCAGCGATTCCGGGCCGCCGACACCCTGGTCCTTGCGCACCACGGAATACAGGTGCGGCGCCAGCTGCACGTAGTAGAAGGGCAGATCCTGCCCGAAGGCGCGGCGCCAGCCCCGGATCATCGCTTCCATCTTCGCCGTGTAGGCGGGACCGTCGTCAGTGTGGAGGATGTTCGATTCGCCCTGGTACCAGAGCGCGCCCTTGAGCTTGACGGGCGCCAGGCCGGCGATCATGCCGTTGTACAGCGAGGCCGGCTTGTCCTTGACCGCGGGCGGCAAGTCGACCTGCCCGAGCAGGTCCGGAGGCGTCCACGATTCGATGCGGGTGCCGCCCCAGGTGGCGTCGATCAGGCCCACGGGCGTGCCCAGCTCCTCCTTGATGCGGCGTCCGAAGCTGTAGGCGGCCGCCGAGAACTGGGTCGAGATGAGTGCGGCAGGCGTGCTGCGCACCCAGGCGCCGCTGACGTCCTCGCCCAGCTGGGCGGCCTTGAGCCTGGCCACCTTGAACAGGCGGATCTCGGGCTGCTCGGCGCCGGCGAGCGCTTCCTCGGAGCCGAAGGTGGGCAGCTGGCCCTTCTTTTCGCCGAAGGGCTTTTCCATGTTCGACTGGCCCGAGGCCAGCCACACTTCGCCGACCAGCACGTCCTTGACGACGATCTCCTTGCCGGCGCCGCGCACCGACAGCACGCCTGGCGTCGACGGCGCCTGGCTCAGGTCGAGGTGGAGGCGCCAGCGCCCGTCGCTATCGGCGACCGTGCCGAGCGTCTGGTTCCCGAAGCGCACCGATACCGCCTCGTTCGGCGCCGCCCAGCCCCACACCGGCACCCAGGCCGCGCGTTGCAGCACCATGTGGTCGGACAGGACGCTGGGCAGGCGCACCTCGGCGCCGGCGGGTAGGGCCACCAGCAGGAACGCGACCAGGCCGGCCGCGCGGGCATGAGGGGATCTCATGACGGGTACTTCGGTCCGATGTTCAGGAAGGGGCCACCTTGCAGGAAGGTGGTGAGGTCGTCCGGCGCCGGGTACGTCACCTCGGTAGGCAGCTTGTCGAGGAACCGCGCCGAGCTGTCTTTTGCGACGAAGGCCAGGTGGCGCGAATGGCGGTCGTCCCACCAGCTGCCCGGGTTGCTTGAAACGCCGAAGGCGATGGTGTGGCCGACCCGTGGCGTGACCAGGGAACGGCGCAGCAGTTCGACCAGGTCGTCCAGGCTGAGCCAGGTGACCATCTGGCGGTGGGTGCCGGGTTCCGGGAAGCAGAAGCCGATGCGCATGCACACGGTCTCGATGCCGAATCGGTCCCAGTAGTAGCGCGACAGGTTCTCGCCCCAGACCTTGGACAGGCCGTAGTAGCCGTCGGCACGCGGCAGCATGCCGGCGTCGACCCGTTCGCTGGTCTGGTACATGCCCATGGTGTGGTTGCTGCTGGCGAAGACCACGCGCCGGATGCCCAGCTTGTGCACGGCTTCGTACAGGTTGACCATGCCGAGGATGTTGGCCTGCATGATGGGTGCGAATTCGACTTCGGTCGAGACGCCGCCGAAGTGCAGGATCGCGTCCACGCCTTCGCACATGCGCATGACCTGGTCGCGGTCGGCCAGGTCGCACTGCACCACTTCCTCGCCCGGGCCCGCGGGTCCGATGTCGGCGACGTCGGCCAGGCGCACGATGTCGGCGAATTCGTGCAGGCGTTCGCGCAGGCGGCGCCCCAGGTTGCCGCCGGCGCCGGTGAAGAGGATGCGTTTGAATGGTTTGCTCATGGTGCTCATGGCCTTATAGGACTGGTTGAAACGGATGCGCCATTACCGGCGCATTCGCGGCGGGTGTCAACGTTCGGTCAGCGAACGCTCACGATCTTGAGTAATTCTGCAAATGCTGAACAATAGCACGCTAAGCTACTAATATATTAGCTCAGCGGCCCGGCGAGGCCGTCCTGTTCCCATCTCGGAGACCCTCGATGTTCCGTTCCGCTCCCTTGAACCTGTCCGCCTTTGCGCTGGTCGCCTTCCTCGCGGCCGCCCCGGCCCATGCCGAGCGTGCCCAGTACGACTTCAATCCCGGCTGGAAGCTGATGGTCGGCGACCCGGCGGGCGCGTCCCAGGCCGGCTTCGACGACAAGGCCTGGAAGCCCGTCACCCTGCCGCGCGCCTGGAACGAGGACGACGCCTTTGCCAAGGACATCGTCGACCACTCGACTGGTATCGCCTGGTATCGCAAGCGCTTCAGCGTCAAGGACCTCAAGCCGGGCCAGAAGGTCTTCCTCGAGTTCGAGGGGGCGCGCCAGGCGGCGGAAGTGTTCGTCAACGGCCGCCGCATCGGCCTGCACGAGAACGGCGTCACCGCCTTCGGCTTCGAGATCGGCGGCGCCCTGGTGAAGGGCGAGAACGTGATCGCGGTGCGCACCGATAACCGCTGGGACTACAAGGAGCAGGCTACCCTCCAGCGCTACCAGTGGGCCGACCGCAACTTCAACGCCAACTACGGCGGCCTGCCGAAGAACGTGCGCCTGCACGTGACCGAGCCGCTGTACCAGACCCTGCCGCTGTATTCGAACCTGGGCACCACCGGGGTCTACGTCTATGCGCGCGACTTCGACATCGCCGGACGCACGGCCACCATCGCCGCCGAATCCGAGGTGCGCAATGACGGGCAGCAGGCGCGCAGCTTCACCTACGAGGTCGAAGTGCGCGACAAGGACGGCAAGACGGTGGCGCGCTTCGCCGCGCCTACACAAACCCTGGCGCCCGGCGCCACCACGGTGGCCAAGGCCAGCGCGCAAGTAAGGGGGCTGCATTTCTGGAGCTGGGGCTACGGCTACCTGTACGACGTGCTCACCACCCTGAAGGTCGACGGCAGGCCGCTCGACCGCGTCATCACCCGCACGGGTTTCCGCAAGACCGAATTCGGCAATGGCGTGATCAAGCTGAACGACCGCGTGCTGCAGATGAAGGGCTACGCCCAGCGCACCTCGAACGAATGGCCGGCGATCGGCCTGTCGGTGCCGGCCTGGCTGAGCGACTACAGCAATGGCCTGGCCCTCGAGAGCAACGCCAACCTGATCCGCTGGATGCACATCGCGCCGTGGAAGCAGGACGTGGAGTCGCTCGACCGCATCGGCCTGATGCAGGCCATGCCCGCCGGCGATTCCGAGAAGGATGTCGACGGGCGCCGCTGGGGCCAGCGCGTGGAGACCATGCGCGACGCCATCGTCTACTACCGCAACAATCCGAGCATCCTGTTCTACGAGTCCGGCAACAAGGGCGTGAGCGCCGAGCACCAGCTGGAGATGAATGCGCTGCGCGACCGCTTCGATCCGCATGGCGGACGCGCCGCCGGCAGCCGCGAGATGCTGAGCACCGCGCTGCAGCAGGTGTCCGAGTACGGCGGCGAGATGTTGTACATCAATAAGAGCGCGCGCATGCCGATGTGGGCCATGGAATATGCCCGCGACGAGGGCGCGCGCAAGTTCTGGGACGAACTCAGTCCACCCTTCCACAAGAACGGCGACGGCCCGCCGCACAAGGGCCAGCCGGCGCCGTCCTATAACCACAACCAGGACAGCTTCGCGATCGAGACCGTGCGCCGCTGGTACGACTACTGGCGCGAGCGTCCGGGCACCGGCACGCGCGTCTCGAGCGGCGGCGTCAACATCATCTTCTCGGACAGTAATACCCACCACCGCGGCGCCGAGAACTACCGCCGCAGCGGCGAAGTCGACGCCATGCGCATCCCGAAGGACGCCTTCTATGCGCACCAGGTGATGTGGGACGGCTGGGTCGACGTCGAGCGCCCGCGCGCCCACATCGTCGGCCACTGGAACTACGCGCCCGGCACGGTGAAGCCGGTGCACGTGATCTCGAGCGCCGAGACGGTCAAGCTCACCCTGAACGGCAAGGAGGTCGGCAGCGCACGCCAAAGCGAACGCTTCCTGTTCACCTTCGACCAGGTGGCCTGGGAAGAGGGCGAGCTGAAGGCGGTCGGCTATGACGCTAAGGGCAGGCAGGTGTGCGAGACACGCCTGGCAACGGCAGGCAAGCCGGTGGCGCTGCGCCTGAAGAACATCCCCTCGCCGCACGGCCTGCGCGCCGACGGCGCCGACCTGGCGCTGGTGCAGGTCGAGGCGGTCGATGCCCAGGGCCGCCGCAACCCGGTGGCGCTCGACACCGTGCACTTCGAACTGGATGGCCCGGCCGAATGGCGTGGCGGCATCGCGCAGGGGCCAGGCAACCACGTGCTGGCGCGCTCGCTGCCGGTCGAGGGCGGCGTGAACCGGGTCTTGGTGCGCAGTACCACGCAGCCGGGAAAAATCACCCTGCGCGCCCGCGCCGATGGCCTGGCGCCGGCAACGCTGAGCTTCGCCTCCAAAGCGGTCACGGTGGAGGGTGGCCTGGCCGCGCTGCCGGCGCCGCCGCCGCTGCGCCTGGACCGTGGGCCGACACCGGCTACGGCGTCCTTCACGGTCTCGCGCATTGCGGTGCCGGTGGCCTCCGCGCAAGCCGCCAGCAACGGCGAGCAGGCCGTGCACTCCTTCGACGACGACGAAACCACCAACTGGACCAGCAAGACCGGCGAAGCGGCGGACATCACCTACCGGCTGGCGCGACCCGCGCTGCTGCGCGAAGTGACGCTCAAGCTGGCCGGCTGGCGCGAGCGCAGCTATCCGCTGCGCGTGTTCGTGGACGGCGTCGAGGTCTGGCGCGGCACCACCTTGACGAGCCTCGGCTACGTCACGCTGCCGCTCAAGCCACACCGGGGCAGCCAGGTGCGCATCGCGCTCGACGGCCAGGCCGACGACGCGGGCGCGATCCAGCTCACCGAGGTGGCGAACCAGGCCAATACCGACACCGGCGCCCAGCGCGTTGCGCGCACCGCGTTGGCCATCGTCGAAGCCGAGTTCTACGAATTCCCGGAATCCTGATTGCGGGGGAGCTTCGATGAATCTTGTCGGTATTCCGTTTCGCCTCGACCGCTCGCGCAACGCGACGGTCCAGGTGTTCGAGCACCTGCGCGAGCTGATCGTCAGCCTGGCGGTCGGGCCGGGCACCGTGCTGCCGCGCCCGCAGCTGTGCGAGTACTACGGGCTGTCGCTCAGCCCGGTGCGCGAGGCGCTGCTGCGCCTGGAGGAAGAACACCTGGTCGACATCTATCCGCAGCACCAGACGCAGGTGCGCCGGATCGACCTGGCGCAGGCGCGCCAGGCCCACTTCCTGCGCCTGTCGGTGGAGCTGGAAATGGTGCATACGCTGGCGCAGCGCGGCGATGCCGCACTCGGGCGCGCGCTGCAAGGCCTGGTCGCGCGCCAGCGCGCCTGCCTGGAAGCGGGCGACCTGGCGGGCTTCACGGCGGTGGACATGGAGTTCCATCGCGTCATGTACGACGCGGCGGCGATTCCCGACCTGTGGGCGCTGGCCCGCAGCCGCAGCGGCAACCTGGACCGCCTGCGCCGCCTGCACCTGCCGATGAACGGCAAGGCGCGTTCGATCCTGGCGCAGCACGCCGAGATCGCGGAGCGCATCGCGCGCGGCGACGCCGAGGGCGCGCAGCGCAGCGTGCGCACCCACCTGTCCGGCACCCTGAACGCGATCGACGCGCTGCGCGAGCGCTACCCGGAGCTGCTGCTGCCGGTCGATTACCGGAGCTGAGGCATGCGATCGCGATCGAGCGATAACCTGGCGCGGCCTTGCGATGTCATAAACGGCATCAGTCGCCATCGGCAGATGTGGCGATTTCGCACCAACCGCTCAAGCCCATGAGTGTTTGGCGCAATTAGTTCGAAGCCGGTTGTTGTATTGATTTCATTCAATAACAATCGACTGCGTTCATCGTTGAGCACAACGATCACATAAGACAGACAACAAGGAGGAGAGATGGCACCGTATACCAAGCATGGGTTCCCCGTAAACCGTATCAGTCAGGCAGTCGCCATGGCACTGGCTTCGCTGGTCGCGACTGGCGCATACGCGCAGCAGGCGGCGACGTCGCAGGCATCGTCGACCTCATCCACGGCGGTAGCCGCGGCGGATGGCGCTGTCGAGACGGTGCTGGTGGTCGGCTCGCGCGAGTCGCAGCGCAGCGCGATCGCACGCAAGAAGAACGCCGCCACCGCGCAGGATTCGATCATCGCCGAAGACGTCGGCGCTTTCCCGGACCGTAACGTGGCGGATGCGATCTCGCGCATCGCCGGCGTGGCGGTCGACCGCGGCGAATTCGGCGAGGGCATCAGCGTCTCGATCCGCGGCAACGGCCCGGAACTGACCCGCGTGGAACTGGACGGCATGGGTGTGCAGCAGGCCGGCGGCGCCGACATGTTGGGCGGCATCAGTGCCGGCGCCGACACCTCGGGCGGACGCGCGGTCGAGATGCGCCAGCTCTCCTCGGACCTGATCAAGAGCGTGGACGTGGTCAAGGGCTCGACCGCCGACATGACCGAAGGCTCGCTCGGCGGCGGCGTGCGCATCCAGACCCGCAACGGCCTCGACTTCAAGAAGGACTACCTGTCCTTCCGCGTGGCGGCCCAGCAGAATTCGCTCAACAAGAAAAAGAACCCCAACCTCAACCTGATCGGCGCCAAGAAGTTCATGAACGACCGCCTGGGCGTGCTGGTCAACCTCTCGAAGAGCAAGGTCAACCAGGAAGCCCACTCGATCAACCAGGGCGGCAACAGCGGCGTGGTCGGCCAGTACCGTCCGATGGACTTCGACAATTCGCCGGAGAAGACGGTCGCGCTGCGCCCCGATACCCTGAACCTGAACGACGCGGCCTCGACCACGCCGTTCTACACGGTCCCGTACAGCAATGCGGCGATGGGCAACTGGACCAGCATGACGCCGAAGGACGTGCTGGAAGGTTCGGCCGCGGCCAAGACCAAGGCCGAGTGCTACCAGAAATTCCCGCTGCTGCCGGCCAACGTGGCCAGCCAGCTCAGCACCGGCAACAACGGCCGCACCAATGCCCAGAACATCACCCAGCTGGCGCTGCTGAGCTGCCTGGGCCAGTGGAACGACTGGGTGCCGAGCAATACCCGCTACTTCGTCAACCGCTGGAACGACGACCGCACCAGCGGCGACATCCGTCTCGACTTCAAGGTCAACGATGCGCTCACCGTCTATGCCAAGCATAGCCGCAGCAAGGGCGACGTCATCTCCTACAGCACCAACCTCGGCTACGGCGGCGTCGCCGTGAATCCGGCCACCGTGCGCGGACCGAACGGCTTCAGTGGCGCACCCTTCGTCGACACCATCTCGACCACCCAGCTGGCCAACGGCGCCTGGGGCACCCGCGCCCTGAACCCGGCCTCCGGCTACTACCTCTATCCGGGCGAGCTGACCTACCGCAGCACCGGCGCCCTGAACGGCGCGGTGTCCAACGTCAACCCGAACTCGGTGACCGTCGACGGCAACCACCACGTGACCGGCTTCGAGTTCTCGGACGGCGTCTACGGCGTCGACAACACCACGATCACCACCGGCACCAAGTCCAGCTATACCCAGGCCGGCGGTACCTACAAGAAGGGCATCGTGCGCGCCGAGTTCCTGATCGGCGATTCGAAGTCCGATTTCTACCGCTACGAAAAGCGCATGGGCCAGAGCGCCTACCTCGGCGCCACCAAAGCCACCGTGCTGCCGAACGGCATCTGGAACTATACGGCGGCTGGCTCGGTGGACCTGAGCAACCCGAACAGCTGGCTGACGCTCGCCAACCAGGCTGCGACGGCCGCGGTCGCACCGAGCTTCACCACCCCGGGCGCACCGGCCTATACCGCGGCCCAGCTGCCGCGCGTGAACGGCGCCACCACCCTGGCGTTCCAGAACCCGCGCATCAACGAGTCGTTCGAGAAAACGGCCAAGCTGGACCTGGATGTGTACACCGACGAGTACATCCCCTTCGTCCCCTCGATCAAGGTCGGCTACAGCCGCCGCAAGAGCGGCTACGACCACTGGGGCACCGGCGGCCCGACGGTGCAGGACGCCGTCGGCACCTTCGGCACGGCCGGCTACATCCCGGGCATCTACGTCTCCACCAACAACCTGCGCACCACCTTCCAGGTGTGCGAGAACACGCCGGGTTCGCTGGCGCCGGGCGGCCGCCCCTGCCAGTACGGCTACAACCCGAGCACCGACCCGCGCAACGCGCGCCAGGGCACGATCGTGATCTCGCCGGACCAGTACCGCGCGCTGTTCAACCAGGGCTACACCAAGGAGCCGACCGCGCAGTTCTATGCGGGCGATCCGGACCGTCCAGGCACCCTGACCAACGGCTGGACCGAATTCGATATCGACAAGGTCTACGCGCTGCTGGGCGTGCCGAACTACAACCTCGACTGCATCAAGGAGTGCATCGGCAGCGACGGCCAGATGTACAAGCAGCCGGTGAACTCGATCGTGGAAACCGTCGATGCGGGCTACATGATGGCCAACTTCGAGGTCGACCGCCTGCCGTTCACCCAGCGTTCTCTGCCCTTCGGCATCGTCTTCGACGGCAACGTCGGCGTGCGCGCCGTGCGCACCAAGGTGATTGGCAGCGGCCAGCTGACCTTCCGCTCGATCGTGCCGACCGCGGCCTACAATCCGCTCGACCCGAACAACGTGAACGGCATCAGCACTCGCGTGTACCGCAAGGACACCGCGATCAATGCGACCACCACCGACTACCTGCCGTCGGCCAACCTGAACACCTGGCTGATCCCGGACAAGCTGGTCCTGCGCTACAACTGGGGCAAGACCATCGCCCGTCCGGCCGCCGGCCGCCTGATCCCGAACGGCACCTGCGAATACGACGGCCGCAAGCTGGTCGACCTCGATTCCGAGGGCAACGAAACCGCGATGCGCTGCACCGACGTCATGGGCAACCCGGAGATCAAGCCGCTGACCAACCACAACCAGAACCTGTCGCTGGAATGGTATGCCAACCGCGACATCATGCTGGCCGGCGCTGTCTACAAGCAGGAAGGCGTGACCGGCGCGCCTACCCTGATCGAGACCGTCGACGACATCAAGCCGTTCGCCGGCTCCGACGCTGTCGACCCGCAGACCGGCAAGCCGCTGTCTGACCTGGTGTTCACCCAGCGCCGCTGGACCAACCAGATCCCGTTCACCCGCAAGGGCTTCGAGGTCTCGGCCAAGGTCGCCTTCACGGTCCTGCCGTGGTACCTGCGCTATACCGGCGTGGACGCGAACTACACCCGCAACAAGGCGACCCTGAACGGCGGCGGCCTGCGCGACCTGATCACCGGCGAGCTGCTGCCGGTGGCCGGCGAGCCGCGCCACTCGTGGAACGCCTCGGTGTGGTACGACGACGGCGCCCTCTCGATGCGCGTCGGCCTGCAGGTGAAGGCGGATACCTTCTCGTGCACTTCGGGCTGCAACACCAACTCGGTGAACAACTACCCGGTGGTCGGCATGACCAACGTGCGCTTCCCGACCTACAGCCCGGGTGCGCCGCTGTTCCGCCTCGGCACCCGCTACGTGGACGCCAAGATCGCGTACCGCTTCAACAAGAACATCGAGTTCTTCCTGGAAGGGCGCAACCTGGGCAAGACCCACACCGGTTCCAACACCGGCGGCTACTCGGTGTTCGCGGATGGCACCCCGAACGTGTACACCGACTCGTACGCGGGCAGCACCTACATGGCGGGCCTGAACTTCAAGTTCGGCGGCTGATCATCTCGTAGGGTAGTAAGGCCAATGGCCGCCGCACTTGCGGCGGCCATTTTCGTTTACGGGACGCGGATCCGAAACAATCACCGTATTGATCGGTTGCCGATGCAATTTTGCCATTTCGATCAGTTCGGTGATTCTTTCGACCCTGAATGGATTAACTCGACCCTGCGCACATAGAATGTTTTCAAGGCCAAGCCGTATTTCAAACTACAGAGCCCATGGAGACATCGATGAATCAAGCCATGACCAGCACCTCCGTGCTGCATCCGACCCGCTGCGCCCGTGCAGTCGCCGCAGTGATCGCCCTCCTGGCGGCACAAGCCGCGCTGGCGCAGGAAACCGCGCAAGCACAGGCCGCGCCTGCCGCATCCGCTTCCACCTCGACCGCCCAGGGCCAGTCCGGCGCCGGCGCGACCGCTTCCGGTAGCGCCGGCGACGCGGCGCCCGCGCCGCAGGTCGTCCACATCGCCGGCACCCGCCAGTCGGTGGCCTCCGCCATCACCCGCAAGAAGAACGCCGGCACCGTGTCGGATTCGATCGTGGCCGAAGACATCGGCCAGTTCCCCGACAAGAACGTGGGCGAAGCGCTGTCGCGCGTGACCGGCGTGCAGCTGTCGCGCGATTTCGGCGAAGGCACCCAGGTGGCGATCCGCGGCGTCGAGCCGGACCTGAACCGCGTCGAAGTCAACGGCATGTCGGTGCTCGGCACCAATGGCGGCGCCGGCCGCGGCGCCGAGCTGCGCGAGCTGGCCTCTGAGCTGATCGGTTCGATCGACGTCTACAAGGGCCTGACCGCCGACATGACCGAAGGCGGCGTGGGCGGCACCGTGCAGATCACCACCCGCAAGCCGCTCGACTTCAAGAAGCCGACCATCGGCACCAGCATCGCGGCCGAGCACTCGACCTCGCGCGGCGGCGTCCAGCCGCGCGGCAACCTGTACATGGCCGACAAGTACTTCGACGGCAAGCTGGGCCTGATGGCCAACTTCGTCTACGACAAGGTGCTGACCCAGAACGACTACGCCCGCAACACCTCGTGGCGCTTCCTGCAGGACTGGGACAACTCGCCGGAAAAGACCGTCAACAGCATCGACCCGAAGGTCGCGGCCGTAGGTAGCGCCGCCGCCTGCGCCACCTCGGGCCTCACCGCCGCGCAGCAGACCGCCTGCCGCAGCCAGTGGTTCGACTATTCGCCGGGCATCGCCCGCTACGGCCTCTGGACCCGCGACCACAAGCGCTCCTCGGGCGAGGTCACCGCCCAGTACGCGTTCAGCAAGGAATTCAATGCGTATGCGACCTACCAGGCCAATACCCAGCGGCAGCGCCTGAACGACCGCAACTTCGGCACCGATTTCGCCAACGCAGGCCGCCTGGCCAATACCGGCCGCGCTCCGGTCTACGGCGCCAACGGCGTGCCGACCGCCGCCGGCGCCTGCACCGCGCCGACCAGCGCGACCCCGGGCATGGTGGTCAGCAACCACCACGTGACCGAATACGTCGTCGGCTCCTGCCTGTTCGGCGCAGGCGTGGGCGGGCAGGGCGCCTTCAGCACCTCGGCGCGCGACTTCCAGCTCGACATCGACTCGCGCTACCTGTCGTCGGGCTTCAGCTTCAAGCGCGACCGCCTCGAAGTGACCGGCCTGCTCGGCACCTCGAAGTCGCTGTACGACAGCGACAGCAACAGCATCGTGCTGACCCAGAATGCGCCCGGCCTGAAGGTGGCGCTCGGGCCGGACAGCATTCCGCGCTTCACCTTCCCGGCGGGCTACAGCCCGGACAATCCTGCATCCTATGTCCAGGCCCAGCTCCAGTACCGTCCGAGCGAAACCGAGAACAAGGAACACCAGGCCAAGATCGACTTCAAGTACAAGCTCGACACGCCGTTCTTCAACAAGGTCTGGTTCGGCGCCCAGGCGCGCAAGTCCTCCTCCGAGCAGTTCAACGGCGGCGGCTACCTGGCCAGCAACGGCGCCAACCTGAGCTCGACCGCCGACGACATCAACGTGCGCGGCGCCAACGTCAACCAGACCGCGGTCTACGATCCGCTCTACACCGGCTCGGCGCAGCGTCCGAACGATACCCAGACCTTCATCAACTCGGGCTTCGCCACCCGCTACCTGAACGCGGCCCAGATGGCCGCCCTGGTCACCGCGGTGCAGGGCCGTTCGCCCGGCACCTTCTTCGACGGCTACGACAAGGTCTCCGGCCTGCCGGGCAACTGGATGTCGCCGGTCTACGCCAACGCGACCCAGTTCTTCGACACCTCGAGCTTCAACCACGCCTACCTGCGCAACGCGCCTGGCAGCGACGGCAACATGTACCCGCAGATCCCGGCCTTCATGATCGACGAGCGCATTGCCGCGACCTACCTGCGCCTGGACTACGCCACCCAGGTACTGGGCAAGGAAGTCGAAGGCAACGTCGGTGTGCGCTATACCCGCACCCGCGACCGTTCGACCGGCCTGGCGCGCTATTCGGTGCGTACGCCGAATGCGGGAGGCACGACCTTCAGCGACATCGTCCTCAGCAACTCGGTGGCGACCGTCGAGAACACCTACAACGACGTGCTGCCGAGCTTTAACGGCGCGGCCTGGCTGATCGACAACAAGCTGGTGACCCGCGTCGGCTGGTCGAAGGCCATGGCGCGTCCGCGGATGGACCTGCTGGCCCCGAACGCCACCTGCATCCGCGGCAGCGGCGATCCGGCCTTCGGCGGCGACGGCACCGACGACTGCAGCGCCGGCAATCCGGACCTGAAGCCTTACCGCTCGACCAATACCGACCTGAGCATCGAGTACTATCCGGGCGCCGACAGCCAGCTGTCCGTGGCCTTCTTCAAGAAGGACATCACCAGCTACGTGATGGAGCGCGTGCTGACCCGCGGCGTGGACCTGTTCAAGAACGGTGAGCTGTTCGACGTCACCCAGGCCGTGAACGGCGAGGGCGCCACCACCAAGGGTGTCGAGATCGCCGGCCGTACCGCGCTGACCTTCCTGCCGGGCTGGCTGAACGGCTTCGGCGTCGACGCCAACTACACCCGCATGGACTACAAGTATGCGGCCGGCACCGAGCGCCTGAACGTCCTCGACAACACCGTGCTGCCTTACCCGGGCATGTCGAAGAACGCGTACAACCTGTCGCTGTGGTACGACAAGGGTCCGATCAATGCGCGCCTGGCCTACAGCTACCGCGACCGCTTCTTCACCGGCGGTAACGACGTCTCGGGCAACCCGGTGTTCGAAGCGGCGACCGGCTACCTGGATGCGAAGATCCAGTATCGCTACAACGACAACATCACCTTCGCGCTGGAAGGCAAGAACCTGACCGACGAAGTGAAGCGCCTCGACGCCGGCGACAGCTTCCGCCTGAACGAGCTGGCCTGGGCGGGCCGCCGCTACTACTTCACGGTGTCGATGAAGCTGTGATCGCCTTGTAACGACTCCTGTTCCGGGCTACGCGCCCCGATTTGCCAGTCATCTCGCGATGACTGGCTTTTTTACTTGCCGAGGTCCTGATGAACCGTCCTGCCGTTTTCGCCGCCGCCATGCTGGCGCTGCTCGCCATCCAGCCGATCGCCGCCGCGGAAATCAGCTTCGCCAACCCGCTGGTGCGCCAGCGCGCCGATCCCCACGTCACCCTGCAGCCGGATGGCTGGTACTACTACACCGCCACGGTGCCCGAATACGACCGCATCGAGGTGCGCCGCGCGCGCAGCCTGAACGAGCTGGGCGCCGCCGACGCCAAGGTGGTGTGGCGCAAGCACGCCAGCGGCGAGATGGGCGCGCACATCTGGGCGCCCGAGATGCACCGCATCGACGGCAAGTGGTACATCTATTTCACCGCCGGACGCGCCGACAAGATCTGGGAAATCCGCCTGTACGTGCTCGAGAACGCGTCCGCCAATCCGCTCGAAGGGGAGTGGCTGGAGCGCGGCCAGCTCAAGACCGGCTGGGAGAGCTTCTCGCTCGACGCCACCACCTTCGAGCACCGCGGGCAGCGCTACCTGAGCTGGACCCAGCGCGCACCCGACGGCAGCAAGGGCACCAACATCTACCTGGCCAAGATGGACGGGCCGCTGGCGATCCGCCAGCCGGCGGTGCTGCTCACGCGGCCGGAGTACGCGTGGGAGAAGATCGGCCATGAGGTCAACGAGGCGTCCTCTTTCCTGGTGAAGAACGGCAGGGTATGGATGACCTATTCGGCCAGCGCGACCGACGCCAACTACGCGCTCGGCCTGCTCAGCGCGCCGGCGGATGCCGACCTGCTGGATGCGCGCGCGTGGACCAAGTCGCCCGTGCCGGTGATGCGCAGCAGCGCGGCCAACGGACAGTACGGGCCGGGGCACAATAGCTTCACGACAACGCCGGACGGGAAGACCGACATCCTGGTCTACCATGCGCGCAATTACCGCGATATCGTGGGGGAGCCGCTGCGGGATCCGAACCGGCATACGCGGGCGCAGGTGATTCGCTGGAAGGCGGATGGGTCGCCGGATTTCGGGGAGCCGGTGGCGGACTGATCGTGCTTGGTGACATTTAAAGGATATTCAGCAAACCTTTATTGGTAAGATCGATTGGTTTGCTATTGAATTTTCTCGGATGCACCGTCACTTCGCCTGCCTGTTAGCCGTCTACGGAGCCTGCGCCCATGCCCAGATCGAAGCGTCTGCGCCAGCCCAGAAGGTAGTCGTCAGTGGCGCCCGGACCGACGTCGAAACAAGCCAGGATTTTGTCGCCGGGAAGATCATCATCGGTCAGAAGAAGATCGCCGACAGCGGCCTGCAGAACACCGGCGAACTGCTCCGTCGTGAGCCCGCCATCAGCGTCGACAAGAGCGGCCGCATCGGCCTGCTCGGCCTGCCCGGCTACACCCAGGTGCTGGTGGACGGCCAGGCTCCGGCGGGCGACACCATGAACATCGACCTCGTGCGCGTCGAGCGCATTGAGATCGTCAAGACCACCACTGCCGCCACCGGACCGTTCGGGATTGCGGGCACCATCAACATCGTCCTGCGAAAAAAGCAGCGCAAGACCTCGTCCCGCTTGCACGGCAATGTGCGGACCGAGGGTGGCAAGAAGGGCATGGACTTGACCTGGACGGCCACCGGCGTGAGCGATGGCTCGTTCAGCCATACCTTCACGCTGTCGCGGTGGCGCCGCTTGTCCAGCGCGCACAGTGAATATGTCCAGACCAGCGAACGACCGGGAAGGGGTGCGGTCCGCGAGTACGACGGCCAGGCCCATATCCCGGGCCTGTTAGAGTCGCTCAATGCGAACAGCGTGCTGGTCTGGACCCTGGATGCCGATCATACGCTCACCTTCAGCCCGGAGGTTGCCCGCTACAGCTCCGACAATCACAGCGATGAACAACGGCGCTGGATGACAGGCCTCAGCGCATCGGCAAACCAGACCAGCAAGACACCGACGAACAATCTGAACCTGCCCTTGCTGTGGAACTGGAGGATCGACACGGACAGCAGCCTGGCCCTCAAGCTGGTCGCGAGCGGCTCGCGCTCGGACAGCCGACTGCGCAGGGACGAGCTGTGGTCGCCGGGCGGCCCGCGCCAACGTGTGCATGAGCAGGACCGCAGCACGCGCAACTACTTCCTCGACCTCGACTACGCGCTTGACACCGAGGACGGTCACTGGATCAGCGCCGGCGCCAAGTTCGCGCGCAACGACAGCGATAGCAGCTACACCGACCTGGTCGACGGCCGTCCAGACCCCAGCCTGGCAGTGCTGGGGCCGGAAACGGGATCCCATTTGACCAGTGCACGGCTGTTCATCCAGGACGAATGGCGGATCAACCGCCGCTGGGCCGTCAACCTGGGCGCATCCGGCGAACGGCGCCGCTACCGGCTGGTCGAGGGCCCGGCCAGTAGCCGTCCGCGATTCAAGCTGTGGTCGCCGTCGGCGCACGTGTCGCACCGCATCGGCGGCAATCGCAAGCGCCAGCTCAGGGCCTCGCTGGCGCGCAGCTACCGCACGCCCTTCTTCGACGAAATGCTGCTGCGTCCCACGATCAATCCGTATGCGCCATGCCCGGCCGTGGGTTTGTGCGGCGCCAATGGGATCGACCTGGCCGACAGCAGCGGCAATCCCGCCCTGCGGCCGGAGCGCTCGCTCGGCCTGAACCTGTCATATGCGCACGGCTTCGGCCGCGACAGCGAGGTCAGCCTGGAATTCTACACACGCGACATCAGCGACAAGAACGGCCTGGACGTCGCGCTGGTGGAGGTGCCCTGGGCGAGCGTTCCGCGTTACGTGGCTCGCCAAGCCAACCTGGGCCAAGCGCGGGTGCGCGGCCTGGACCTGGAAGCTCGCCTGGCGGGCAAGGATTTTTCGCCGACGCTGGCGAACCTGGAGCTGAGCGGCAGCATTGGCCTGGCCGATTCGACGCTGAGCGAGCTGCCCGGCCCCGACAACCATATCCCAGGGCAGTCGCCCTGGCGCGCCAAGCTGGGTGGCAGCTACTCACTGCAGTCGCTGCCGATGAAGCTGGGTTTCGATGCCAGCTACCTGCCCGATGACTGGGTACGCAGCAGTGCCAAGCAGCGCGTCTACGAATCGAACCGACGCACGCTGAACCTGAATGCGAGCTGGAGCCTCAGCAAGACCACGGTCCTGCGGCTCAACCTGGATAATCTGCTACACCGGCGTACCTCCCGCATCGACGAATACCTGGAGCGGGACAGCCTCGTCCGCCTGTCGACCTGGAACACGAATCACGCGCGTGTCGTGGTGCGCTTCGAGACCAGTCTATGACCACGAAAGCAAGCATATGAAGAAGATTCTCGCCCTTTGCGCACTGGCGTGCGCGTTCACCCATACTGCCTCGGCCCAGACCAGGGAGCGGCCCAAGAGCGAATGCCTGAAGGCCTGCAATGAGCTGGACGGATTCAAGGGGATGGAGCGGATCGAGCGCAAGCTGGTCGAGGTGCGCGACAGAAAGAAGAACGAAACCGATCCGCGCAAACTGGAACAGCTGGCCAGTCAGGAGCAGGAGCTCGTCGACGAACGCGATGATCGCCGCAAGGACGTCTGCAGCTACATCTGCGAACACAATCCTGCGGGTTGATCGCTACTGCTTCAAGGTCCGCTTCGGGGTGCGTAAGGTGACTATCGACGATTTCAAACCAGACCCGGATGCGTGGCGGGAGCAGTAAACGCATCTCGAGTAGGAGACGTGAGCGCGCGGCAGGCGAAATGTCGTCCGCTTTCGTTGTCCGCTGGGTTACGCAGTTCGAGCACATTGCACGTTCATCAGTGCTGCCCGCCGAGGCTAGCTTTCACATACGCCAGCCACTTGTCTTCGGCGTTTGGCTTGCCACGGACGGATTCGATACGCTCGAAGCTACGCCAGGTAGCGGGGTTCCCGCGAAAAACCAGATAGCGCTCGCCGACCGTAAAGTTGGGCCGTAGCACGCAGTCGGAATCGTTGTACAGGCGCCCTCCGCCACGCTCCCAGAACTCCTTGTCGCTATGGTCTGTCGATCCAGGTCGGGGGCGCGTTTCTCCTCTCGCACCGATAATGACAAAGCGCGGCTCATCTGGTCCGAGGATTCGCTCTTCGACTTCGAATTCGTACTCCACCGATGGGCGGCCGCCAGAAGCAGGAAGAGGAGAAGGAGTTGCCCTGATGACCCTGGCGACGGACACATCGGTCGCGATCGCCATTTGCTGCTCGGGTGTTACCACCTGTTCCATTGGTGGCACCGTGCAGGCATGACCGAACGGAACGACAAGTGCGTTGAAGAGCAGAACGACACAACGACGTTTTACGGTGCCAAGTTTTTGCGGGAGACTCATCATCGCTTGCCATCTCAAGTCAACTGATGGCCGATGATAGCAGTCCGACGTGCGTCCAAAACACTCACTCTGTCACGCGCTGCCCATCGCATCACATTCTTGACTCCTGCAGCCTCCGGCCCCGGGACCAGGCGGAGGCTGCTCACTACCTCAGGTCACCACCAGGCCGCGTAGATGATCACCAGGATCGCGCACACCACCGCCGAACCGAAGGCGAAGCCCGGCTCCACCTTGAACAGGCTGCGCTCGACCTTGACGATCGTCGATGCCGGCTGGCGGCCCAGCAGGCTGATGATGGCCATGCCGATCACGATCATCAGGAACACGATCAGGGTGCGGTCCAGGAACGGGATCTCGTAGACGCCGCTGCCGTTGTTGGCCGCGAAGCCGATCGGCGCCAGGAAGGACAGGTCGACGAAGTCCGGCAGGAATTTCAATACGATCGACAGGCCCACGCTGGCGATGGCTGCGAACATCGCGGCGGCGCCGGTGGTGCGGCGCCAGAAGAAGCCGAGCAGGAACATGGCAAGGATGCCTGGCGAAACGAAGCCGGTGTATTCCTGGATGTACTGGAAGCCGCCTTTCTTGTCGATGCCCATCAGCGGCGCGATCGCCACCGCGATCGCCATCGCGACCACCACCGTCATGCGGCCGATCCAGACCATGTGGCGCTCGCTGGCGTCGGGGCGGAACTTGGGGCGGTAGATGTCCAGGGTGAAAATGGTGGCGATGCTGTTCGCCTTGCCGGCCAGGGAAGCCACCACGGCTGCGGTCAGGGCGGCGAAGGCGACGCCTTTCAGGCCTTCCGGCAGCAGGGTCAGCAAGGTGGGGTAGGCGCGGTCGGGATTGAGTTCGCCGCCCGGGCGCAGCGAGTCGCCCAGCATGCCGCCCTGGTCGAGCGCATAGGCGGCGATGCCTGGCAGGACCACGATCACCGGCATCAGGAGCTTGAGGAAGGCGGCGAACAGCAGGCCCTTGCGCGCCACCGGCAGGCTGGCGCCGAGGGCGCGCTGGGTGATGTACTGGTTGCAGCCGAAGTAGCTCAGGTTGACGATCCACATGCCGCCGATCAGGGTCGACAGGCCGGGCAGGTCCATGTAGTTCGGGTTGTCGCGCGAGAGCACCATGTCGAAGTGGCCACCGGCGCGCTCGAACAGCTCGCGCACGCCGACCATCGCGCCTTCGTTGCCCGACAGGCGCGCCACCAGGTCGAGCGCGATCCAGGTGGTGACCAGGCCGCCGATCACCAGGCAGAACACCTGGATCACGTCGGTGTAGCCGATCACCTTCATGCCGCCCAGGGTGATGATGGTGGCGAACACCGCCAGGAACAGCATGCAGGGCAGCACGCCGATGCCGACCATGCTGTTGATGGCCAGCGCGCCCAGGTACAGGATGGCGGTCAGGTTCACCACGATGTACAGGACCAGCCAGAACCAGGCCATGACGGTCGCCACTTTGGGCCCGTAGCGCTGCTCCAGGAACTGCGGCATGGTGTAGATGCGGTTCTTCAGGTAGACCGGCATGAAGAACACCGCCACGATGATCAGGGTGGCGGCCGCCATCAGCTCGTAGACTGCGATGGCCATGCCGATCCGGAAGCCCGAGCCGCTCATGCCAATGAACTGCTCGGCCGAGATGTTCGAGGCGATCAGCGAGGCGCCGATCGCCCACCAGGTGAGCGAGCCCTCGGCCAGGAAGTAGTCGTGCGATTCCTTGCCGGAGCCGTTGCGCCGCCGGTAGATCCAGATGCCGTAGCCGGCCACGATCACGAAATAGGTGAGGAAGACGAATGTGTCGAGTGAGGAGAACGAATTCATTGGGTAGCGGTGTCTCGTCTTAGCAGTGCGGCGCACTTCCTTGTTATCCGGCCGGCTTCGCGGCGGGCAGAGCGCCAGGGACGGGCTCCGCGGTCCCAATCTTTGCATAACGGGCAAGAACTGCGTGCCCCTGCACGAAATACTCATCCGCTTGAGCGAATGCCCGTATCCGTCCTTACATCCGATCACCCGGCTGATTCTTTCGCCGCTGCGTTGATCGTTGTACGGAAGAGCACCTAGAATGTCCCGCATATAATAAGGAGACAGCATTGCCGAACACCTCCCCAGCCAGGCGCTCGCTCCTGGCCGCAGGGCTTGCCATGCCCGTGCTGGCGGCCTGCCAGCTGCCGCGGCGCAGCGGCGCACTGGCGCAGCGCAGCGTACGGGTCCAGGCGCCCTTCGAGATGCCGGCCATCGCCATCCCCGATTTCTCCGGCAGCCGCCGCTTCCCCATCACCGACTTCGGCGCCGACCAGCAGGACCAGGCCCGTACCGATAGCGCCATCGCTGCGGCGATCGCCGCCGCCAACGCCAACGGTTCCGGCGTGGTCGTGGTGCCGCCCGGGACCTGGCCGACCGGCCCGGTCCACCTCAGGAGCAACGTCAACCTGCACGTGGAGAAGGGCGCGACCTTGCTGTTCTCAAGCCAGCCGCAGGACTACCTGCCGCCGGTGGCGACCACCTGGGAAGGCCTGGAGTGCCTGAATTATTCGCCGCTGGTCTACGCCTACGAGTGCGAGAACGTGGCGATCAGCGGCCAGGGCACGCTGCAGGCGAAGCTCGACGTCTGGCGCGTCTGGTACGCCCGGCCCAAGCCGCACATGGACGCGCTGGTCGCGCTGTACAGGATGGCGGACGCCCTCAGGCCGCTCGCCGAGCGCGACATGACCCGCGGCCAGGCCAACCTGCGGCCGCAATTCGTGCAGTTCAACCGCTGCCGCCATGTGCTGGTGGAGGACATCCACATCGTCGACAGCCCGTTCTGGACCGTGCATCCCTACCTGTGCCGCGACGTGGTGGTGCGCCGCGTGAATATCCGCGCGCACGGCCACAACAACGACGGCGTCGACCCCGAGATGAGCCAGAACGTGCTGATCGAGGATTGCGTGTTCGACCAGGGTGACGATGCTGTGTCGGTCAAGTCAGGGCGCGACCGCGACGCCTGGCGCCTGGCTACCCCCTCGCGCAACATCGTGATGCGCAACTGCCGCGTGAAGAACGGCCACCAGATGATGGCGATCGGCAGCGAGCTGTCCGGCGGCATCGAGAACGTCCTGGTCGACAACTGCCACTTCGACGATGCCGGCCCGCGGGCCAGGACCGCGATCATGAACCTGCTGTACGTGAAGACCAACGAGCGCCGCGGCGGCTATGTGCGCAACATCCACATGAACAATGTGAGCGCGACGAAGATCGAGGGCGGCATCCTGAGCGTGGAGACCGACGTGCTGTACCAGTGGCGCACATTGATGCCCACGAATGAACGGCGGCTGACGCCGATCGCGGGCCTGTACATCAGCAATGTGGAGGTGGCCGAGGCGAAGTTCGTCTGCCAGGTCAAGGGCCAGGCCGAGCTGCCGGTGCGGGACGTGAGGCTGCGCGACCTGCGCGTGCGGACCCTGCGCGGCGCCCCGGTGATCACCGAGAATGTCGAAGGTTTTGTTTACGATGCGAATCTGAAGGAGCGCGCATGAAGTCGTTTGATTCAAGGAGTGACAGGCAGGCGGGGCGCATGCGCGCCCTCGCATTCGCAGTGGCGGCGGCAATCGGCGGTTCGGCCGCGGCCCAGGAGCTCGGCATTCCGCAAGGATCCGGCCAGCAGGCCGGGACGCCCAGCGCCCAGGCCGCGTCGAAGTCCGGCCAGGTGATCCTGATGCCCGCGCTGACCGCCGGCGCCGCGAACACGCTCAGCCTGCTGTCGTCGAACGACGGCGCCAATTTCGTCTCGCTCGCCTCCGAAACCTGGACCCCGCCGTCCGGCAAACTGAATGATCCCACCCTTGCGCGCCATGCCGACGGCCGTTACGTGCTGGCCTATGCCGGCGCCGCACCGGGTTCGATCGGGCTGGCCAGTTCGCAGGACCTGCGCCGCTGGAATGCGACGCGCGAAGTCCAGCTTGCCTCGGGCCAGGTCCGCGCGCCCAACTGGGTGCGCGGCGCCGACGGCCAGCTCCACCTGGTCGTCACCATCGGGCGCGGCAGCCAGGTCCTCACGCCGGACGCGCAGCTGGGCAATCTGTCGGCGCCCGTGCCGATGCGCGGCCTCGAGGACGGCTACACCGACACCGTCGTCGCCCTTGATGGCGACGGCTTCGTGGCGGTGACGCGCGAAGCGGCCAGCGGGCGCCTGGTGCTGGCGCGGGCGGCCGACCTGAAAGGGCCGTGGCGCATCGAAGCGCAGTCGACCCTGAATGGCCTGGGCACGGACATCAAGGCGGCCGGACTGGTGCGCCTGGGCGCGACGCTGCGCCTGTACACCCGCGGCAACGACGGCCAGCGCGCCTGGTTCGCCGACAGCCAGGACGGCGGCCGGACCTGGAGCGCGCAAAGCCGCCTGACGGGCACCGCCGCCATGGCGTCCTCGTTCGGGGTCATGGGTGAAGAGGCCAAAGCCTTCGATCGCATCGCTGCGCCCAAGGGGCGTCCGAAGACGATCGCCTGGGACCAGTATTCGCTGAAGGTCGACGGCAAGCGCATCGTGGTCTGGTCGGGCGAGATCCACCCGTTCCGCCTGCCGAACCCTTCGCTGTGGCGCGACGTGATCCAGAAGATGAAGGCGCTCGGCTTCAACGGCGTGGCCTTCTACTTCGATTGGGGCTACCATTCGCCGGCGCCGGGCGTGTACGACTTCTCGGGCATCCGCAACGTCGAGCGCGCGCTGCAGATCGCGAAAGAGGAGGGCATGTACGTGATCGCGCGCACCGGTCCTTACGTGAATGCCGAGCTGACCGGCGGCGGCTATCCGGGCTGGATGTTCCGCAGCCGCGCCGAAGCGCGCACCGACGATCCGGTCTACCTGTCCGCCGTCGACGAGTGGATGACCCAGATTAATGCGATCATCGCGCGCCACCAGGCCAGCGACGGCGGCGGCAACGTGATCGCCTACCAGCTCGAGAACGAACTGGGCAAGGTGGAGCCGAAGCACGTGCGCCAGATGGAGCACCTGGCGCGCAAGGCGCGCGCAGACGGCATCACCGTGCCCTTCTTCCACAACGCGGCCGGCCGCCTGCCGGACTGGGCGCCGAAGAACTCCAGCGCCCCCTGGGCCAACCAGGGCCCGACCGACATCTATGCTTTCGATGGCTACCCCGGCGGCAGCTGCGACGTGTTCGCCAACCCGGCGGGGGCCAACAAGGCGCCCGACTGGGGCATCTACGCGACGGGCAGCGGCAAGGTCGGTTCGCTCACTTCGCCGGGCACGCCCGGCTTCGCCGCGGAGCTGGGCGGCGGCTGGTTCGACTACTGGGGTTCGAACGGCACCTACAACTGCACCGCCGAGCGCCAGGGCACCGGCTACCAGCGCGTGTTCTACGGCACCAACCTGATCAACCGGATCACGATCCACAACGTCTACATGACCTTTGGCGGCACCTCCTGGGGCTGGCTGGCCGGCCCGGTGGTGTATACCTCCTACGACTACGGCGCGCCGATCTCGGAAGACCGCGGCATGCGCCCGAAAGCCTATGCGCTGAAGCAGCAGGGCATGCTGGTGCAGGCGGCCGAGCAGGTGCTGGCCGAGATGGACAAGGGGCCGGCGCTGGCGCCCGCGGACGGCAAGGTCAAGGTCTACCACAACGTCAACCGGCGCCTGGGCACGCACGTGATCTTCGCCGCCCACAACCCGACCGACGGCAAGGGCGAGGAAGCCTTCAGCGTCAAGCTGGCCACGCGCGACGGCGAGTACAGCTTCGGCACCACGCTGCGCGGGCAGGATGCGCGCATGCTGCTGGCTTCCTACGACATGGAGCGCCAGCGCCTGGTGTATTCGACTTCCGAGCTGCAGACCCACTTCCGCAACGGCGAACGCGATATCGCGCTGCTGCACGGGCGCGACCGGCAGGCCGGCCAGACCGTGCTGCGCTATACCGGCGCGCCGACCGTCGAGGTGCTGGCAGGGCAGGTGACCTCGCGCTGGGATGCGGCCAAGGGCGACCTGGTGCTGGACTACGTGCACGACGGCCTGGCGCGGGTGCGCATCTCGGGCGGCGGCAGGGCGCCGATGCTGCTCCTGCTGGCGGACGAACAGACCAGCCTGCGTTTCTGGACCCAGGAGACCGGCGGCGGACGTGCGTTGCAGCTCAGCCCTGCGCTGGTGCGCTCGGCCCAACTCGTTGGCGGCAAGCTCGCCATGCGCGGCGACGCCGGCGAGGACAGCACGTTCGAGATCTGGGGACCGGCCTTCGAGGCCGCCAGCTTCAACGGCCAGGACCTGGCCTTGACGCGCCAGCCGGACGGCAGCATGCGTGCCGGCACCGTCAAGGGGCCGGAGGCGGTGAACCTGCCGGACCTGGGGCGCCTGGCCTGGACCCGCCGCATGGACAGCCTGGAAAGCGCGCCGCGCTTCGACGACAGCGCCTGGGTGCAGGCCGACCGCCGTCCGTCCGCGGCCCAGACCTGGACCATGCCGGAACGCGGCCAGCCGACCCTGTCGATGAGCGACTACGGCTTCCACCACGGCGACGTGTGGTACCGCGGGCGCTTCACCGCCCTTGACCCGAAGGCGAACCAGCTGGAACTGTTCTACGGCGCCGGCGGCGCGGGCCTGATCCAGGTCTGGATCGACGGCCGCTTCGTCGGCCAGCATGAGCTGGACACCGGCCGCTCCTTCCCGGAGACCACCGACAGCGTCAAGCTCTCGCTGGGCGAGCTGAAGCCCGGCGAGCACGTCATCTCGGTCATGGTGCGCAACAACGCCCACAACTGGAACCTGATGGCCGACGACTACCACCGCGAGGCGCGCGGCCTGATCTCGGCCTCGCTCACCAAGCGCGGCGGCCAGCGCTTCGGCGTGCCGATCGCCTGGCGCATCCAGGGCCGCCAGGGCGGCGAGGAGATCATCGACCGCATGCGCGGCCCGATGAACAACGGCGGCCTGTTCGGCGAGCGCCAGGGATGGCATCTGCCCGTGGCCTCGCCGAAAGGCTGGCAGGCGGCGCGCACCACCGATGCGCCGCCAGCGGCCGGCACCTACTGGCTGCGCACCAGCTTCAAGCTGGACCTGCCGAAAGGGCATGACATCCAGCTCGGCCTGGCCTTTGGCGACACCACCAAGCCGCGTTCGGAGCGCGAAAACCGGGCGCTGATCTTCGTGAACGGCTGGAACATGGGGCAGTTCATCGCCCACATCGGCCCGCAGCGCACTTTCGTGATCCCGCCGGGTATCCTGAACCCGAACGGCGAGAACACCATCGCGCTGGCGGTGACGACCGACGGCCGCAAGGAAAACGCGCTGGAGCCGCTCAAGCTGGTCAAGCTGCGCGCGGTGCGCGGCGGCGTTGACCTGGAGATCATGCAGTAAAACGGAGCCCGCACCGATGCCCACATCTCGCCTGATCCTGGCCGCGCTGGCGGCCGGCCTGAGCTTCTCCGCCGGAGCCCAAGCCGGCGACGCCCTGACGCTGCACTATGACAAGCCGGCCGCCGTCTGGACCGAAGCCCTGCCGGTCGGGAACGGCCGGCTGGGGGCGATGGTGTTCGGCCGGCCGGGCGAGGAACTGCTCCAGCTGAACGAAGCCACGCTCTGGAGCGGCGGGCCGGTGGGCAAGAACATCAACCCCGGCGCGTACGCTGCCCTCGGCAAGGTGAGGGAAGCGCTGGCCAGGGAAGATTACGCCCAGGCCTACGCGCTGTCGCGCCAGATGCAGGGCCTGTACACGCAAAGCTTCCTGCCGCTGGGCGACCTGAAGCTGCAGCAGGATTTCAAGGGCGGCGATGTCACCGGCTACCGGCGCGCGCTGGATATCCGCGACGGCATCCAGACCACGAGCTTCACGGTGAACGGCGTGCGCTACCAGCGCGAGGTGTTCGCCTCCAGCCCCGATCAGGTCATCGTCGTGCGCCTGCAGGCGGACCAGCCGCGCCGGATCAGCCTCGACCTGGGGGCCGCGAGCCCGCTGCGCTCCACCAGCACCGTGGAGCAGGGCGTGCTGCGCCTTGGCGGCAAGGCGCCCGCGCAGGTGGACCCGAACTATGTACGCGACAACCTTGAACCGGTCGTGCAGGACGACCCCGCCGGGTGCCGCGGGATGCGCTTCGCCCTGCTGGTCAAGCCGGTGGTGCGCGACGGCACCGTGACGCAGCAGGACGGGCGCATCAGCATCCGCGACGCCTCCGAAGTGACCCTGCTGCTGTCGGCCGCGACCAGCTTCAACGGCTTCGACAAGTGCCCGGACAGCGCCGGCAAGGACGAGGGGGCGCTGGCCCGCGCTCACCTGGAGCGGGCATCGCGGCGCGATGCCGCCGCCCTGCGCGCGGCCCACGTGGCGGATTTCCGCGCTTTGTTCGACCGCATGTCCCTGGTCATCAATCCGGGGGCGGAGGACCGCAGCGCGCTGCCCCTGGAGCGCCGCCTGCAGGAATACACGGACGGTGGAGCCGACCCGGCGCTGGAAGCGCTGTACGTGCAGTTCGGTCGCTACCTCTTGATCTCGTCCTCGCGCACGCGCGGGGCGCCGGCCAATTTGCAGGGCATCTGGAACGCCTCGGTGAGACCGCCCTGGAGCAGCAACTACACCACCAACATCAACGTCCAGATGAACTACTGGCCGGTGGAGAGCGCCAACCTGGCCGAGCTGTTCACGCCGCTGGACGACTTGATCCGCAACCTGGCCGTCACCGGCAAGGAGACCGCGGCGTCCTACTACCGCGCGCCCGGCTGGGCGCTGCACCACAATTCCGACATCTGGGCCGCCAGCAATCCGGTCGGGAACCTCGGCAAGGGCGACCCCAAATGGGCCAACTGGGCCATGGGCAGCCCCTGGCTGGCGCGGCACCTGTGGGAGCACTACCAGTTCACGGACGACCGCCGCTACCTGGAAAGCGCCTATCCCATCATGAAGGACGCGGCGCGCTTCCTGCTCGCCTGGCTGCAGCCGGATGCCCAGGGCCGCCTGGTCACCGCGCCCTCGACTTCGCCGGAGAACGATTTCTACTACGGCGAAGGACGCAAGGGTAATGTCACCGTCGCCTCCACCATGGACCTGGGGATCGCGCACGACCTGTTCGAGAACGTCGCCGCCGCCAGCGAGGTGCTCGGGGTCGATGCCGCGTTCCGTCGCCAGCTCAAGGATGCGCGCGCCAGGCTGTTGCCGTTCCAGGTCGGCGCCCGGGGCCAGCTGCAGGAGTGGCACAAGGACTTCGAGGAGGTCGAACCGCATCACCGCCACGTGTCGCACCTGTATGCGCTGCACCCGGCGCGCGTGATCTCGCCCCTGTCGACGCCGGAACTGGCCGCCGCCGCGCGCCGCACCCTCGAGCTGCGCGGCGACGACGGCACCGGCTGGAGCCTGGCCTGGAAAGTCAATTTCTGGGCGCGCCTGTACGACGGCAACCACGCCTATACGCTGTTTCGCAAGCTGCTGCGCCTGACCAAACCGGGCGACAAGCACGGCGGCGCCTACGCCAACCTGTTCGACGCCCACCCGCCGTTCCAGATCGACGGCAACTTCGCCGGCACGGCCGGGGTGATCGAGATGCTGCTGCAGAGCCAGAACGGCGAGCTGCACCTGCTGCCGGCGCTGCCGGACAGCTGGCGCGACGGCCGGGTGAGCGGCATGGTCGGGCGCGGCAACCATGTGGTCGACATCGACTGGGAGGCGGGACGCCTGAAGTCCGCCCGCATCACCGCCCGTGTGGGCGGACGCACCGCGATTCGCAGTCCGGTGCCGGTGGTGGTCGAGGGAACGGGCATCCGCAGCAGGCCGGACAGGATCGGGCACACGCTGTCGTTCACGGCCGTCAAGGGCCGGACCTACGTGCTGCGCCCGCGCTGAGTGCTCAGCGCTGCGCCAGCCGCGACTCCAGCACCACACGCTGGCCAAGGCGCAGGTCGGGCACATAGCTCATTCGCATGTCCGCGCCATCGGAGCCGCGGTTGAAGTCCATGGTGATGTTGCCGTCTCCCGAGACGAAGCGGTAAGGCGCAATCGCGGCCAGGCGGATCGGCTTGTTATCGTCGATGATGGCATCGATGTAATGCGCGGACGTCAGCACGCGCAGATACCAGCCATTCGACATCTCGTAGGCACCGGATATTTTTTCAGCCTCCGCAGCGCGGATCCGTGCCGCCTTGCTGGGAGCACTGACCTGGACCGAGGCGATCGGCGCCGTGTCCGCAGGCGGGTAGGGCATGGTTTGGGCATCCGCGCCGGTGGCCGACAGCAGCAGGGATGCGGCAAGGAGGATGGGGGAGCGCATGGTGGTTCCTTCACGAAGCGGAAATGGACCCTGGGGCGCCGGGATGCGTCCATGCGCATCCCGGATGATTCAGTCTAGGGCGTCCACCACGGCGTGCAAGGACCAAGACGGACACATCACCAAACAATCTGAATCGGCGCAAAGCAAGACAGGTGCGACATGATTCAAAAGCCGGGGGCGGCAGTCCAGTTTTGCGTCATTTTCAAGGCACATCATTCAACGTTGCGCGAGCCGCGAGCTGAGCACCATGCGCTGGGCAAGCCGCCCGTCGGGCTGGTAGCTCATGAGCATCTCATCGCCTGCCGCGCCGCGCTTGAACTGCATGCTTACCTTGCCGTCACCGGACACGAACCGATACGGCGCAACCGGCACCAGGCGCAAGGGCGGCTGGTCGTCGATGATGGTGTCGATGTAGCGGCGGCCGGTGTGCACGCGCAGGTACCAGCCGTTCGACATCTCGTAGGCCCCCGAGATCTGCTGCGCTTCGCGGGTCGCGATGCGCGGGGCAGTGGAGGGCGCCGTCACCTGCACCCACGAGATCGGCGCGGTGTCGGGCGGTGGGTAGGCCATGGCCTGGGCGCCCGCGCCGCCAGCGGGCAGGAGCAGGGAGACGGACAGGAGCAAGGAAAGGGGACGCATGATCGTTCCTTCGCGAAGGGGGAAGCGGCCTTCGGAACAGGCGTCGCGCGCGGGCGCGGTGTCGACCGTCGGGATGCCGCGCTGCGCAGGGCGCAACGCGGATGATTCAGTCTAGGATGAGGCCCGCGGCGCGCAAGGGCGCGCGGCGGCCCATCACGAATCAATCTCAGTGCCGGTCGAACCAGAACGCTGCGAAATGATTCAGATTCCGTGGCATTGCACGGATTTTCGAATCATATTTGAGCGTGCCGCTCAACCGGCAGCAGCGACCGGAACGCCGGCCTGCTGCAGCGCCTCGCGCCACTTGGCGCGATAGGCTTCCAGCCCGGCCAGCGCACGCGGCGGCTTCGGCACGCTCAGGCCCGGCGGCGTGGCGTCGCGGTAGCGCAGCAGCCAGCCGCCGCAGGTGGTGCCGCTGGCGTCGTCCGAATAGCTCAGCGCCTGCTGCGGCCTCAGGCCGGCGAGCAGGGGGCCGAACCAGGGATTGGCGGTGAAGCTGCCCTCGACCGTGATCGGGCCGCGGGCGCCCAGCGCGTCGAGGCAGTAATCCGTCATCAGGACGCAGTACAGCGTGGCCAGTGCAAAGCGCTCGCCCGCATCGCGCGGCGCCAGGCCCTCGATGCGCCCGGCACGGCCGGCGAAGGGGCCGCCGCTCTCGGCAAAGCAGGGAATCGCCATGCTGGCGCGCGCCACCATCTGCTCGAGCTCCAGGTAAGAACAGGTGGCCGGCTGGTCGCCCGCCAAGGCGCCGAATTCGCGCCCGCCCATGAAGCGCATGCAGGCGACCGGCTGGCCCAGCGCACTGGTGTTGGCCAGCATGTCGGCGTCTTCGCGCAGGCCGTCCAGGCCCGTGCCGAAGGCGGCGGCGATGACCCAGGTGCCGGTCGAGAGCACCGTGCGCGGCCCGCCGGCGGCATCGCTGCCGAGGTAGCGCACCAGCGAGGCATTGCTGTCGTGGATGCCGCACAGGACTTCGCAGTTCGGCGGCAGGCCGGTTGCTTGCGCGACTTCCGGCAGCAGGGTGCCGAGCGAGGCCGACGGGGCGGCGATCGGCGGCAGCTTGTCCAGCCAGCCCATGCGCGCCGGCAGCGACGAATACGCCTGGTGCACCGGATCCCACAGGTCGGTGTGACAGCCGAGGGAGGTCGCTTCGCCTGCGGCCGTGCCGCACAGGCGCCAGGCCCAGTATTGCGGGTACATCAGGATGTGGCGGCTGCGTGCGAACTGTTCGGGATGGCGCTGCTGGAGCCAGGCCAGCTGGCGGCCCAGGTTCAGGCCGGCCGGCAGCAGGGGCGAATAGGTCTCGGCGTAGGCCGGGCGCAGGGACGCGTAGTCCAGGCCGGGCAGGGCGGCTTCATAGTCGAGCACCGGCAGCACCAGGCCTGCGTCGTCGACCAGGGCGGCGGTGGCGCCGTGGGTCACCGGGACGATCGCCGACACCTGTGCCTGTTTCGCGAAGCCGCGGCAGGTCGCCAGCATCCACTGCCAGATGCCCTCGACGTCGTGGTGCGGGTAGGGTCCATCGTTCAGGATGGCGTTCGGGCGGCGCGCTTCCGCGATGGCGCGGCCGCCGGCGTCGACCAGGGCCAGCTTGACGTTGGTCTTGCCGATGTCCAGAACGATGAGGGCGTCGCCCGTCCTTGCTTGCATTGGGTGCTTTCCTGGGTCAGTGGCGGGTCGGCTTGCCGCGCACCAGGCGCGACACGGCGATGGTGGCCAGCAGCAGCACGCCCACCACGATGGTCATGTAGATGCCGGGGACGTTGGCCAGGGCCAGGCCGTAGGTCACGGCGCCCATGGTCAGCACGGCCAGCATCACGCCGCCGATGGTGCCGGCGCCGCCGGCGATGCTGACGCCGCCCAGGATCACCATGGTGATGATTTCCAGTTCCCAGCCGGTGGCGATGTTCGGGCGGGTGCTGTCGATGCGGCCGGTGAGCAGGAAGGCTGCCAGGCCCGCCATGGCGCCGGTGAGCATGAACAGGCCGAGGCGGTAGCGGTCGACGGCGATGCCGGAGAAGCGCGCCGCGTCCGGGTTGTTGCCGATCGCGTAGATGCGACGGCCGGTCGAGGTCCAGTGCAGCACCAGCGCGAACAGCAGGGCGAAGCCGAGCAGGATCACGAAGGAGCGCGGCACCATGCCGAAGAACACGCCCTGGCCCCAGCTGGTCATCGCTTCCGGATAGTTGGTGAAGGCCTTGTCGCCCAGCACCACGCTGCCCAGGCCCCGGTACAGCGAGAAGGTGCCGATGGTGACGACGATCGAGGGCAGCATGAAGCGGGTGACCAGGAAGCCGTTCAGCCAGCCGCACACCAGGCCGGTGCCCAGCGCCACGAACAGCAGGCTTCCCGCCGGGGCGCCGGCCTGGTGGGCCAGGCCCATTGCGACCGAGGACAGCGCCAGCGTGCCGGCCACCGAGATATCGATCTCGCGGCAGATGATCAGGAGGGCCATCGGCAGCGCGATCAGGGCCTTCTCGCTGAAGTTGGCGGTACCGTCCAGCAGGTTGTACGGATCGAGGAAGTGCGGCAGGGTGACGCCGCCGGCCACGAACACCGCCAGCAGCAGCACGGCCAGCAGGCTCTCCCAGCGCGCCGCCAGGTGGCGCAACGCCGGCTTTTCGCGGTCCAGGATGGTGTAGCGCGAGGTGCTGGCTGCGGCTTCGCTGGCCGCCTCGGTTTGTGCAATGGTGGTCGCGTTCACGCGGCGCTCCTCAGGTTGTCAAGCTTGTGCAGCGGCAGGATCTGGCGGCTGCGGTTGCGGTTGCCGCGCGCATTCATCAGGACGGCGACCAGGATCACGGCGCCGGTCAGGGCGCTTTGCCAGAAGGGCGAGACCTGCAGCACCGGCAGCGCATTGCCGATCACCGACAGGAACAGCGCGCCCAGCATGGCGCCCAGCACCGAGCCGACCCCGCCGGCGATGCTCACGCCCCCGATCACGCAGGCGGCGATCACGGTGAGTTCGAAGCCGTAGGCGATCTCGGTGTAGGCGACCGCGTAGCGCGCCACCCAAAGGTAGCCGCACAGGCCGGCGACCATGCCCGACAGGCCATAGGTCCAGAACAGGCGTTTCGCGGTCGGAATGCCGATGTAGGCGGCGCAGTGCGGCGCGTTGCCGATGGCGTACAGGTCACGGCCGAAACGCGTGTAGCGGGCCACGAACACCATCAGCAGGACGGTGGCCAGGGCAATCCACACCAGGTGCGGCAGGCCGAACAGGCGCTGCAGCGGGAAGGCGACGAAGCCGGCCGGCATCTGGTGGGCCGAGACCCAGGTCCCGCCCGAGATCACGAACACCAGGCCGCGGTACACGCTCATGGAACCGAGCGTGACGACGATCGGCGGCAGCTGCAGATAGCCGATCAGCCAGCCGTTCAGCAGGCCGGCGACCAGGCCGGTGGCGGTGGCGGCCAGCATCACGAGCACCAGCGGCAGGCCGGGGTTGGCACTCGCCAGCATGGCCGCGACCATGCCCGCCAGGGCCAGGGTCGACGCGACCGACAGGTCGATGCCGCGCGTGACGATCACCAGCATCTGGGTCAGCGCCAGCATCACGAGCAAGGTGCTATCGGTGAGCAGGTTGGCGAGCGAGCCAGCGCTCACGAAGACCGGGGCGCGCAAGCCGACCAGCAGCACCAGCGCGACCACCATCAGGGCGAGCAGGGGCTCGCGTTGCTTCAGGATGTACATATTCATGCTGCCACCTCGTTTGCGGCATTGAGCTCGACGCCGGATGCGGCCGCGACCACGGTTTCGGGCGTGGCGTCCTGGCGCGCGAACTCGCGCACCACGCGGCCCTGGCGCATCACGACCACGCGGTCGGCCAGGCCCAGCACTTCGGGCAGTTCGGAGGACACCAGGATCACGGACAGGCCGCGCTCCACCAGTTCGCTGATGAAGCGGTGCACCGCGGCCTTGGAGCCGATGTCGATGCCCTTGGTCGGCTCATCCAGGATGATGACTTTCGGATCGGTGGCCAGCCACTTGCCGAGCACCACCTTCTGCTGGTTGCCGCCCGAGAGTTCGGCGACGTTCTGCTGCAGGTGGTGGGCCTTCAGTTCGAGCTGTTCGGCGAAGCGGCGCGCCACTTGCGCCTCCGCACGGGCGCGGGTGAAGAAGCCGAAGCGCGACAGGATCGGCAGGGTGATGTTGTGGGCGATCGGCTGGCTCAGGTGCGCGCCGTGCTGCTGGCGGTCTTCCGGCACGTAGGCCAGGCCGGCGGCGATGGCGTCGCGCGGGGCGCCGAAGCTCGCGTCCCTGCCTTCCAGGTGCACGCTGCCGCGCACATTGCTGGTGAGGCCGAACAGGGCCTGCATCACTTCCGAGCGGCCGGCGCCCACCAGGCCGTAAAAACCCAGGATCTCGCCGCGGCGCAAAGTGAAGCTGACGTTCTGGAATTCGGTCGGGTGGCACAGGTCGCGCACTTCCAGCAGCGGCGCGCCGATCTCGACCTGGGCCTTCGGGTAGGCGTGGTGCACGGCGCGGCCCACCATCAGGGCCACCAGTTCCGGCTCGCCGATGTCGGCCAGGCGCCCTTCGGCCACGAACTGGCCGTCGCGCAGCACGGTGTAGCAGTCGGCCACCTCGAAGATCTCGTCGAACTTGTGCGAGATGAAGATGACGGCGGTGCCGGCGGCCTTCAGCTGGTCGATGATGCGGTACAGCTCGCGGATCTCGCGCTGCGACAGGGCGGCGGTCGGCTCGTCCATGATCACCACGCGCGCATCCTGCGACAGGGCGCGCGCGATCTCCACGAAGTGGCGCTGGGCCACCGACAGGTCGCGCACGCGGGCGCGCACCGGCAGGGCGACTTCCAGGCGCGCGAACAGGCGCTCGGCCTCGTCTTCGATGTTCTTCCAGTCGATGCGCCTGGTGGGGCCGCGGGTCGGATGACGGCCCACGTAGATGTTCTCGGCGACGGTCAGTTCGTCGAACATGACCGTCTCCTGGTGCACCGCGGTGATCCCGGCCGCCATCGCCTCCTGCGGGCTGCCGAAGGCGACTTCCTTCCCGTCGAGCAGGATGCTGCCGGCGTCGGGGCGGTGGATGCCGGTCAGGGTCTTGACCAGGGTCGACTTGCCGGCGCCGTTCTCGCCGATCAGGGCCATGACTTCGCCCGGGCGGATGGACAGGCGCACGCCATTGAGCGCGTGGACGCCGTTGAAGCGCTTGGTGATGCCGCTCAGCTGGAGGACCGGTGCTTCGGCAAGATTCGCGGATGCTGCGTTCGCGCCGGGTAGGGGAGGGCTTGCAAGTTGGGTCACTGGCATACGGGTGTCGCTAAAGGTAAAAGGCGCCGCGCGGAAAAGACATCGCGCGCGGCGGCGGGGCCGGTCAGAACAGCTTGGCGAACTGCTCGACGTTCTCGGCGTTGTAGGTGAACGGCGGGCCGAGGGCTGCTTCGCCGTTGGCATCCAGGGTCACGTTGCCGAGGCGGCCGACCGAGACGCTGGCGCCGTCCTCCGCCTTGGCCTTGCCGGTCACGAACTGGTGGGCGGCATAGGTGGCGGCGTAGCCGAGGTCGATCGGGTTCCAGATCGCGAATTCGCGCACCGCGCCGCTCTTGACGTGGCCTGCCATCTCGGACGGCAGGCCCAGGCCGGTGACGAACACCTTGCCCACCAGGCCTTCGTCGGCGACCGCCTTGCTGGCGGCGACGATGCCGACCGTGGTCGGGGCGATGATCGCCTTCAGGTTCGGATGGCTGCGCAGCAGGCCGATGGCTTCGCGGTAGCTCTTGTCGGACTGGTCGTCGCCGTAGACGGTGGCCACCAGCTTCAGGTCCTTGTATTCGGGCTTTTCCAGCACCTTCTTCATGACGCCGATCCAGAGGTTCTGGTTGGTCGCCTGGGCCGAGGCCGACAGGATCGCCAGCTCGCCCTTGCCGTTCATTTCCTTGGCCGCCATCTGGATCTGCTTCTCGCCGATCATCTCCGGATTCGACGGGTTCAGCTGCATCTGGCGACCGCCGGGGGCCAGGCCGCTGTCGAAGGAGATCACCTTGATCCCGCGCTGCATCGCCTTCTTGGTGATCGGGACCAGGGCGTTCGGATCGTTGGCCGAGACCACGATGGCGTCGACCTTCTGGCTGATCAGGGAATTGATGATCTCGATCTGGCCTTCGGCGCTGGGCGTGGTGGGGCCGGTGTAGATCACCTCGACGCCGCCGATCTGGCTGGCCGCTTCCTTGGCGCCGGTGTGGGCGGCGTCGAAGAAGCCGTTGCCCAGGCTTTTCACGACCATCGCGATCCTGGTCTGTTGCGGCGCTGCCGGATCGGCCTTCTTTTCACCGCAGCCGGCCAGGCCGGCGAGGATGCCGACGGCGGCCGCCGCGAGCAGGAAGTGTTTGAACGGCTTGATCTTCAATGGGAAAGCTCCATCAGGGCAGCGGACTGCAAGTCATAGGGCGCGCTGTAGCGCGGGGCGTTTTGGGCGATTGGATCGCCGTCGGGTTCGACGGTGACCACCTTCACGCCGTACTGCTCGAGCAGCTGCACGGCCTTGTCGGAGGCATTGGTATCGGTGATGACGGTGGACACGCGGTCCAGGCCGCACAGGATCAGGCCGGCCTTGCGCGCGAACTTGGAGCTGTCGGCCAGCACCACCAGTTCCTCGGCCTGGCTGATCAGGCGCTTCTCGGCCTGGATCAGCAGCGGGTCGGCTTCCATCAGGCCCAGCAGCGACAGGCCGTACACGCTCATGAACATCTTGGTGGCGTAGTGGTGCTGGGTGATGTCGTTATCGAAAGGCGAGAGGATGACGTTCTGCTCGCGGTACACGCGGCCGCCCGGCACGATGATCTCGTTCTCGCTCGAGACCAGAAGGCGCTCGGCCATCAGGAAGGAATTCGTGAGGATCTTCAGGTGCTTCTCGGTCAGGAACTCGGCCATCATGAAGGTGGTCGTGCCACCGTTGATGATGATCGTTTCGCCGTCGGTGCACATGCCGGCCGCATGGCGGGCGATGGCACGCTTGCGCGCGGCGAAGCACTGGATGTTGTTCTGGAAGGTCTCGCTGGTCAGCGAGAACTGGCGCGTCTTCGGCAGCAGGTTCTCGGCGCCGCCGCGGGTGCGGGTGAGCAGGTTGCGGCCAGCCAGCCAGCTGATGTCGCGACGGACCGTCGCGGGGGATGCGTTGAGCCATTCGACAAGCTGCTGGACCGTCGCCGTCTGATGCTCGGCAAGCAGCTTCAGCAAACGCTTGCGGCGTTTGTGATTCACCATGTTGTCTCCTCCGAAAGCCGTCTGTTTTTAATGCGGCATGTCCGTCGTTCCTGCTGGAATCGCGGTGTGTATCAAAAGTATTAATCAAGCACTGCCGTAACGTCAATCACCAAATGATCAAGGGCCTGATTATTTTCCTTCGCTGCAACGCACAAACGCGCAATTCGCTCAAGTCGATGATTGATTGGGACTTGGTCAGCAAGTTGATTATTTCTGCGTTGACACCCCTTGCCCGGCTGCTTTCTACTGTCTGTCGATGCCGCGAACGTGGCGGTTGCAGGACATTGGAAGAGAGACGCATCGTCCGCTCGGACGATGACAAAACAATCAACTTGGAGAATATCTTGATGGGCGCAATGAGCGAAACGAAACAACGCGAAGCAATCACTTCGCGCTGGGACGACGGTGTGGCCGCGAACATGAGCGAGCCGGAGCTGTTGCTGTACCGTTCGAACCTGCTGGGTTCGGACCTGCGCATTACCAATTTCGGCGGCGGTAATACCTCGGCCAAGGTCACCATGACCGACCCGCTCTCGGGCGAGCAGGTCGAGGTGCTGTGGGTGAAGGGCTCGGGCGGTGACCTGGGTTCGATCAAGATGGACGGCTTCTCGACCCTGTACATGGACAAGCTGCAGGCCCTGAAAGGGCGCTACCGCGGCCTGGAGCACGAAGACGAGATGGTCGGCTACCTGCCGCACTGCACCTTCAACCTGAACCCGCGCGCGGCCAGCATCGACACCCCGCTGCACGCGTACATCGCCCACAAGCACGTCGACCACATGCACCCGGATTCGTGCATCGCGATCGCCGCCTGCAAGAACAGCAAGGAACTCACCGCCAAGATCTTCGAAGGTGAGCTGGGCTGGCTGCCGTGGCAGCGTCCGGGCTACGACCTGGGCCTGAAGCTGGAACAGGTGTCGCAAGAGAACCCGCAACTGAAGGGCATCATCCTGGAAGGCCACGGCCTGTTCACCTGGGGCGACACCTCGAAGTCGTGCTACGAAACGACGCTGGCGATCATCAAGCGCGCCGAAGATTGGCTGGCTGCGAACATCCAGCAGCCGGTGTTCGGCGGCCAGGCCAAGCAGGCACTCCCCTCGAACGAGCGCGCCGCCCTGGCAGCCCGCCTGATGCCCCTCCTGCGCGGCAAGATCAGCCAGGACGAGTACAAGCTTGGCCACTTCGACGACAGCGACGCCGTGCTGGAATTCGTCAACTCGCAGGACCTGGCGCCGCTGGCGGCCCTCGGCACCTCCTGCCCTGACCACTTCCTGCGCACCAAGATCCGCCCGATGGTGCTGGACTTCGACCCGGCAGCGCCGGACTTCGATCGCCTGGTCGCCGGCCTGGACCAGGCACTGAGCGACTACCGCGCCGATTACACCGCCTACTACGAGCGCTGCAAGCGTTCCAACAGCCCGAAGATCCGCGATGCCAACCCGATCATCTACCTGATCCCGGGCGTCGGCATGCTCTCCTTCGCCAAGGACAAGGCAACCGCGCGTATCGCCGGCGAGTTCTACGTCAATGCGATCAACGTGATGCGCGGCGCGAACGGCGTCGACAGCTACGTCGGCCTGCCGGAACAGGAAGCCTTCGACATCGAGTACTGGCTGTTGGAAGAAGCCAAGCTGCAGCGCATGCCCAAGCCGAAGAGCCTGGCCGGCCGCATCGCCCTGGTGACCGGCGGCGCCGGCGGCATCGGCCAGGCGGTCGCCCGCCAGCTGCTGCAGGAAGGCGCCTGCGTGATGGTGACCGACATCGACAGCGAAGCCCTGGCCGCTGCCCAGCAGGACCTGAGCAAGGTGGCAGGCAAGGACAACGTCGCTGTCGTGCGCGGCAACATCACCAGCGAGGAAGACGTCGCCCAGGTGCTGGCCGACACCGCCCTGCGTTTCGGTGGCGTCGACCTGCTGGTGTCGAACGCCGGCATCGCTTCGGCGGCGCCGCTGGACGAAACCACGCTCGATATCTGGAAGCGTAACCAGGACATCCTGGTGACCGGCTACTTCCTGGTCAGCCGCAGCGCCTTCCAGATGATGAAGCAGCAGAAGCTGGGCGGCAGCATGGTCTTCGTGGGCAGCAAGAACGGCTTGGTGGCGTCGGCCGGCGCATCGGCCTACTGCACCGCCAAGGCGGCCGAACTGCACCTGGCGCGCTGCGTCGCGCTGGAAGGTGCCGAGCACGGCATCCGCGTCAACGTCGTCAACCCGGACGCGGTCATCAAGGGCTCGCGCATCTGGGACGGCAAGTGGAAGGAAGAGCGCGCCGCATCGAACAAGATCGGCACCGACGACATCGAAGAGTTCTACCGCAAGCGCTCCATGCTGAAACTGAGCGTGCTGCCGGAAGATATCGCCGAAGCCGTCTACTTCTTCGCCAGCGACAAGTCGGGCAAGAGCACCGGCAACATCCTGAACGTCGACGCCGGCAACGCCGGGGCATTCACCCGCTAAAATAGAAGGCTGCGCAGCGGGCATATCGTTCGCTAGCGCAGCATGAAGGAGACACGCATGAAACACCTGATCGACGCCGGCCTGGTGCAAGACCAGAACGCCAAACTGGAAGCCAATCTGCAGGCTGACTACGACGCCCTGGGCGGCGTGCTGTCGCGCCGCGGCCTGGACATCGACAAACTGACCGCACTGGCCCAGACCTTCGAAGTGGCGGTCCCGAGCTGGGGCGCAGGCACCGGCGGTACGCGCTTCGCGCGCTTCCCGGGCCGCGGCGAGCCGCGCAACGTGGTCGAGAAGCTGGAAGACTGCGGCGTGATCAACCAGCTGACCCGCGCCACCCCGGCCGTGTCGCTGCACTTCCCGTGGGACAAGCCGAGCGACGCGTCCGAACTGCGCGGCGTCGCCGAAGAACTGGGCCTGGGCTTCGACGCCGTCAACTCGAACACCTTCCAGGACCAGCTCGGCCAGGAACACACCTATAAATACGGCAGCCTGACCGCCAACAACGCCCAGGCACGCGCCCAGGCAGTGGCCCACAACATCGAATGCATCGAGCTGGGCCAGGCGCTCGGTTCCAAGGCGCTGACCGTCTGGGTCGGCGACGGCGCCAACTTCCCGGGCCAGAGCAACCTGCGCGGCGCGCTGGAACGCTACCTGGACAGCATGCGCGAGATCTACGCCGCGCTGCCCGAGGACTGGAACATCTTCATCGAGCACAAGCTGTTCGAACCGGCCTTCTACGCCACCACCATCGCCGACTGGGGCACGAGTTTCGCCTGCGCCACCACCCTGGGCCCGAAGGCCAAGTGCCTGGTCGACCTGGGCCACCACGCACCGAACACCAACATCGAGATGATCGTGGCGCGCCTGGCGCAGTTCGGCAAGCTCGGCGGCTTCCACTTCAACGACAGCAAGTACGGCGACGACGACCTGGATTCGGGCTCGATCAATCCGTTCCAGCTGTTCCTGGTCTTTAACGAGCTGGCCGACGCCGCTCTGCGCGAAGGTCCGGGCTTCAAGCCGGCCTACATGCTGGACCAGTCGCACAACGTGACCGATCCGATCGAAAGCCTGATGAGCAGCGCCGTCGAAGTGCAGCGTTCCTTCGTGCAGTCGGCCCTGGTCGACCGCGCCGAACTGGCTTCGCTGCAGGAGCAGAACGACGTGCTGCAGGCCGCCCAGTGCCTGAAGCGCGCCTTCCGCACCGACGTCGGCCCGATCCTGGCCATGGCGCGCGTGCGCGCCGGTGGCGCCGCCGACCCGGTGGCGGCCTACCGCGCCAGCGGCTACCGCGACCGCGTCGCCAGCGCCCGTCCGGCCAAGGCCGGCGCAAGCAGCAGCGGCATCGTCTGATCCTGAAGACATGAGCACCACGACGCGCGCATTCCGGATGAAACTCAAGCCGGGCAACGAGGAAGAATATCGCCGCCGCCACGACGAGATCTGGCCGGACCTGGCCGCGCTGCTGAAGGGGGCAGGGATCCACGATTATTCGATCTTCCTGGACGAAGAGACGCTGGACCTGTTCGCGGTCATGAAGCTGCATCCGGGGCACCAACTCGGGCCGCTGCCGGAACATCCGGTGATGAAGCGCTGGTGGGATTACATGGCGGACTTGATGGAAGTCGAGCCGGGGAACCGGCCGAAGGAGTGGCCGTTGAAGCAGGTGTTTCACCTGGCCTGATTGCTTCTATACCGTAGCGTGGGCGGCTTTGCCGCCCACGCGTTCAACCAGTTGAAGAATAGCCGCGCAGGCTGCAGCACGGTGATTTGAACGCGTGGGCGGGAGACCCGCCCACCCTACGTTTATCTGGCCTTGTCGAGCAACCCACGCATCTTCAACCATTCCTCCGCCCGCCGCGGCCAGCTCGACGCCGTCCCCAGCCCATCCCGCATCCCCATCCCGTGCGACCCCTGCTCGAACAAGTACATCTCCGCCGGCACCTTGTGGCGCGTGAGCGCCTGGTACAACAGGATGCTGTTCTCAACCGGCACCGCCTGGTCGGCCTGGGTGTGGATCAGCAGCGTGGGAGGCGTCTGCGGCGTCACCTGGCGCTCGGGCGACATCAAGGCCAGGTCCGCCGCGGACGGCGAAGCCCCCAGCAGCGCCTTGCGCGAGCCGGCGTGCATCGCGGGGCCTTCCATTGCGATCACCGGGTACATCAGCATCAGGAAGTCGGGCCGCGCGCTCAGTTTGTCGAGCTCCGCACCGGTGCGCCCGAGCGGATGCTCGTACAGGGTGCCGGCGGTGGCCGCCAGGTGCCCGCCGGCCGAGCTGCCCATCACGCCGATGCGGTCCGGCTGCACCTTGAAGCGCGCCGCCTGCGAGCGCACCAGGCGCACCGCGCGCAGCACGTCGCGCAGCGGCGCCGGGTGGCCGAATTCCTGCTGGCGGTAGGTCAGGACAAAGCTGGCGATGCCCAGGGTGCCGAGCCAATGCGCGTACTGCTCGCCCTCGCGCCGGGTCGACTGGCGCACGTAGCCGCCGCCAGGGCAGATGATCACGGCGGTGCCGTTCGGCCGGTCCACCGCCGCCGGGTAGACGGTCAAGCTCGGCTCGGTGATGTTGGTGGTGCGGCCATCCTCGTCCACCTTGTTGGGCCCGAGCTCCGGTTTGGCGTCGGGCACGCCTTCGGGCCACAAGGGCAGCACCAGCGGTCCCGCCGACGTGGCGGCGTCCGCGGCGGGCAAGGCTCCAAACGTCGTGAGCGCGAGGCCGGCAGCCAGCTGCGTCATCGTGCGTCTCCTGTTTTCATTCATGGAATATCCTCTTATGGTAAAGCTAACTGAACTTTGCAGTATCTTTGCATCCGTCGCCCTGCTGGCCGGCTGTGCCAGCCAGGGCGTGCGTCCCTTCGACAATGCGGGTGAGCTGGAGCTGGTGAGCGCCCCGGGCATCGACCCGTCGACCGTCTGGTCACGCGGCGCCGATGGCGTCGTCAAGGTGAGCGGCAAGCCGGCCGGCTACATCGCCACTCGCGCCAGCTATGTCAACTACCGCATGCACGTCGAATGGCGCTGGCCGGGTAAACCTGGCAACGCCGGCGTGCTGCTGCACGTGGCGTCCGGCCCGAAAGATGGCGCCTGGCCGCTCAGCCTGCAAGTGCAGACCAAGCACGGATTCGCCGGCGACATCCTGCCGATGGCCGGCGCCGGCTTCGCTGAGCCGCTCACGACGGCGCCGGGCGCCTACCCGGCCATCAAGGGGCATACGGGACCGGACAGCGAACGGTTGGTGGGCGAATGGAACAGCGCCGACATCCTGGCGCGCGATGGCGTGATCGAGGTGAGCGTCAACGGCGTGCCGCAGAACCGCGTCAGTGCGGTGAAGCCGGCAGCCGGCCGGATCGGCTTCCAGCTCGAGGGCGTGCCCTACGAGCTGCGCAACATCACGATCACGCCGATCGACTGATCACTTTCGCTTCAGCCAGGCGTCGGGAACGGGCACCACGACGATGTTCATCGAGCGGCCGTCTTCCGACAGCATGGCCGACTGGATCTGGATCTTGGTGCCGTCCGCGCTGAAGGTCGGGTGCGGGTGGTCGGCCGCGGTGGTCTTGTGGCCGGTGGTGAGCATCATCATCTCGCGGGTCTTGCGGTCGATCAGGTAGACGCTGCGGCTGAAGTCGTCGCCGACGGCGAAGCGGCCGTCGCTGGAACCGTGCACGTGCCACAGGCCACTGCCGGAAGGGGTCTGTCCAACGATTTGCATCTGCCGGGTCCGCAAATTGACGATCGCCAGGCCGGTTGGCTTCTCGCGGGTGCCGGTCTGGCCCCAGCCGTCGTCCTGGCCCGGGTTGGCGCCGCCGACGTCGGTGGCGGGACCTTCCACGGCCTTGGCCGCGCCCGGAATCGGACGGTGGCCCATGATCGCCATCGCCACTTCATCCTTCGAGATCACCGCCTCGTGCGTCACCCATTCGTAAGAAGCCTCCGGGTACAGCGGGCGCAGGCCGCTGCCGTCCGCCATCACGGTCCAGGTGCGCTGCGGCGACTTGCCGCCGGTCTCCCAGCAGAACACGATCTCGCCCGGGTTGTACAGGTTGGCCTGGATGTGGCCGACCTGGAAGGGCACCGAGACCACGTGCTTGACTTCGCCGGTCTTGACGTTCAGGCGCGCGATGCCCTGCGGGCCGGCACCCATCTTGCGCGGGCCGAAGGCCGGCTCGATCTTGGTGCCGGGCGCCAGGTGCTTGGCGGCCTGGCCCGGACCGACCTTGAAGTAGACCCATTCCTCGTCCGCGTCCAGGGCGAGGTCGCCGCCGGCTTCCAGTTCCGGCGGCAGGTTGGCGGTCACGCGCTGGTAGCTGCTGGCCGGCTGCATGCGGCCGGCGGCGCTGTCGGCGAAGACGCGCGCCAGGTCGGTCTCGACGATCTGCAGGATCTTGTCGTTGTCCGGCGCCTTGCGCATGTAGTACAGCTTCATCGACTTCTGCGCGAGATTGAGCATGCCGGTGTAGCCGCCCTCGGTCACCTGCACCAGGTCGCCGGTGGCCTCGTTTACGGCCACCGCTTCGCTGCCGGCCAGGCGCGATCGGAACACCAGCCACTTGCCGTCCGAGGTCCATTGCGGGTGGGTCGGGTAGATCTTCGAGTCGCCGTGCGGCTTGCTGGTCAGGAAGGTGAGCATGGTGCCGGTCACCGGGTCCTTGACGACTTTGCGCTCGGACGGGAAGCGCTTGCCGATCTGGGCGGACGCGTCGAGGCTCAGCGTGAGCGCGGCGGAAAGGCAGAGGAGGGTGGCTAAGCGGGATGGCATGGTGGGGTCTCCATATTGTGATGTTGTCCGCTCATTCTCCCAGCAGGAGTTGCTCAGATCTAATCATTCTGGTGATTCTTTCTGCGTCTTTACTGCCGGGTTGAGCGGTGGCGCATAGAATCAAGGGAAAGCTATAACACATGGAGACCCGTCGATGTCATACCTAGACGCCTTGATTCGCGCCGGCGCGATCCTATTGCTGGCCTGTGGAATCGCACAAGCGCAGACCCCGGCACCGGCCGTCAATACCGACCCGGCGCGCGCCCAGGTCAAGCTGCCCGAGCCGGCCAACCCTGCGCTGCCTTCGATCATCCTGATCGGCGATTCCACCGTGCGCAACGGCCATGACGACGGCCAGGGCAAGGGCGCGGAGGGGCAGTGGGGATGGGGCAATCCGCTCGCCGCCTACTTTGATCCGGCCAAGGTCAACGTGGTGAACCGCGCGGTCGGCGGCCTGTCCAGCCGCACCTACGTCACCTCGGGCCACTGGGAGCGCACGCTGGCCTTCGTGAAGCCGGGCGACATCGTCCTCATGCAGTTCGGCCACAACGACGCCTCGGCGATCAACGACGACAAGCGCGCCCGCGGCAGCATCCGCGGCATCGGCAGCGAGTCCCAGGAGATCGACAACATCCTGACCGGCAAGCGCGAAACCGTGTACAGCTACGGCGGCTACCTGCGCAAATACATCGCCGAAATCCGCGCCAGGGGCGCCACGCCGGTGGTGGTGTCGCTCATTCCGCGCAAGGCCTGGGTGGAAGAAGGACCGGATGCCGGCAAGGTCCGCCGCAACAAGGGCGACTACGCCGGCTGGGCCGAGCAGGTCGCCCGCATGGAAAAGGTCGGCTTCATCGACCTGAACGAGCTGGCGGCGCGCCGCTACGACGAGATGGGCCGCGAGGGCGTGATGAAGATGTTCCCGACCACCGTGCCGGACGAGCGCATCCACACCAACTGGGCCGGCGCGGCGCTCAATGCCCAGCTGGTCGTCGGCGGCCTGAAGGCGCTGGGCGATCCGCGCACGGCGAGCTTCCTCAAGCCGGTCGAAGACGTGCGCCCGGTGGTCGACGCGCGCACCGTGCGCGAAGAAGCGCCGCTGGATGCCAAGTTGCCGACCCTGTTCCTGGTGGGTGACTCCACCGTGAAGAGCGGCGGCCAGAACGGCGCCATCGGCTGGGGCGAGCGCATCGCCCAGTACTTCGATACCCGGAAGATCAATGTGGTCAACGCCGCCATCGGTGGGCGCAGCAGCCGCACCTTCTTCACCGAAGGGCGCTGGGACCGCGTGCTCGGCCAGATGAAGCAGGGCGACATGGTGGTCATCCAGTTCGGCCACAACGACGGCGGCCGCATTGGCGACCCGGCCAACAAGAACCGCGCCTCGGCGCCCGGCATCGGCCCGGAGACGGTCGAGGATACCCGTCCAGACGGGATTAAGGAGCAGGTGCACAGCTTCGGCTGGTACACCGCCAGGTACATCGCGGACGCGAAAGCGAAGGGCGTGACCGTCGTCATCGCCTCGCCCATCCCGCACCGCGACAAGTGGCAGCAGGAGCGCGATTTCACCAACTTCGCCGATTGGGGCCGCCAGGTTGCCCAGGCAGGCGGCGCGCACTTCATGGACCTGACCATGCTGGTCACCGACGGCTACCACAAGATCGGCGCCGAGCGCGTCGACACCTTCTTTTCGGACGCGCGCACCCACACCAATGCCGCCGGCGCCGAATTTAACGCGCAGCGCGTCGTCGCCGGCCTGAAGGCGCTGCCGGGCAATCCGCTGCGTCAGTATTTCTCCGACAAGGCAACGGGCATCCAGTGATGAAGGCATTGTTCGCGACCTTGCTGCTCGCCGCGGGCAGCGCGCAGGCGGCCTGTGAGAGTTGGGGCGAGAAGGGCGCTTTGCTCCATCAGGACAATTTTGACGGTTCGCTGGAGGGCTACGTCAGCGAATATGTGCGCAAGCCGGTCAACTTCATCGGCAACCGCGACGGCCGCCTGGTCATCGATGTCGACTCGGGCGCCACCGTCTGGCTCGACAAGCCGCTATCCGGCGACATCCTGATCGCCTACACGCGCCGCGTCGTAATGGCGGGCGGCCCGAACGACCGCCTGTCCGACCTGAACCACTTCTGGATGGCGCGCGACCCGGCCAACAAGAACCTGTTCACCCGCTCGGGCAAGTTCGAGGACTACGACGACCTCGACATGTATTATGCCGGCGTCGGCGGCAACCACAACGAGACCACCCGCCTGCGCCGCTACGCCGGCGGCCAGCGCGTGATGGTCGCCGAGCGCCTCGGCGCGGACTGGATGCTCCAGCCCAACCGCGACTACCGGGTCGAGATCGCGGTCTACCGCGGCTGCACCCGGATGCTGCTCGACGGCCGCGAAGTATTTTCCTATCGCGACCCTCACCCGTTCACCCAGGGCTACATGGGATTTCGCACCACCTGGTCGCGCCACACCATCGATAACCTGACGATTCACCAGCTGAAATAAAAAGGAGACACCCAAGATGACCACCCCCATGCCGCGCCGTGCACTGATCGGCCTGCTCGTTGCGAGCCTGTTCCCGGCCATGAGCGCCATTGCCCAGGACGCGCCGGCGGCCCAGGAAAAAGGCCCGGCCGCGGCCGATGCGATGCTGCACGCCCTGGACGTCAAGTACCCGACCCGCTACCAGCCGATGGAAGCGGGCGAGGTCAAGGCCGTGCTCGACCGCGTGTTCGCCTACCTGGACCGCACGACGCCGGCTGAGCTGATCCACAAGGGCGACAATTCGCCGATCACCGACCTGAGCAAGGCCGAGCCGGACGCTGTCTTGAGGCCGGGCGACTTCCGCCTGACCAGCTACGAATGGGGCGTCACCTACCTGGGCATGCTGGCCGCCGGCCAGGCCACCGGCGACCAGCGCTATACCGACTACACCCAGAAGCGCCACGCGCTGCTGTCGCAGCTGACCAGGACCTACCTGCCGGTGGTGCAGGCCGACCGCGCCAACTCGATGGCGCCGATCAAGAGCTTCCTGAACCCGCACGCGCTGGACGACGCCGGCGCCCTGTGCCACAGCTTCCTGAAAGCCCAGGTGGGCGGTTCGAAGGTCGACTACAGCCAGATGGTCGGCATCTGCGGCGACTTCGTCACCAAGCACGAGTACCGCCTGAAGGACGGCATCCTGGCGCGCGGCGGACCGGACGGCAAGGGCGGCCGCAAGATGCGTCCGCTGCCGGACACGATCTGGCTGGACGACATGTTCATGGGCGTGCCGACCATGGCCTACCTGGGCAAGGTCACGGGCAACCGCAAGCACTACGACGACGCCGTCAACCAGGTGCTGCAGTTCTCGAAGCGCATGTTCAACCCGAAGCTGGGCATCTACATGCACGGCTACGTCGAAGGCATGCGCGACCATCCGGAGCTGCGCTGGGCGCGCGCCAACGGCTGGGCGGTGATGGCCATGGTCGAGGTGCTGGAAGTGCTGCCGAAGGACCACAAGGGCTACAACCAGGTGCTGGCGCAGCTGCGCGCCCACATCAAGGGCCTGGCCGGCTACCAGACCAAGGAAGGCTTCTGGCACCAGCTGATCGACCGCAACGACACCTACCAGGAGACCTCGGCCACCGCGATCTACACCTACGCCATCGCACGCGCGGTCAACCGCGGCTACGTCGATGCGCAGATGTACGGTCCGATGGCGAACCTGGCCTGGAACGCGGTGGCCAGCAAGGTCACGACCGCCGGCCAGATCGAGGGCATCTGCGTGGGTACCGGCATGGCCTTCGACCCGGCCTTCTACGCCTATCGTCCGACCAGCGTGAAGGCGGCGCACGGCTACGGCCCGACGCTGCTGGCCGGCGCCGAGATCATCGAGATGAACAAGAAGTACAAGTTCGGCTTGAATGACAGCGGCCTGATGTTCCAGGGCGCGCGCTGACCGATGTGATGGCCGGGTCCGACCCGGCCTGCTGAAAAACTCGGGGGGTGATCGGCGTTGCCGGTCACCCCCCGTGTCGTTTATGGTTTCGCGGCCCTGATCCTGTCAACCAAGCTGGCCGGCACCGCGAATGCCGTCCCATGCCGCACCCGCTGCTTGGTGCCGGCGCCCGGGAAGCGCAGCTTCGCCGTCACGTCCTCCCAGTTCACCATGTCGCGCGTGCGCAGTGCGCCGTAGTACCCGGCCGTATAGGCGTCGTAGTACACGATCACCTCGTCGCCCACCTGCAGCACGCTCGGCCCCTCGCTCCACAGCCCGGACGGCGTGATCGGCGCACCCAGCGCACCGAACGGTCCCTCGAAGCTGGACGCCTGCGCCACCCGCAGGTGCTTCATCGGCGGATAACGGGTCTCGTCCTTCACCAGCAGCCAATCCTTGCCGAAAGCGTGCGCCAGCGTGGCGTCGATCACCGAGAAGCCCGGGTCGTAATACAGGCGCGTCGGCGTGAAGCTGACGAAATCCTCCGTCGTGGTGGCATAGATGCGGTGGTTGTACTTTTCCTCGCTCTTGCCCTCGGTTTCCGGGAAGCGCCCCGGGACCGTGGACGACCACAGGATCAGGTAGTGGCCCTGTTTCGCGTCGTAGAAGAGCTCGGGCGCCCAGGCGTTCAACGCGGTCGGCTCGTGGCCCATCACCGGGATCTCGCGCTGGGGTGACCAGTTCAGCAGGTCGGGCGAGGAGGCGTAGCCGATGCCGCGGTCGTTCCAGCCGCTGGTCCAGACCATGTGGTACAGGCCGTCCGGCCCGCGCACCAGGCTCGGGTCGCGCATCAGTTTCGCGCCGCCCACGGTGGGCGTGAGGAAGCTGGCGCCGCCGTGCAAGGCTTCCCACTGGTAGCCATCAGTACTGGCGGCCAGGTGCAGGCCGTCGGCGCCGTTGCCGATGAAGTAGGCGAACAGGTAGGCCTGCTTTTCCCCGCTGCGCAGCAGCGGCGCGCAGCCGGCCAGCAGGGCGGCGCCGGCGATCGCGCCGAGGGCGGCGCGGCGCTTCATCGGGCACTCCCGGTGCTGGAGACGCGCACCTCGCGGTTGCTCTCGTCGCCGGCCGGTCGCTCGGCCTTGCGGCCCGGGCTGGGCGGCACGGCGAAGGCGCTGACCGGGTCGGGACGGGCCGGGTCGAAGGCGAAATCGTCGACCACGTGGCTGGCCACCGGCAGTTTCGCCTGGCGCATGCCGAGCACGATGGCCTTGGCCAGCACGTAGCTGCCGTAGTTGTTGTGGTGGGTATTGTCGAGGCGGTCCGGTGCGGGCAGGGCGAAAGCGGCCTTCGAGCCCTCGACGCCGAGCGCTGCATACATGGTCTGGCTCATCGCATGCAGGTCGATGAAGGGCACGTTCAGTTCCCGAGCCGACTGGCGCGCCGCTTCGGCGTAGTCGGTCAGGGTGAGCTGGATTTTCCCCGCCGGGTCGAAGCGGCGCCGTTCCATCGACGAGACGATGACCGGCAGCCCGCCCCGGGCGCGCACCATCTCGACGTGGGTCTTGATCTCGGCCTTGTAGGTGGTGAAGGGGCCGCCCTTGCCGGAGGCGATCTGCTTCTGGTCGTTGTGCCCGTACTGCATCAGGAGCGTGTCGCCCGGCTTCATCTGGCTCAGGATCTTGTCGAGGCGGCGCTTGGACAGCGAATCGCGGTAGGTCTCGCCCGACTGCGCATAGTTGGCCACCGCCACCGAGGGCTTCAAGAAGCGCGGCAGCATCTGGCCCCAGCTGTTGTAAGGCTCGCCCGGCTGGTCGCTGACGGTGGAGTCGCCCAGCAGGAACAGGGTCGGCACCTGTACCGGCGTGATCTCCACGGTCCGCACCGCCGGGCGGGCGCCGTTGAATTCCAGGGTCAGGCGCTGGTCCCAGGCCCAGGCTTCGCTGACGGTCTCGCGCGGGACGTTGAGCTTGACTTCGCCCGGCGCAACGCCGTTCGCCGCAGGGATCTGCGGAGTGCGCACGTTCACGATGAAGCTGCGCTCGAGCTTCTGGCCGGGTGCGGCCTGCACGTTCTCGAGCGCCAGGCGGCGCAGTTCGGACTTGATGGTGGTGGTAGACGGCTGGGTGTCATCGCCCAGGGTGACCGTCACGCGGTAACTCCCTTCCGGGAGGTCGACCGAAAAATAGCTGCCCTGGGCCGCGCCCGGCTCGAAGCCGTAACCGCGGCCGGCGTCGTAGGTGGTGCTGGTGCTTACCGGGGTGTAGCCGGCCGGGGCCGCGCTCCCGAAGGCGAAGCGCTTCGCCTGGTCCGCCCGGGGCTGGGAAGCGCAGCCCGCCAGCAGGAGGGCGCCGATGGCGGCGCCAAGGATGGTCAATCGCATGTTCGTCCTTTCAAGACGCCGGCAGGGCGTCGCCCACCAGTGCCAGGTTCTGGATCGCGGCCAGGCCCCACTGGGCGGTCTCGTTGGTGGTCACCCATGGCACCTCGTTCACCGGCTTGAGCACGGCCGGACCGGCCACGCGCCGCGGCGCGAAGGGCGGATACGGCCGGTTGGCGCCGGCGAATTCTTTCCAGGCGCGCCGCGCCAGCTCGGGATCCTTGCGCTTCCAGGCCGCGTAGGCCGTCATGCGCGAGTTGCCCTGGTAGATGGCGTCGGTGCCGCCATGGGTCTTGCCCAGCCTGCGGCGCTGTTCCTCGGCGGGCGCGTTGTACAGTTCGCAGTACTCGATCCAGGCCTTCTCGAAAGCCTTGTCGCCGGTGAGGTTGATCAGTTCGTCGAAGATCTCGATGGCGCCGAACACCGCGTTCAGGTGCGAAGCCTTGACATCGGTGCCGATCATATTGTGCAGGCGCCCGGTTTCCAGCTCGTAGCCCATGCGCTCGGCATTGAAGAAGCCATGCGGCATGGCGGCGATGTCGCGCATGCCGGTCAGGATGCGGTCGCGGTACTTCGTGCTGCCGCTGCGTTCCCATTCGGTGAGCCAGTTGGCCACCAGCGAGGCCCAGTCGGTGCCGAAGCTCGCCCGCACCGGGAACTGTCCCTTGGGCGGCTGGTTCGGGAGTTTGCGCACCGGGTCGACCGCCTCCAGGCGCTGGTCGGCGTCGAGCGTCTCGCGCATGACGTCGCCGATGCGTTCGTCGGCCGTCAGGAAATAGTACATGCGGCGGTAGACGGCGGTGCTGATGCGTACCTGCTTGGCGCTGCAGCCCCAGTGCTGGACGTTGTGGCGCGTGCCCAGTCCGGCGAAGCGGCCCAGGTGATAGGTATCGACGTCGCTGGTGTGGCGCACCATGGCTTCGCCGATGCGGAAGATGTCGGCGCGGCCGGTACGCAGGAAGGAATACCACAGCCACAGGTCGGGCGAGAGTTCCGAGTTGGCCCAGGCATAGCCGCCGACGTCGTAGCGCCACTCGTGGCGGTCAAGATCGTAGGTATGGCGGAAGTCGCCGTGGTCCCAGAAGCCATACCAGCGGCGCTGCTCGACTTCGTTGCGGTAGAAATCGAAGTGGGCATCCAGCCGGTCCTCGATATTCGCCTTTGCGGGCGTGGAGCGGTCGGGCAGGGACCACATGTTGCCGAACACGCGGGTGGCGAGAATGTGGGCGGGCGCCGCCACCAGCTGTGGCGGCGTCTGGACATGGGCCGCCATCTGCACCAGGCGCTCGCGCGCCGGCGTCGCGCCAAGGGCCCACAGGGTCAGCTCGCTGCTGCGCGCGACGCCGACCGGGGTGCCGAAGCCTTTTTCGTAGTCCTCGTAGGTGATGTCGAGGGCCTGCAGTTCTTCGGCGTGGGTGTCCATGCCCATGCCGTCGTGGTAGAAGCGCAGGTCCATGGCCGGCGCGTCGGGCGACCACATCCAGAGCGTGACCTGGGCCGCGTCGGTATGGGCATTACGGATGTCGAGCTGGGTCGGGTGGCGCTGCCAGAAGTCGCGCATGCCGAAGGCGACGCCGCCGGAGGCGCCGCCGATGTAGCCCAGGCCCGGCGCACGCCGGCCCCAGGCCGCGTCGATCCAGCCATGGCCGGCCTTGGTGCGCTTGCGGATCCGGAAGCTGTCGGCGGACAGTTGCGACAGGCTGTAGTCGCCCCAGGCCGGCACGTACTGCATGTTCTTGCGCACGCGCTCGGCGATCTCGGAGACTGCCACGCCCTGGCCCGCCAGCTGGGCCTTGCGCACCGCTTCGCCCGGGTCGCGCCGCAGGCCGGTGAGATTGCGCACGCCTTCGGCCCACAGGCCGCCGCTGTTATCCTGCAATTCGCCGCCGAAGCGCACGTGGCGGTTGTGCTCTTCGTCCGTCAGCGGCACGTCGAAGCGCAGGCCGATCCCGCGCACGAAGTCTTTCTGCTCGTCGCCGTCGAAGACGAAGGTGTGCATGATGCGCACCGACTCGGCGCCGGCGTAGAGGTACAGGCGCACGGTGAAGGGCAGCCAGGCGCGGCTGCTCTTGAGGTCGCGGTGCATGCCTTCGAGTTTGACCACGCTGCGCACCGGGCCGCGCTGCTCGAGCGTGACCTTGGCGAGCTGGCTTTCGTAGGCAGTCTGGCGCGTGCTGCCGTCCGGCTGGTCGTCGCTCAGCGCCACCAGCTTGCCGGCGCGCGCGATCTCGGTCTTGCCGCGCCGGATGCTGCGGATGATGTCGGCGCCCTGGCGCGGCACGACGCATTCGATGACGCCGGTGTCGATCATGATGGTGTCCGGAGATTCCTTGACGGCCAGCGCCTGGGCGGGCAGGCGCGCCTTGCCGGGCTTGAGCTGCAGGCGTCCCGGCATCGCGCCCTGCGCGGGCAGGGCGTGGGCGGTCCATTTCAGGGAACCATCCGGCCAGTAGGCGAGCGGCCAGCTCTGGCAGGCCAGTTCGCCGCCAGGGCTGGACAGGGCAAAGGCCTGGTCCTTGCGCAGGGCGCCGCGTGGCCAGGGCACGCCGAAGGTGGTGCCGGTCATGAGCGAGGGCGCGCCTTCCAGCCAGGACAGGTCTGCGATGGTCGGGGAGGACGGCGCGGTGGGTGCGGCGACGGCGTCGACCGCGCGCATGCCGAAGGGCAGCGCGGCGGCCAGTGCGCCGGTCTTGAAGAAGCTCCGGCGGGACAGCGGGGCCATGCTCAATTCCCTTTGGCGAGGGTGATTGCAACCGGCGCACGCAGGCGCGCCGCCTCCTCTGCCACGTGGCGCTGCCAGTCGGCCTGGGTGGCGAAGGGGCTGCCGCGGGTCCAGGCGGCGCCCACGTGGTAGCTCAGCGGTTGGCCGGAGCTGACCGGCGCGATCACCAGGCCGTTGCGTTCGTCGGCGGCAAAGCCGGAGGCGCTCGGCACGATCACCGCGACGCCGAAGTCGCCGAAGCTGCGCTGGGTGACCCATTGCACCAGGCTGCCGTCCTTCTTGTTCTCGCTGAAGTCGACCTTGACTTCCTGGCCCTTGTCGCTCGGGCGCTTGTTCAGGCCCACGGCCGCGTTCAGGCTGGCCGGGCCCGTGAAAGTGAAGGTGCTGTCGATGCGGTCGAAGTAGCGGCCGGCGTCGACGGTGAAGCGCTTGACTTCCGAGACCTTGGTGCCCTGGGCATCCCAGCCGTCGTAGTGCAGCTCGAACACGGTGCGTACCGGGCCGTTGGCCAGGATCTTCCAGGTCTTGTAGTTGGTGCCGACAAACAGCTTTTGACCGTCCCAGATGCCGGTGCCGCCCGCGCCGCGGGTCGGGCCGACGTTGTACATGTCGATGCCTTCGCCTTCGTCGACGTGGTAGTGATCGTGGCCGATGTTGTACCAGCGGTCGACGATGGGGTAGGGCACGCGCTTGAACCAGATGTCCATGCCGCTCGTGACCAGCACCTCCTTGTCGCTGCCGACGGGTGCCGGAGCGGCGAGGGCCGGGCCATAGGTGCGGTGGGCCAGCTTGTCGTTCTCCCAGGCGAAGTCGTCGAGGCGTTCCTGCACGAAGCGCGCGTAGGTCTTGGCCGGGAAGGGCGGTACGGTGGCGCCGGCCTTCTCGATGGTGACCGTGGTGCGCTTCTCGCCGGCCTTGAACGCGACCTGGAACAACAGCTCGCCGTAGCCGGCGCCGATCATCTTCGGGTCCTTGCCGGTGGGAGCGATATTGGTGACCTGGTAGGGCAGCACGCGTCCCGCGGCGTCCTTGACCACCAGTTGCTGGTTCAGGGCCTGCGGCAGGGCCTCGTTGACCTTGGTCCAGGGGATGGCAATGGTCTCGGCCGGGCGGGCGATGTCCAGCGTGTGGCTGACGGTGACGGTGAGGCGTTCGGCAGCGTTGGCGCCGGTGGCGAACAGGGCTGCAAGGGCGATGGCGGACAGGGCGAAGCGAGTAGTCATGTCGGAATGCGCTTATCGAGATGGGTGACTTATTTGGACGAATGCGGCGGCGGGGTCATGCCTTCGCCGAGGAAGAAGCTGGGATGGGGCGGCTGGTTGTAGCCGGCGTTCTGGGCCGCCACCTGCACCCGGTACTGGGCGTCATGCATCAGGGTCGGCAGGCGGTGCGTGGTCGGCACGGTGGTGCTGAACACCAGCAGGGCGTCGTCCGTATTGCTGCGCCAGACGACTTCCTCGCGCCAGTCGCCGAACAGGTCGGCAGAGATGACCGGGTTGGCCTTGGTGCTGTTGTTGGACGCGGCGCGCAGCGGCGCGGCGTCCAGCAGCAGGTCGAGGCGCTGGGCCTGCGGGTTCCACTTCTCGATCCTGGTGCCGTCGAGCGATTCGCGCAGCAGGTCGCCGTCCCACCAGAGGCCGAAGTTGTAGGCGCGCGGGCGCACCGCCGAGATCTGCTGGCCCTTGGCGTTGTACAGGCCGCCGGCCGGATTGGTGATGCCGCCGATCGCGGCCCAGCATTCGTTGCCCGGATGGGCCGCGTCGATGTCCATGCAGATGCCGCGGCCGACGTCGATGGTGCTCGGGATGCCCCACAGGACCTTGCCGGTGGCGGCATCGCGCATGGCGGCGCCGTTGCCGCGGTAGCACTTGGGCGATTCGTGCACCATGAAGACCTGCAGGCCCGGCAGGCTCGGGTCGTGCTTGGTGACGTGGAGGGCATCGCCGTGGCACAGGTTCGACGAGTACATCAGCTTGCCGCTGCTGGCGATGGTGGCGGCGCCGTAGACGATGTCGTCGCGGCCGTCACCGTCGGCGTCGGCCACCGCCATCCAGTGCGCGCCTTGGCCGGCGGCCTCGCCGTTGCCGGGCGTGTCGCTGTCGAATACCCAGCGCTGCGTCAGCTTGCCGTCGCGCCAGTCCCAGGCCGCCAGCACGGCGCGCGTGTAGTAGCCGCGCGCGAACACCGCGCTCGGCTGCTTGCCGTCGAGGTAGGCCACGCCGCCGAGGAAGCGGTCGACCCGGTTACCGCGGTTGTCGCCCCAGGACGCACCAATGCCGCCGCGCGCCGGCGTATAGCCGGTGGTGGCCAGCGCGGCGCCGCTGCGGCCGTCGAACACGGTCAGGAATTCCGGACCATCCAGGATGAAGCCGTTCTTGTTGCGGTAGTCGGCCTTGGCGTCGCCGATGACCTTGCCCTGGCCGTCGACGCTGCCGTCGGCGGTCTTCATCATCACCTCGGCGCGGCCGTCGCCGTCGAAGTCGTAGGCGAGGAAGGTGGTGTAGTGGGCGCCGGCGCGGATGTTCCTGCCCAGGTCGATGCGCCACATGAAGCTGCCGTCGAGGCGGTAGGCGTCGATATAGGTCGAGCCGGTGTGGCCGCTGTGCGAATTGTCCTTAGCATTGGTCGGCTGCCACTTGACCAGCAGTTCGTAGCGGCCGTCGCCATCGAGGTCGGCCGCCGAGCCGTCGTTCACCTGGTAGCTGTAGGCCACACCGTCCGGCGTGACGCCATCCTGCGGCTTGCGCAGGGGGATGCTCAGGAAAGGCTGCTGCCAGGCGGCGACCGGCTTGGCGTCCTCGCCGGCTTCGGCATTGCCGTGCACGCCCCGCACGCTGTAGCTCGCCCCTGGAGCGGCGCCCTTGTCGACGAAGTTGGTGGCGGCCAGCGGCGCATCGTTGAGGCGCTTGCCGTCGCGGTAGAGGTTGAAGCTGGTGGCCGCGTCTTCCTGGCCAAGCAGGCGCCAGCTGACGAAGTTGCCGTCCTGGGTGTGGATCGCGACCACGCCGCGGTCGAGTCGTTCGAGCTGCTTGCCGGCGAGCTGGGTGAGGGCGGGCGCCGTGCTCGTGGTCGCGCAAGCGGTGCAGGCAAGGGCCAGCATGCCGAGGGCGATGCTGCGCTTGCTGGTGTCGTTACAGGTCTTGGGTGCCATGGTGTCCGGGGTTGGGCGTCGAGGGTAGCTCATCCGAGTATTGGATGCCATGCCGACAGTGTCAACAATCGGGGGGGGGCGGCGGGACATTTAATCAGTCGCTTGAGCGGATCCTGCGCCGTGTGAATACAGCGCGAGCGCTCCCTTGCGCTCAAGGCGCTGATCGAAGCAGGGCTTGAGCAGAGCGGGATATGGACGCTCATGCGCATGCCAGCGTAGACTGTGCGGATTCGTTCTCTACCAGCCAGACCATGATCATCTCGTCCGCCACCGATTTCCGAGAGGCCGCACGCCGCCGGCTGCCGCCTTTCCTGTTCCATTATCTCGATGGCGGCGCCGGCGCCGAGCAGACGCTGCGCAGCAATGTCGACGACCTGCAGGCGGTGAAGCTGCGCCAGCGCGTGCTGCGTGGCTCCGAGCAGCTGGACCTGGGCGTGCAGTATTTCGGCCAGGATTACGGCCTGCCGATCGCGCTGGCGCCGGTCGGCCTGACCGGCATGTATGCGCGCCGCGGCGAAGTGCAGGCGGTGCGCGCGGCCTGCAAACGCAACATCCCCTTCATCCAGTCCACCGTCTCGGTATGCCCGCTGGCGGAAGTGGCGGCCCAGGCCTCGAATCCGATCTGGTTCCAGCTCTACGTCCTGAAGGATCGCGGCTTCATGCGCGACGTGATGCGCCGTGCCTGGGAGCTTGGGGCCACCAACCTGGTGTTCACGGTCGACATGCCGGTGCCGGGCGCGCGCTACCGCGACGCCCACAGCGGCATGAGCGGCCCCAACGGCCCGCTGCGGCGTGTACTGCAGGCGATGACGCATCCGCGCTGGGCCCTCGACGTGGGCGTGTTCGGGCGTCCGCACGATCTCGGAAACATTTCGGCCTACCGCGGCAGCGCGACCGGGCTGGCCGACTACATCGGCTGGCTGGGGGCGAACTTCGATCCTGGCATCAGTTGGCCCGACCTGCAGTGGATTCGCGACGAGTGGAAGGGCAAGTTCATCGTCAAGGGCATCCTCGACCCGGAAGACGCGCGCGATGCGGTCGCCTTCGGGGCCGACGGCATCGTCGTGTCGAACCACGGCGGGCGCCAGCTGGACGGGGCGCCGTCCTCGGCCCAGGCGCTGCCGGCAATCGCGGCGGAAGTGAAGGGCAAGCTGGCGATCTTCGCCGATGGCGGCGTGCGTACCGGGACCGACGTGTTCCGGATGCTGGCGCTGGGTGCGGATGGGGTGCTGATCGGGCGGGCGTTTGTCTATGCGCTGGCGACGCAGGGGCAGGCGGGCGTGGAGCGGCTGCTGGCGATCATGGAGAAGGACTTGCGGACCAATATGGTGCTGACCGGGGTGCAGAAGGTAGCCGAGATCGGGCCGCACTTGCTGGCGAAGTGAGGTTGAGCGGGGCAGGGCTGCGCGATCATTGATGCGCGGCGTTTGCATCGCGGCGATCGGCCGTGGCGATGGCAGCTACGTCCGCTATCGACCCATCGCGTATCCAAGTCAGCTTGTGGTTCATCGTGGGAACTGTTGAGCCGAACTTGATGGGCTGACTTTCCTAGTCAGGCTATCATCCTCTCCGAGTATCGATAGCATTAAAATGATTCTGGAGCAGGGTATATACCTGATCATATGAGACCGGCTTAGCCAAGTGAACATCAAATCCGGCCTCTAAGGACTTGCCAACGGTTCGTGCGTCATTCCAACCGCTCACAGCGACAAGAAATGGTTGAGTCCACGAACCAGACCTGATCGCTAGGGCTAGGTCATGACCACTGAGCCCTGGCATTCCAATATCAGAAAAAATTACATGCGGGGAAAAGCTTAAGATTTTATCAAGTGCATCTGTTGCCGAATAAACAGTTTCGACGTCATAACCTAATGTTGAGATCAATGCGGAAAAAAGCTGCGCCAAGTCCGCATTGTCATCGACAACAAGAACTCGGCCTAGTGGCAGAGTCATCACGACGTACGGGCCTATGAGTGCGGCGGACCAAGGCACGGCGCAGAGGAGGGAAGACTATCTGAGGAAGATAGGGGGGAGAAGCGCCAGACTAGCACAGATTGCTGTAGAGCGCGCGCAGATGAATGCCAAGCCCGGCGAGTTTCGCTCCTAACCGATCCTGCTCATACATCAGGATGAGGCGCTGGAACGACTGGCACGGCGTCGAACCGGGCTGCCAGCAATCAACATTCGAACAAGCGCGCTTGGAGGGATGCCCTCTTTGAGAGGGGGATATCGGTTGCCCTAATGCCCGCGCCGCCCAATCCGCTGATGCACCCGCCGCTGCGCCACCCACACCCCGACCGCCACCACCGGCACCAGAATCCCCAGCATCAGATCCGGATTGATCGGCACCCCGGCCGCCTTGGCCGCCTTCCCCGCATAGCCGAGCAGCCCGACCAGGTAGTAGGAGATCGCCGCCACCGATAATCCTTCAACCGCCAGCTGCAGCCGCAGCTGCTGCGCCGCACGCGCATTCATCGATTCCAGGATGCGCCGGTTCTGCAGCTCCTGCACGATGCCGACCCGGGTGCGCAGCAGGTCGTTGGTGTCGGCGATGCGGCGCGCCAGCGCGTCCTGGCGCGCGCTGACCGCGGCGCAGGTCTGCATGGCCGGCGCCAGGCGGCGTTCCATGAATTCCTCCACCGTGGGCGTGCCCTCGATGCGCACTTCGCGCAGCTCCTCGATGCGCGCCTTGACCAGGCCGAAATAGGCCTTCGAGGCCGAGAAGCGGTAGCCGTTGTCGAGCACCAGCTTTTCCAGGCGTGCCGCCAGCCGCGTGATCTGCCCTAGAAGGCGCTGCTCGTCCTGCGCGCCATGTTCGACGGGCGCCATGTCGGTCGCCACCATGGCGCTGGCCAGCGAGGACAGTTCCGCTTCGATCGCGTCCAGCTCGGTGCCGACCGTGCGTGCGGCGGGCAGGCCGAGCAGGGCCATCATGCGGTAGGTTTCGATCTCCAGCACCCGCTGTACCAGACGTCCGCCCTGCAGGTGGCGCATGCCGAGGTCGCGGATCACGAAGCGGCTGAAGCCGTCGGACTGGATCGCGAAGTCGGTCCACAGCTCGGCGCCCTGCATCACCGAGGAACCGGCCAGGCCGTTGCGCTCGAACACCGAGGGCAGGCGCGAGGCGTCGGCCGCGCCCTTGACCAGCGCCACGTGGGCCGCAGCCATCAGGCTGCCTTCCAGGCTGGCCAGCCAGCTGGCGGGCAGGAAGGACAGGGGCACGTGGGAGAAGGCCTCGTACGCTCCCATGTCCGGCGGGAGCGGCGTGGTCACCGTATAGGTGGCGAACTCGGTATGGCATTCCCACTTCAGGCGGAAGCTGCCGAAGTCGTGGAAGAAGTGGCTGCTGCCCGGGCCGGGGGCGGCGACGCCGAAGTGGCCGCACAGGGCTCCCAACAGCTGGTGCTGGGAATGGCGCCCCGGCGGACCGGCTTGCCCGCCGTGATAGACCGCCAGGTGGGTGATCGCCTCGGGCGCGTCCAGACGCATGAACGGGCGCGAGTGAAGTTCGGCGGCGAGCGGCACCCGCAGGGGATGGTTCAGCGATACGTTGAAGTCTCTCACTCGACGCTCTCTCAGTAGTATTGAAGTATTCCTTTTCGCTATTCTGTCATTACTTGACGTTTTGTGCGCTGCATCAAATGATTAACATCGAACACTCAGGAGCTTGAGCGGAAAGTGTTGGAAATGATCATCAGACATAGCTTTTACTCACCCGACTCACTTTCCCGGGTTGCGTTCCTGCACATGCTTTGAGCACGGTCAGGCGGCCAGCGTTTAGCGGCGCTTTCATTTCTAGGCGAACTCATCTGTCAGCATTTCGTCAGACGCCCGGCCGAGGATCGATCTGTCAAGCCCGCACCATTCTGGTGCAATTTGGCAATCCATCCAGGAGGAAAACATGACTACCCGCAGCTTCCTGCGCCGCAGTTTTCACCACCCCTGCCCGCTCCGCCAACCCCGACTTTCCCTGCTCGCGTTCGCCGTCGGCGCGGCCCTGCTGTCCGCCTGCCAGTTTCCCGGCGGCGGCCGGGTCGATGAGCTGAACAACCTGCGCGGCCCTACGCAAGACCTCACGGTCGAACTGCGCGAAGGCACCAACATGGCGGCGGCGCCATCGCCGGACGGCCGCCTGATCGTGTTCTCGGCCCAGGGCGCGCTGTGGATCATTCCGCGCGAAGGCGGGCAGGCGCGCCGTATCACCGACTGGCGCGTCGAGCCGACCGCGCCGGTGTGGTCGCCCGATGGCAGGCGCATCGCTTTCCAGAACTACGCGCCGGAAGGGAACTTCCATATCTGGACGATCTCGCCGGACGGACGTGATCTGCGCGAGCACACCACCGGTCCGTACGATGACCGCGAACCGGCCTGGCTGCCGGACGGCAGCGGCCTGGTGTTCTCGTCGGACCGCAGCGGCGACGGCCAGTACAAGATCTGGCGCGTGGACGTGAATGGCGGCGCGCCGGCGCAGATCACCACCGGTCCTGGGGCCGAGAGCAATCCGGTGGTGTCGCCGGACGGCGCCCGCCTGGCCTATGTCGACGGCGCCAACGTCGTGACCGCCCCGATCGGTGGCGGCGCGCCGACGGTCGTGGCGCCGGGCACGGCCCCGGCCTGGACCCCGGACGGCAGCGCGCTGGTCTACCAGAACGCCGCGCGCCAGCTGGTGGTGGGCGGCACGGCGGTGACGACCGACGAGGACATCTTCCCGTTCCCGGTGCGCTTCCTCCCGGACGGGCGCTTCCTGTACACGGCCGATGGGCACATCCGCATCCGCGACGCCAGCGGCGCCAATCCGAACGACGTGGCTTTTCGCGCCGAACTAAGGCTGCGCCGGCCCGACATCCGCGAAGGCAAGGACCGCAACTTCGACAACTTCAGGCCGCGCCAGGTGAAGGGCATCAGCGCCCCGGTCCTGTCGCCGGATGGGCGCAGCATCGCCTTCGTGGCCCTGAACGACGTCTGGGCCATGCGGATCGGCGAAGCGCCGGTGCGGCTGACGAACGATCCGGACCGCGACGTCAACCCGCAATGGACCGCGGACGGGCAGGCGGTCTACTTCTCGTCCGAGCGCAACAATGCCGGCCAGCTGGCGGTCGACCAGGTCGACGTGGCGACACGCGCCCGCACGCGGCTGGCCGCCATCCCGGGACGCTCGATGGCGCTGCCGAAGCTGTCGCCGGACGGCGGGCGCATCGCCTACACCACCTTGTCGGGCCAGCTCGAGATCTGGAACCGCGCCGCCGGCACCTTCGAGGTGATCCTGCCCTCGGTGAGCACCCAGGTCAGCACCCCGCAATGGACGCCCGACGGCCAGCGCATCATCGTGGTGGACAACGAGCGCATCAACAACCGCTTCCGCGAGGGCTACAACAAGCTGCGCGTGATCGACCTGGCCACCCGCACCGGCACCTTCTACGCGGTGGCGCCGGCGCCGCGCCAGATCGCCGAGCGCGACGAGGGCGCTGCCGTGCTCTCGCCGGACGGGACCCGCGTGGCCTTCATCATGGATTCGCGCCTCTACGTGATTCCCGTCGGTCCGAACGGCGCCCCGACGGGCGAGGCGCGCCGGGTTACCGAGGACATCGCCGACCTGCCGTCCTGGGGCGGCGACTCGCGGACCATCCTGTACAAGTCGGCCGAGCGGGTGCGCACCGTGCGCGTCGACGGCAGCGGCACCCGCGAGATTCCGGTCAGGCTCGAGTATCGCCAGGCGGTGCCGGAAGGGCGCACCGTGATCCGTGCGGGGGCGCTGTGGGATGGCGTCGGCAGCAGTTTGCGCCAGAACGTCGACATCGTCATCCAGGGCAACCGCATCGTGTCGGTCGGACCGCAGACCGATCATCCGGCCGGGGTGCGCGTGGTCGACGCCAGCGGCCTGACCGTGATGCCGGGCCTGATCGAAACCCACCTGCATCCGCTGACCCTGTACCAGGGCGGCCAGTTCGGCCAGATCGCCCAGCTGATGCTGTCCTACGGGATCACGACGGCGCAGTCGGTGGGTGGTCCGCTGCACCAGAGCGTGGAGATGCGCGAGTCGCTCGAGGCCGGGAACCTGCTGGGGCCGCGCCTGTTCGTCTCGCCGCCGCTGTGGGAGGGCAACCGCCAGTTCTACCATTTCGCGCGTACGCTGCGCACGCCGCTCATCGCCGAGCTCGAGATCGCCAAGGCCAAGCGCTTCGATGCGGACTTCTTGAAGAGCTACGTGCGCGCGCCGATCCCGATCATGGAGCGGATCGCGCAAGGGGCGCTCGACCTGCGCGTGCCGAGCGGCACCCACATGGTGCAGCCGGGCGCGGCGACGGGCCTGGGCGGCACCACCCACCTGTCGGCGACGCAGCGCATGGGCTACGGCTGGTCGAAGTCCTTCGCGCGCGCGATCACTTACCAGGACGCGGCCGACATCTACGGCAAGGGCGACTTCCACCTGATCGACACCCTGTTTTCAAGCAGCGCGCTGGCGGGGCTGGATCCGGGCATCGTCACCGATCCGCGCTTCATCCTGGTGCCGCCGAACTTCGTCCCTAGCCTGCAGAACGCCCAGCCGCCCACCGCGACCCAGCTGGCCAGCATCATCAACGACGCCACCCAGCAGGCCAAGGTGCGCGCCGCCGGTGCGCTGGTCGCCAACGGCACCGACTCGCCCCTGGTGGTGCCGGGCATTTCGCTACACCTGAACATGCGCGGGGCGGCGATCGTGCAGGGCAACCTGACGGCCCTGTACTCGGTGACACGCGACGCGGCCCGCATCGCGCTGGTGGGCGACGACCTCGGCACCGTGGAAAGCGGCAAGCTGGCCGACCTGATCGCCGTGGGCGGCAATCCGCTGGCGGACCTGCGCGCCGCCGCCGACGTGCGCTTCGTGGTCAAGAATGGCCGGGTGATCACGGTGCCGGAGATCCTGGCGCCGGCGCAGACGCCGGAGCAGCTCGAGGCGCGCCGGCAGGCCCTGGCCGCGCGGGAGACGCTGTGCCGCGAGGAGCCGCATCACTGCGAGGAGCCCGGCGGGGGCCACGCGCACTGAGCGCGTAATCCCGCTAGCCGGCCTCCTTGCGCGCCCGCGCATCGAGGCCGGCCAGCACGTCGATCGGCAAGGGGAAGACGATCGTGGACGACTTGTCGCCCGCGATCGTGCTCAGCGTCTGCAGGTAGCGCAGCTGCATCGCGCCCGACTGCTGCGCCAGCACGAAGGCGGCCTGCTGCAGTTTTTCCGAGGCCTGCAGTTCGCCTTCCGCGTGAATCACCTTGGCGCGCCGTTCGCGCTCGGCCTCGGCCTGGCGCGCAATCGCCCGTATCATCGATTCGTCCAGGTCGACGTGCTTGATCTCGACGTTGGCCACCTTGATGCCCCAGGCGTCGGTCTGGGCGTCCAACACCTGCTGGATGTCGAGGTTCAGGCGTTCGCGCTCGGCCAGCATCTCGTCGAGTTCGTGCTTGCCGAGCACCGCGCGCAGCGTGGTCTGGGCCAGCTGGCTGGTGGCTTCCATGAAGTTGGCGACCTGGATGATGGCGCGCTCCGGGTCCACCACCCGGAAGTAGATCACGGCGTTGACCTTGACCGGGACGTTGTCGCGCGAGATCACGTCCTGGGTCGGCACGTCGAGCACGATGGTGCGCAGGTCGACCCGCACCATCTGCTGCAGTACCGGGATCAGGATGATCAGGCCCGGCCCCTTCACGCCCCAGAAGCGGCCGAGCTGGAAGACGACGCCGCGTTCGTATTCGCGCAGGACCCGGATCGACGTGACCAGCAGCGCCAGCAGCAGGAAGAACAGGACGCCAAGGCCAAGGCCGATACCGGTGATCATTGCATTCTCCTAGCTGTTCTCGACAGGGATCACTTCGAGCTGCAGGCCGGTGCGGCCGACGATGCGCACGGTTTGCTCCCGGCGCAAGGGCGTGCTGCTGATGGCGCGCGCAGACGATGCATCGTCTGCTCACCCTCGACCTTGACCCAGGCCTCGTTGGCGCGCCGTTCGCCGACCTGTTCGACCGTGCACAGCGTTCCGATCAGGCTTGCGGCGCCACTCCTGACCGGGCGGCGGCGCGTCCTGAGCGCCAGGCGCACGGTGCCGAACAGCAGCAGGGCGCTGGCGGTGGCCAGCGTGCCGACCAGGCCGGGCGGGATGCCGTAGCCGGGCAGGTCGGTATCGATCAGCATCAGCGCGCCGGCCACGAAGGCGGCGATCCCGCCCAGGCCGAGGATGCCGAAGCTGGGCAGGAAGGCTTCCGCGCCCATGAAGGCCAGGCCGAGCACGATCAGGGCCAGGCCGGCGTAGTTCACCGGCAGCAGCTGCAGGGCATACAGGCCCAGCAGCAGGCAGATCGCCCCGATCACGCCCGGCGCCACCGCGCCCGGGTTCATGAACTCGAACACCAGGCCGTAGATGCCGACGGTCATGAGGAGCAGGGCGAGGCTGGGATTGGCGATCGCGGCCAGTGCCTTGGTGCGCCAGTCGGGCGCGAACTCGACCAGCAGCGCGCCTTTCGTTTGCAGGCGGCGCGGCTGCCCCAGCACATTGACGCTGCGGCCGTCCAGCCGTGCCAGCAGGGTCGGGACGTCGGGCGCCACCACATCGATCACGTTCAGGCGCAGCGCTTCCTCGGCAGTGAGGCTGACCGATTCGCGCACCGCGCGCTCGGCCCAGTCAGCATTGCGGCCGCGCAGCTGGGCTAGGCCGCGCAGGTAGGCGGCGGCATCGTTGAGCGCCTTGGCCTGCATGGGCGAGGCCTCCTTTCGGGCGGCCCTGGGGGCGTCCTTGCCGTTGTCTCCTGGCGCGGGCTGGCCGGCGGGGGGGCGATGGCCCGATGCCGATCTCGACCGGCGTCGCCGCGCCGACGTTGGTGCCGGGCGCCATCGCCGCGACGTGGCTGGCGTACAGGAGGTAGGTGCCGGCGCTGGCGGCGCGTGCGCCGCTGGGGGCGACGTAGACGGCGACCGGCACGGGTGCGGCGAGGATGGCCTTGATCGCGGTGCGCATCGAGGTGTCGAGGCCGCCCGGCGTGTCCATCCGGATGACCAGTAGCGCGTGCCCGAGCGAGGCGGAGCGCGCGATGCCGCGCACGACCTGGTCGGCGCTGGCCGGGCCGATGGCGCCGTCGATGGTGAGCAGGCCAACGGCGGCAGGCCTGGATGCAGGGGCGGATGCTGCCGGGCCGGCGCCGAGGAGCGCAAGCAGGGCTGCGAGCGAGAGCGCGGCCAGGACCGGCAGCAGCGCGGCGAGCTTGTGGCGCAACACGGTCGCCTCCCAGGATCAGGCCTTGCCGGCCGCGAACCGGACCGGTCAAGACTTGGACCGCGATCCGCATCCGGGTGTTCCCGGCTTGCGCCCATCCGCTTACGGTTGAGTCGATAACGAGAATGCATTATCATTAGAGCCTTGTCCCTGCTCCGAGGTGCCCGATCCATGAAATACCCCTTCCTGCCGATGCTGCTGGCCCCGGCCCTGTTCCTGTCCAGCCAGTGCGCGTTTGCCGACGATCCCGTGATGGTGATGGGCGAAGTCCGGGTGAGCGCCCAGCGTCCCGGCGGAGCGCTGCTCTCGAATAGCGTCATGAGTTCGGTCGACGTGCTCGGCGCCGACAAGCTCGAGGACAAGAACGTCGCCAACAGCTGGGAACTGCTCGGCCAGCTGCCCGGCATGCAGCTCACCGAGACCCGCATGGGCGCGGAGTCCGGCAAGGCGAGCTTCCGCGCCTTCAATGGGGAAGGCTATATCAACGGCATCAAGGTGCTGATCGACGGCGTTCCCAGCAATGTCAACAGCGGCAACCAGCGCTTCATCGACATGGTCTTCCCGCTCGAGGTGGACTACATCGAAGTGGTGCGCGGCACCAACGATCCGCGCTACGGCCTGCACAACATCGGCGGGAACATCAACTTCGGCACCCGCCAGGGCGGCAACTACCTGGACGGGCGCCTGAGCGTCGGCAGTTTCGCCAGCCGCGAAGCCCAGCTGGCGTTGGGACGCGAGAGCGGCGGCCTGGCCCAGAACTACTTTTTCGCCAAACAGCAATCGAACGGTTCCCGCGCGCACAGCGGCTCGGACAAGTACACGGTGGGCGCCAAGTGGTTCCTGAGTTCGCCCGACAAGGCGCTCAAGGCCGGCCTGGTGCTGCGCAGCTACCGCCACGATGCCGAGGAACCGGGTTTCCTCACCGCGCAGGAGCTGTCCGGCGACCGCCGCCAGTCGCCCGCGAAGAACGCCAACGACGTCAGCGAGCGCGACATGCGCCATGCGAGCGCCCACCTGGACTGGCAGCTCACGCCGCAAACCTTCTGGAGCAACAAGCTGTACTACAACCGCTACCTGGATGACCGCCGCGTCACCTTCACCAGCAATCCAGCGGGCACCGCGCCGCGCCAGCGGCGCCTGTGGGACGAGGCCCAGACCGGCTTTCTCAGCACGCTGACCTGGCGCGCCCACGCCGCTTTGGTGGTCGAGAGCGGCATCAGCGCCGAGCGCCAGGACAACGCGTATGGCCGCCTGCGCTACAGCTTCGCGCTGCCGACGAATTTCACCACCCCGGCCGCCGTCCAGAACGACGACAGCTATACCCTCGACAATACCAGCGCCTACGTGCAGGCGATCCTCAGGCCGCTCGAATCGCTCAGGATCATCCCGGGCTTCCGGCTGGATAAGTTCAGCGGCGGCTTCCTGAACAATGCGAATGGACTGCGCGCGCGCCTGCAGGACTATGGCTGGATCCGGCAGCCCAAGCTCAGCATGGTCTACAGCCCGGCGCAGGAACTGAGTCTGTACGCCAACTGGGGGCGCACCTTCCAGATCCTGACCGGTTCAGGCGCGCCGGCCTACCTGACCCCGGGACAGGAAGGCTTCGCGCCTTCGATCAATACCGGCAAGGAGCTCGGCGTCAAGTTCAAGCCGGCGCCCGGGGCCGACCTGCGCATCGCGGCCTGGCAGCAGGACGCCACCGGCGAAGTGGCCAACATGCCGGCCACCGGCACCACGGTCGGCCTGGGCGAGACCCGTCGCAAGGGGCTCGACCTGCAGGTGTCAAGCCGCATCGGCGAGCGCGTCGACCTGACGTTCTCGCACTCGCTGCAGAAAGCCGAAGTGGTGAGCGCGTTTACCGCCGACGGGGTGTCGCTGGCCGGGAAGGAGGTATTTCACACGCCGCGCCACATCACCAACCTCGGCGCCGACTATCATCTCTCGGAGCGCTGGCGCTTCGGGCTGCAGGGACGCGCGCAGGGCAGCTACTACATCGACAACGCGAATGCGCTCGGCAAGTTCGGCGGCCTCGTGCTGTTCGACGCCAGCGTGCGCCATCAGCTTACCCGGACCGTGAGCCTGGACCTGCAGCTCAAGAACCTGGCCGACCGCCGCCATGCCTACGCCTGGTACGATAACTTCTTCTGGCCTGCCGCCCAGGCCCAGCCGATGTTCTCGGCGGGAGCGGGGCGCGCCGCCTATCTGTCGCTGAACGTGAAGCTGTAAGGCCATGACGAAGCTGCTCCATTCCCGCATCATGGGCATCGACGCGCTGCGCGGCCTGGTGATGGTGTTCATGCTCGCCGACCACGTGCGCGAGACCTTCCTGCTGCACCTGCAGGTGTCCGACCCGATGGACGTGGCGACGACATCCGGTCCGCTGTTCGCCTCGCGCCTGCTGGCGCACCTGTGCGCGCCGGTGTTCGTGTTCCTCACCGGCCTGTCCGCCTTCCTGTACGGAGCGCGCCAGCAGGACGGCGCAGGCGCGGCGGCAGGCTTCCTGTGGAAGCGCGGCCTGTTCCTGGTGGTGCTGGAACTAACGGTCGTCAACTTTGCCTGGACCGCGAGCTTTCCGCCCAAGGTGATCTACCTGCAGGTGATCTGGGCGATCGGCCTGTCGATGCTGGCGCTGGCGGCGCTGGTGCGGCTGCCGCGCGCATTCCTGATCGCGCTCGGTCTGGCGATCGTCGCCGGTCACAACCTGCTGGACCCGCTGCACTTCGCGCCCGGCCATCCGCTGCACGCCATCTGGGCGGTGCTGCACGAGCGCGGCTGGCTGGAGTTCGGCGACACGCTGCGCCTGCGTACCTCCTATCCGGTACTGCCCTGGATCGGCATCATCTGCCTGGGCTATGCCTGCGGGCCGTGGTTCGGCGCAAGCTTCACGCCGCAGCGCCGCGCAAGCCGACTGCTGGGGTGGGGTATCGGAGCGCTGGTCGGCTTCCTGCTGCTGCGCGCGGCGAACGTCTACGGCGACCGGCCGTGGAGCGCCGGCACCACGGCGGTTGACACGGTGATGGGCTTCTTCAACGTCACCAAGTATCCGCCTTCGCTGCTGTTCACCGCGCTGACGCTCGGAGCGGGCCTGTTGCTGCTGCGCGCGCTGGAACGCCGGCAGGGAGCACTCGTGCAACGGCTGGCGGTGCTGGGCGCGGCGCCGATGTTCTTCTACATCGCCCACCTGTACGCGCTCAAGCTGCTCTTGATTGCCTTTTCCGCATTCGACAAGGACGCGGCCCGCTTCGACGGGGTAGGGCCGGTGTGGGGCGTGAGCGCGCTGCTCTGTGTGGCGCTGTATCCGGCAGTGGCAGCGTTCGCACGGCTCAAGGCACGGCGGCGCGATATCGCCTGGCTGAAGTACCTGTAGGCCGCCGCGTGCTACCATCGGGGGTTATGAAACACCGATTATTCCTGTTCGACCTGGACGACACGCTCCTCGACTTCAAGGCCTCCGAACAGCTCTCCTTTGTCCGTACGATGGGCGAGCTCGGATTGCAGGGGGACCTCGAACCCTTGTTCCAGCAGTACCAGGCGATCAACCTGGCGCTCTGGCGCGCCTTCGAGGCCGGCTCGGTCTCGAAGGAGGTGCTGAAGGTCGAGCGCTTCCGCCGGACCTTTGTCGGCAACGGCCTCGACCTGGACCCGGCGAAGGCGAGCAGCCTGTACCTGGAATCCCTGTCCGAGACGGTGGTGCTGGTCGACGGTGCGCAAGCGCTGTGCGAGAGCCTGGCCGCTTGTGGCGAGGTCGGCATCATTACCAACGGCGTGCACCACATCCAGCACCGGCGCATCGCCAGCTCGGGATTGAAAGGGCACATCTCCTTCGTCGCGACGTCGGAGGCCTGCGGCCACGCCAAGCCGGACAGCCGCTTCTTCGAATTCAGCGCCCGGATGGCGCGCGCGCGGCCCTTCGCGAGGCACGAGACCGTCATTGTCGGCGACCGCCTGGACGCCGACATCCTTGGCGCCAACCGCTTCGGCATCGACAGCTGCTGGTTCAACCCCGGCGGCCTGGCCAACGACAGCCTGGCGCTGCCCAGCTGCGAAGTCCGCGCCCTGGACCAGGTCGTCCCCGCGCTGAGGCAGCTGGCGCTGGCCGCCTGAGACTTTTTGGCAACAAAAGGCGCCGGCATCCGTGCCGGCAATTTTTTTGGCGCTGTCAGCGTTAGCTATGGATGACTCCCATCGCGATGCGCAGCAACTGCTCCACCGTCGTGATCCGTCCACCGTCGAGCGTCCGACGCCATCCGAGGTAGTTCGGCAGGTAGCGCGAAGCTACTCCGCGGAAGCGGCTCAACCATTGCCGGAAGCGCTGGTGGTAGGCGTTTACGTTCTGCACATGGATGGCGCCGGCAACGCCACGCCGTACCCGCACGCCTGCACGCAGGTTCACCGCCTGGTGCGCAATGCCATGCTTGCGGGCGAAACTGCGGTACGCCGCATGGGCGTCGCTGACCAAGAGCACCTGCCGGTCGAGCCGGGGCAGCAGGTGGCGCTCCAGCTGCGCCGCCGTCAAGGAGCCACGGCCGACCACGGCATCGACGGTTTGGCCACCGCGGTCGCGAGCGACCAGAATGCAGTCCAGTTCGCGTGAAATGCCGCGCTTGCCCGCCCGGCCGCCACGCCGGCGTGCCGGACGGTTCAGCTTGCGCGCGCCTTTCTGCGATTCCAGCATGAACATCTCGTCCGCTTCGGCAATGCCGCCCAGACGTGTCGGCTGGGCATGCCTGGGGCGCTCCAGGAAGCGGTGGCGCCAGCGGAAAGCGGTATTGCGGTGCACGCCGACCTCGCTGGCGGCTGCGCGCACCGATTTCGAGTCGAGCACAGCGCCCAGGTAATCGAGCCATTTTTCACGTAGCCGGAGCCGCGCCAGCGGCGTGCCGCTCAGGTCGTTATAAGTGCGGCCGCAGGCGCGGCAGCGGTAGCGCTGCAAGCCGTTCGCTTGCCCATGCCGGTAGTAACGTTCGCAGGCACAACTGGGGCAGCGACGCACCGCTCCGCCGATCTGGCCGATAAGGGCGATCACCTGGTCCAGCCCGGCAGCGGGAAGCAGGGCGGCCAGCGTTTGCAGGCGCTGGGGCAGGTTCAGTGCAGGGAGTCTGGCAAACCACTTCTTGAAATGCGGTGCGCGCATGGTCGTTCCCGTCTGTGGTGACAGGCGTTCGACCATGAAGCAGCTCAGCAGTTCCGCGCTCATCCATAGTTAAGGTTGACAGCGCCATTTTTTTTGCGCGGCAGGTCTTGTAATACTCCCCTTATACTCCACCTGGAGTACAAGGAGAAGATAATGCACCCAACCGTACGTGTTCCCGAGAGTGAGAAAGTCACCGTCAACGTCGGCCTGGTCGACCTGGCCCAGGTCGACCTCCTGATCAACGAAGGCTTTTATTCGAACCGGACCGACTTCGTCCGTACCGCCCTGCGCAACCAGTTGCTGGCCCACGCCGACGCACTGCGCCAGATCGTGGTGCGCAAGCGCTACGTGCTCGGGCAGCACCGCTATACCCGCAAGGAGCTGGAGGAGGTGGTCGCCAGCGGCCAGCGCCTCGAGGTCCATGTGCTCGGACTGGCCGTGATCGAAGACGACGTGACGCCGGAACTGGCAAGCGCTGCGATCGCCTCGGTCCAGGTCCTGGGCGCCTTCATCGCGTTGCCCGCCGTGAGGCAGGCGCTTGCCGACCGTATTCACACATAGAACAGGATTCCCATGAAACCCATCGACGAATTCGTGCGCCAGATGATGGCCTCGGCCGAGCGCGTCCGCGCCGGCGACCCCGGCGCCGCTACCGACGTCATCCAGCGCGCACTGCAACAGGCAGGCTTGATGACCCCGGCGGCGCCGGCTGAGGACACGCCCACCATCATCGACATCAATCCGGCACCCGGCGCGACGCAGGCGCCGCCCAGGGCCAAGGTCCGGCCGCGCTCACCAATGACTGGTGCGCGGCCAGGCTGGCAGCGCCAGCCGCATGCCCCCGCCGACCTCGGACCGGGCCGCTTCATCGACGGCAGCTTCGCCTGCCCGGAAGGCCGGCGCCGCTACAAGCTGTACGTGCCGGCCGGCGCCGCCGAGGGTCCGCGCCCGCTGGTGGTGATGCTGCACGGCTGTACTCAGAATGCCGACGACTTCGCTGCAGGCACGGCGATGAATTCCATCGCCGAGGAACACGGCTGCCTGGTCCTGTATCCCGAACAGGACCGCTCCGCCAACCATAACAGCTGCTGGAACTGGTTCGAGCCAGGCCAGCAGCGGCGCGGCAGCGGCGAGCCGGCCATCCTGGCGGCCATGACGCGCGAGATCCTCGCCGAGCACGGCGCCGATCCGCGCCGCGTGTATGCGGCGGGCCTGTCGGCCGGCGGCGCCATGGCGTCCATCCTCGGCGCGGAGTATCCGGAACTGTTTGCGGCGATCGGCATCCATTCCGGCCTGGCGGCCGGTACCGGCAAGGACATGATCTCGGGCCTGCATGCGATGAAGCATCCGCCTTCGCCCACGCCAGCCGGACAGGGCGTGCCGGTCATCGTCTTCCATGGCGATGCCGACCACGTGGTCAACGCCGGTAATGGAGAGGCGGTGCTGCGCCAGTTCAGCGGCGCGCAGGCGGGGAGCATGCAGCGCGAGCGCCAGGACGGCAATGCCGGCGGGCGCCGCTTCACCCGCAGCTGCTGGCGCGACGCGCAGGGCCGGCGCCTGGCCGAGCACTGGCTGGTGCATGGGATGGGGCACGCCTGGGCCGGCGGCAAGGCGGCCGGTTCGCACACGGACGCCAGCGGACCGAACGCCTCGAGCGAGATGCTGGCTTTCTTCCTTGAGCACGGCCGCTAGGGCCGTCCGGCGTCAGCGCTTGATCGCGTGCAGCCACACGGCCGCGATCCGCTCCGCCTCTTCGTAGCCGGGCTCCCCCAGCTGGCCGCCGAAGATGTCCGGGTCCAGCTCTTCATAGCTCCAGTGGTCGCACTGGGCTTCCAGCTCGGGCCGGATCGCTTCCAGGAATTCGTCCTGCGCGCCGGTGATCGCCACGCCCGTGTACAGCATCAGGTTGCCGCCCCGGCGCAGCCGTCCCAGGCTTTCCTTGACGATGCGCACCGACAGCTCGGCGCCGCGCATGCCGCCGCCGTGGCGGTAGGGCAGTTCGCTCGGATCGAGCACGTAGGGCGGGTTCGACACGATCAGGTCGAAGTCACCAATCAGGCTGTCGAACAGGTTGCTGTGACAGGCCTGCAGGTTCGGCAGTTCCGCCAGCCGCGCGTTCACCACCGTCAGCGCCAGCGCGCGCGTGTTGATGTCGGCGCCGATCACCTCGGCGTGCGGGAAGTGGCGCGCGATCGCCAGCGCGCCGGCCCCGCCGCCGCAGCCGATGTCGAGCGCCCGCACCGGACCGGAACCGAGCCAGGGAAAGGCGCGTCCCATGGTGCCGACGAAACGGTAGGTATCGGGACCGAAGAAGACGGCGTCGTCGTCGTCCGTGGGATAGGCCGAGTGGAAGGCCAGCAGTTCGCCCAGGCTCGAGGCGCGCAGCGTCGAGCGCAGCAGGGCGCCGTCGGGCTCGACGATGCCGGCCTCGCGCATCAGGTCCAGCAGTTCCGGCGCCACGTCCTCGGCGGCGAAGGGCCGGCTCCAGCCGAAGATGCCGCGCAGATCCAGCGCCCGTTCGTTGCCGGGGCGGCGGTTGATGCGGCGGTGCGTGGACGGGGTCACCGTGATGAAACGGTAGTCGTGCTCGCGCAGGTAGCGGCCGAGGGCGACGAGGGCATGGGCGTGTGGACTTGTCATGCCTGCCAGCGTCGCATACCGTATGCGGTGCTGCTGTGCGCGAGCTAACGCTGATCGTGAGCTTGGCAATGGGAAATTGCCGCGCATATGTGAACATGCGAACAGTCCAATACGGCAGGGGTGTCCATACTCGATCACACGGGGGCGGCATGGCCGCCTGGCCCGACAACAAGGAGGGGAACATGGCGAACAGGGACGGGATCGAAGGGCCGCTCGGCCGCGTGGAACGTGAAGTCGCCCGCGAACGCCACGAACGTGCCCTGCACGACGAGGCGCGCAGCGGGCTGGCGCCGCTGGAAGAGGAATTTCGCCTGAAAGATGCGCGCGAACGCGCCGACACCAGCAATTTGAAACGGCATCAGGGGCGCTGATGGCGCCGCCACTGGCCATGAGGAGAACAGGCGATGAAATGGGAAGGTGATCGACAGAGCGACAACGTGGAGGACCGCCGCGGCGGCGGTGGCAGCGGTGGTTTCGGCTTCGGCGGCAAGACCGTCGGTATCGGCACCCTGGTCATCGCGCTGATCGGCAGCGTATTTTTCGGCATCGATCCGAGCGTGATCCTCGGCGGCGGTGGCGGGCCGGTGCAGGTGCAGCAGGCGCCCCAGGGACCCCAGGGCGCACCGGCGAACGACCGCGAGACCCAGTTCGTCAAGACCACGCTGGCCTACACCGAAGACGCCTGGGCCCAGATCTTCGCGGAGCAGGGCGCGCAATACCGGCCGGCGAGGCTGGTGTTGTTCGAGGGCGCGACTCCGACCGCCTGCGGCACCGGCCGCAGCGCCACCGGCCCCTTTTATTGCCCGGCCGACGGCCAGGTCTATATCGACCTGAGCTTTTTCCGCCTGATGCAACAGCGCTTCAACGTGGCCGGCGAGTTCGCCCAGGCCTACGTCATCGCGCACGAAGTCGGCCACCACGTGCAGAATCTGCTGGGCCTGTCGGACAAGGTCCACAACGCACAGCAGCGCGCTTCAGAGCGGGAAGGCAATGCCCTCTCGGTGCGCCTCGAACTGCAGGCCGACTGTTTCGCCGGCGTCTGGGCCAACCGCACCAACAAGCGCGAGCAGATCCTGGAGGCGGGCGACGTCGAGACTGCTCTGGCGGCGGCCACCGCCATCGGCGACGACGCCCTGCAGCGCCAGTCGCAGGGCACCGTGGTGCCGGATTCGTTTACCCACGGCAGCTCGGCCCAGCGGGTGCGCTGGTTTACGCGCGGCCTGGAGACCGGCAGCGTGGAACAGTGCAATACCTTCGAGGCGCGCCAGCTATAACAGACCAGCTCCGGCTGTGACCATCCGCGAAAAGCGGGTCGCTTGTAGGACAAGCCCTCGTCGAGCGGCCCGTTGCCCGGAAAATCCGCAAAACGCCCCGTTCGTTTCCGTGCGCGTATCGCCATCCTTAGTGTTTTGACATAACGTATTTGCACGAGCCCGCCAAGCTGGCGGGCGTTTTGTATCCCGTTGCAAACAATCATCGAGGAGGAGTTATGCTGGCAATGAACTACCGCGGGCCTTACCGCGTCCGCGCCGATCACAAGCCCGACCCCGTCATCGAGCACCCGGGCGACGCCATCGTGCGCGTCACCCGGTCCTGCATCTGCGGCTCGGACTTGCACCTGTACCATGGCCTGGTGCCCGACACCCGCGTCGGCCACACCTTCGGCCACGAGTTCATCGGCGTTGTGGAAGAGGTCGGCTCCGGTGTGCAGCACCTGAAGGTCGGCGACAAGGTGCTGGTGCCATTCAACCTGTTCTGCGGTTCCTGCTTCTTCTGCGACCGAGAACTGTACGGCAATTGCCACAATACGAATCCGCAAGCCACCGCAGTCGGCGGCATCTACGGCTACTCGCACACGGCGGGCGGCTACGACGGCGGCCAGGCCGAGCTGGTGCGCGTGCCGATGGCCGACGTCGGTCCGATGGTGATTCCCGACGACATCCATGACGACGACGCCGTGCTGCTTACCGACGCGGTGCCGACCGGCTACCAGGCGGCCGAGATGGGCGACATCAAGGAAGGCGACACGGTCGTGGTGTTCGGCGCCGGCCCGGTCGGCATCTTCGCCGCCAAGTCGGCCTGGCTGATGGGAGCAGGGCGCGTGATCGTGGTCGACCATATCGAATACCGCCTCGAGTTCGTCAAGCGCTATGCCCAGTGCGAAGTGGTCAACTTCAAGGAAGTGCAGGACATGGCCTTGCACATCAAGAAGATGACCGACTGGATGGGGGCCGACGTCTGCATCGACGCGGTCGGCTGCGAAGCCTCGGGCAGCGCCATGCAGACGCTCACCGGCCGCTACACGATGATGCAGGCCGGCGCCGCGACCGTGCTGCACTGGTGCATCAACTCGGTGCGCAAGGGCGGCAACGTGTCGATCGTCGGCGTCTATGGCCCGACATTCAACGCGGTCCCGATCGGCAACGCCCTGAACAAGGGCCTGACCCTGCGCATGAACCAGGCCAGCGTCAAGCGCCACCTGCCGCGCCTGATCGAGCATATCCGCGCGGGACGCCTGAATCCGAAGGAAATCATCACCCACCGCGTGCCGCTGGAAGAGGTGTCGGATGCCTATCACATCTTCTCGGGCAAGCTCGACAACTGCATCAAGACCATCCTGATCCCGCCAAACGCCAACCAGGTCAAAGCGGTCTCGGCCAGCGCAATGCATTGAGGAGCGAACATGGAACCACGCAGCGATATCCAGGAACACCACCATCACGCGCATGGTCACGACCACGACCACGACCACCTGCAGCGGCACCCGAGCCAGGGCCACATCGCGCCGCGCCGCGCCTCGCGCCAGGAACTGCAGCACATCAACGGCTGGGGCGCCGACCTCGACCGCAAGAACCGCCCCGCCGTGCCGATGGAACGCACCCCGCCGCGCTTCATCAACCAGCCCGAGGGCGATCCGGTGCAGCAGCAGGAAAAAGTGGAAGTGCTGGTCTCTCCGGAACGCCCGGGCATCACCCAGATCTTCGGCACCGTGCAGCCACCTTCCGGCCTCTCGGGCATGATCCGGCGCCTGGCCTTCAAGTCGACCGAGAACGACCTGCGCCACTGGCTGCTCCTGCTGCTGGCCGACCGCGTCAACGTGGTCGAAGGCATCGCCGACGACCTGGCGCACGGGAAGGTCCCGAACGTGCTGGGCGAGATGGGCATCAAGGCCGAAATGAAGCACAACCCGGCCGGGCTGGCCAAGAAGGTGGCGATCACCGCCGCCGTGGTGGGCACGGCGATCTACCTGATGAAGCGGCGCGACCGCGACGACGATCGCTACGAGCGCAGCCGCTACGAGGGCGACCGTTACGGCGATCGTTACTACCGCTGAGCCTCAAGCGCTCCGATGAGCAGGGGCAGCGGGCCCTGGCGGGCCTGCTGCTTGCGCTCAACCGTAGCGTGGATCGTTCAGTACGGGCGACGCCTCGGTCTGCACCAGCACCGGTGCAGGGCGGGGCGCCGCCACCTTGGCGGGCGCCTTGCGCTTGGCCGGCTTGCGGCGGAACTTGATCCAGACCACCAGGCCGGTGATGAAGAACAGCATGGGCGTGAGGCCCACCACGCTGATCAGGATGCGCCCGGCCAGGCCAAAGGCTTCGCCGGTGTGCAGCGGGAACAGGGTGCTGACGAACCAGTCGCCGCCGCGGGCCGTGAGCGGGTCGATGGCGCGTACTATCTCGCCGCTGCCGGCATCCACGCTCACGCGGGTGGCGCCTGCACCGTGGCGCAGCTCGCCCGGCTGGCGCACCCGCACTTCATAGGGCTGGTCCGGCTTGGCCGGGATGCCGATGCGCGACACCCGGCCTTCCGGGTAGCGCACCTGCGCCGCCGCCATCGCCGCACCGGCGTCGATGCGCGGAACCTCCTTCGCGCTGGTATTCAGCGCCTTCTCGTTCTTGGTCAGCGGCGCGACGGCGCGGATGGCCGGCGTCACCCAGTCCGGGGCGTTGAAATAGACCCCCGAGAAGGCCAGCACCAGCAGCACCGGCGCCACGTAGAAGCCGGCGGCGCGGTGCAGCTGGAAGTTGAACTTGGGCCAGTTGCTGCCGCGCCGTACCGAGATCGCATGCCAGAAGGCCGATAAGGTCATCTTCGGCCACCACACCACGATGCCGCTCAAGCACAGGAGCATCAGGGCCAGGCCCTGCACGGCGATGACGATCTTGCCCGCATCGCCCGCCATCAGGTAGCGGTGCAGGTGGAACAGGGTCGGCATCAGGAGCGGCCGCGACAGGCCGGCTTCGCCCCAGTCGCGCTCCCCCAGGATCGCCAGGTTGGCCGGGTCGACCATGACCTGGCGCGTCACGCCCTGCGTCCAGCTGGAATCCGGCTTCTGCGGCCGGTACCAGGCGACGTACACGTCTCCATGCACTTCCGGCAGGAACAGGGTGTCGGGCCGTCCATAGCCGGGCTCGTCCTGCAAGCGCGCCATCACCGCCGCCACCTGGGCCGGGGCCGGGCGGGCTTCAAGGCCGGCGGGGGCGCCTGCGGGCGGGGCCACCCTCAGCAGACCCGGATTGAGCCAGGCATCGAGTTCATGGCGCCAGCCGATGACGGTGCCGGTGAGCCCTTGCAAAACAAGGATGGTGCCGAAAATCAGGCCGGCCCAGAGGTGAACGGTGCGGATGAGCGGTTTCATGTCGGGAATGATAACCTAAATGAGAATGATTCTCGATCTTGCGTCATTACATGATAACGATTATCATTTAGGAATTCCTGCTGAGCAAGCGTATTTCGTATCCATGAATAAGAACAACTCACTTAAAGCGATCCCCGCCGCCGTCGCCACCGCATGCATGTTGATGGCCTTACCCCACGCCATCGCACAAGAACAGACGCCGCAGGAGAACAAGGAAGAAAACCTTGCCTCGGTCGTCGTCACCGCCACCCGCACCGCCAAGGCCGTCGACAAGATCCCGGGCGCGGTCTCGGTCATCACCCAGCAGGAACTCGCAACCCAGTACCTGATCGCCGACGATCCCTCGCAGGCGCTCGCAACCTACGTGCCGGGCTACGCCCCGAGCCGCCAGAAGATGACCTCCACCGGCGAGTCGCTGCGCGGCCGCCAGCCCTTGATCCTGTTCGACGGCATCCCGCAATCGAACCCGCTGCGCGCCGGCATGCGCGAAGGCTATTTCGCCGACAGCGCGATCATCGAACGCATCGAAGTCATCAACGGTGCCTCGGCCATGCAGGGCATGGGCGCGACCGGCGGCATCATCAACTACATCACCAAGACCCCGCGGGTCGAGGGCACCACGTACACGGTGAACGCCCGCCTGGCCAGCCAGTTCGAATCCGACAACCTGGACTGGAAGACCGGTCTGACCGTCAGCCACAAGTCGGGCGACTTCGACATGCTGGCCTATGCCAGCGTGCAGCGGCGCGGCATGGGCTACGACGGCAGCGGCCGCCGCCTGGGCATCGACGCGGTCCAGGGCGATACCATGGATTCGCACGGCAACGACCTGTTCGTCAAGATGGGCAAGAACTTCGGCGACCAGCGCCTGCAGTTGACCCTGAACCGCTTCGACCTGGCCGGTGACGGCGACTACCGCAGCGTGCCGGGCAACCTGGCGCAAGGCCTGCCGACCAGCTCGGCACCCGGCACGCCGATCGGCATGCCGCCGCGTAACAAGGTGCGCAGCGCCAGCCTCGACTATCGCCACAACGACCTGGGCGGCGGCTACCTCACCGTGCAAGTGTTCGGCCACGAGTTTTCCGCACTGTACGGCGCCACCAATACCTCCACCTTCCAGGACCGGGCCATCGCCCCGGTCGGCAGCCTGTGGGACCAGTCGCAGGTGGTGACCGACAAGCGCGGTTCGCGCATCACCTGGGTGCGACCGGACGTCCTGGTGCAGGGGCTGGAGCTGACGGCAGGTGTCGACTGGCTGCAGGACAACCCGCAGCAGCGCCTGGCCGGTACTGGCCGCACCTGGGTGCCGGAACTGAAATTCCGCTCGCTGGCGCCCTTCACCCAGCTCGAGTACGAGTTCGGCCCGGTGACCGTGCGCGGCGGGGTGCGCTTCGAGGACGCCAAGCTCGATGTCGACACCTACACCACCCTGGCCGCCTACGGCAGCCGCCGGGTGGAGGGCGGTTCGGCCGAGTTCTCGAAAGCTGTGAAAAACATCGGTGCCGTGTGGCGCTTCGCCCCGGGCTGGTCGGCCTTTGCCGGCAGCTCGGAAGGCTTTGGGCTGCCGGACGCCGGCCTGGTGCTGCGCGGCGTGGCCGTGCCGAACCAGTCGGTGTCGAGCCTGATCAGCCTGCAGCCCATCGTTACCCGCAACAACGAGGTCGGCATCAACTGGCGTGGTCCCAAGGGCCAGTTCGGCCTGTCGCGCTACGATTCGCGCTCCAAACTCGGCAGCGTGATCCGCATTACCTCGGCCGGCATCGGCCTGGTCGAGCGCGTGCCGACCACGGTCAAGGGCTGGGAAGCAAATGCCGAATGGCGCCCGAGCAAGGAGTGGAGCGTGTTCGGCACCTGGGCCACCCTCGACGGCAAGACCGCCGCCACGCAAGGCGCACCGATGGACCTCGACCTGGGCGCCCGTTCGCAGGGCCCGGACAAGTCGGTACTGGGCGCCAACTGGATATTCCGTCCCCAGACCCAGTTGCGCCTGCAGGCCACCCACCTGCGCGACCGCGACATCAACATCGGCCGCCGCGTCGGCACCAGCAACCTGGAAGAGCACTTCAAGGGCTACACCCTGGTCGATGCCGCCCTGACCTGGGACAGCGCCTACGGCCGCTTCGGCCTGAGCCTCGAGAACATGTTCGACAAATACTACGTCGGCTACTACTCGCAGTCGGCATCTGCAGTTGATGTCAATGCCACCTACGCCGGCCGCGGCCGCACCCTGGCCCTGAGCTGGAACCGCAGCTTCTGAGGCCGCCAAGGCAGGCCGGCAGCCTTGCCGCCAGCCTGCCTGCATGAGCGTTGCGCTCAAGCAAATACTTTCTGCTGAGCTCGTCCAAACTGTCCGGTGGGCGGTCCATCCCAGGACCGCGTTTCCACGATAGGGGACGAGATGAGAACGCACACCACCTTCCCGGCAGCGCTACTCGGCGCCGCCCTGCTGTTCCTGCCGCCGGCGCAGTCCCTCCATGCGGCTCCGATGATGAGCCCGCCCACGACGCTGAGCGCATCCGTCAAATCCGCGCTGCTGGCCCAGCTGGCGGCGCAGCGCCAGGCCAAGGGCCTGGACGCCGACCACCACTACCGCATCACGGCCCAGCATCCGGGCGCAAACGGGACCCAGATCGTGCGCGCGGCCCACACCTGGAAGGGCCTGCGCGTGTTCGGTTCCGAATCCGTGGTGGTGATCGACAAATCCCTGAAGATCCTGTCCGAGTCGGCCTCGGAGCGCCGCCAGCACCTCGGCACCGGCAGCGCCAACCGGCTCGGCGCGCTCACCGCGAGCTTCAGCGTCCAGCCGCAGATCAACAGCCGTGCGGCGATCGCGGCGGCGCTGGCCTCGCTGGCGCCCGCCTTCAGCCAGAATCCGGTGACCGTGGCCAAGCCGACCGCCGAACTGCTGATCTACCCGGTGATGCGCATGCAGCGCGTGGTCGGCGCCGGCGCCAAGGAAGAAGCGGAGCTGAACGCCCTCGACGTGCAGGACGTGGTCGAGCGCTACGAGCTGGCCTACCTGGTGCGCACCCGCCTGCGCGTGGGCGACCAGCCGGTCTACCACGACAGCATCGTCAGCGCCAGGGACGGCGCCATCCTCGACCAGTGGAGCATGGTGCAGACCGTGATCGGCGTGGGGAAAAGCCAGTACAACGGCGAGGTCCCGATCAGCACCACGCTGGCGAACGGCGTCTACCAGATGCTCGATCCCGAGCGCGGCAAGGGCGGCACCTTCGGCGCGATGGCGATCACCAATGCCAACAACGGCAGCAGCGCTGGCAAGGTCTATACCAATGCCACCAATGTCTGGGGCGACGGCAAGCAGTTCGAGGGCGGCAGCACGGTCGGGCCGAACGGCCAGACCGCGGCCGTGAATGCGCTGTGGGGCCTGATGAACACCTACGACGCCCACAAGAACGTGCTGGGCTGGCTCTCGCTCGACGGCAAGAACACCGCCACCACCATCGCCGTGCACGTGAATCGGGGCTACGACAACGCCTACTACAGCGACACCTGCAAGTGCATGTTCATCGGCGACGGCACTTACTTCACCAGCCTGGGGGCGATCGACGTGGTCGGCCACGAGATGGGACACGGCATCACCGCCTCGACCTCGGACCTGATCTACAGCGGCGAATCGGGCGGCCTGAACGAATCGAGCTCGGACATCTCGGGCGAAGTGGTAGAAGCCTATGCGCGCGCCGGCAGCAAGGGCGATAAATTCCCGGAAGAGGGCAACGACTGGCAGCTGGGCACCGAGATCAGCCGCAACGCCACGCCGCTGCGCTGGATGTACCGTCCGAGCAAGGACGGCAGCAGCCCGGATGCCTGGAGCACCTCGCTGCGCCGCCTCGACGTGCACTACAGCAGCGGACCGAACAACCGCATGTTCTACTTCCTGTCACGCGGCTCGAAGGCCGACAGTGCGGGTGACTACTACAGCAAATACCTGGTGAAGCAGCCGAGCGCGATGACCGGCATCGGCATGGACAAGGCCTTCCGCATCTGGTTCCATGCAAATACCACCAAGTTCACCTCCTCGACCAACTACGCCGATGCGCGCGCGAAGATGATCGAGGCGGCCGAGGAGCTGTACGGCAAGGCCAGCGTCGAGTCGGTGGCGGTGCAGCGCGCCTATGCCGCCATCAATGTCGGCGCCGACGTCGACGAGCCGGGCGCCGTCGCCACGCCTTATTGAGCGGCGACGGTCTGTGCGTCCGACATCAGGGGGAAGGGATTCAGGGGAGTCCCTTTCCACCACTGCTTCTCGGGCGTCAGCTCGAACACCGCGAAATGCAGGTGCGGCGCGTTCGGATCGGAATTGCCTGTCACGCCGACATAGCCGATCACGTCGCCGCGCTTGATGTCCATGCCTTCCTTGATGCCGTCGGCGTAGCGGTCCAGGTGCGCGTAGTAATAGGCGTACTTCTCGCTCGGGTCGAACTGGTACAGCGTGGTGCCGCCCGGCTTACTCGTGAACAGCTTGGCCACCTTGCCGTCGGCGGCCGCCAGCACCGGCGTGCCCTTCGGCGCCATGATGTCGAGGGCTTCATGGTGGCGCTGGGTGCCGCGCGGCTGGTCATAGGTGTCGCTGAGGTTGGCGAGCTTGATGCCCTGCACCGGCACCAGGAGCTTGCCATGGACTGCAGTCGCCACCGCATCGGCCGGCGACTGCGGGCCGGAAGCACCCACTGCAGGGGAGGGAGGACGCAGCGGCAGGTCGAATTCGCTCAGGTCGGCCTGGATGCTCGGCGGACCCGGCAGTTGCGGATCGATCTGCGCCGCCGGCACGCCGGCAGCCGGCGGCGCGGTGGCCACGCTTGGCGCCGGCTCATCGGGCACGGCGCGCAACATCACGAACAGGCCGCCGGCGCCGACCAGCACGCCGAGCAGGAAGGTCATCAACCATCTCATGTCATCCTCCGTTGGGTGTCAATCCAGTTAACTCTCCAGCACCACCTCCAGGCCCGCGCCGACCGCGCCCGCCACTTCGGCGGCGCTCCAGTTGGTCAGGCGGATGCAGCCGTGCGACTCGGTCTTGCCGACGTGGCCCGGCACCGGCGTACCGTGGATGCCATAGTGTTCCTTCGACAGGTCGATCCAGACCACGCCGACCGGGTTGTTCGGCCCCGGTGCGATCTTGGCCTTCTTGTCGCCCGGCTCGGCGTCCCAGAACAGCTTCGGGTTGTAATGGTAGGTCGGGTTGGCGTGCACGCCATTGATCTTCCAGGTGCCGATCGGCAGCGGATCGTTGGCGCTGCCGGTCGAGACCGGGTATTGCGCAATCAGGCCGCCCGCCGCGTCGTACAGCTGCAGCACCTTCGGCCCTTCCTTGACCACCACTTTCGCGGCCTTCGGCAGCGGCTGCTTGCCGTGGACGTTGGGGACGACGATCTGCTCGCCGGCGCGGCCGAAATCCTTGCCCGGATTCAGGCGTTCCAGCATGGCCGGCTTGGCGTGGAATTTCTCGCCCAGGCCTTCGAGCACGTTGGCATAGCCCAGCTCGGGCAGCTTGGCCTTTTCCATCATGTCGCTCGGCACCGGGCGGAACGGACCGGCCACGTCGGCCTCGACCAGGGTATAGGTGACCAGGTGCGGGCTGTTGTCGGCATTCAGCGCCTCCCAGGTGGCGGCATCGAGCTTGCCGGTCACGGGCAGCTTGCGCAGGGACTGGAAGGTGTTCAGGGCCTGGCGCATGTTGGAGCCGTAGGCGCCGTCGATCTCGCCGGGCGACAGGTTGGCGCGGTCCAGCAGGACCTGGGCGCGCAGGTTGCGTTCGAATTCGGCCTTTTTCGCGGCGGCCGGATCCACCGGTGCGCCAGCCTGGGCAGGCGCCTGTCCGGCCACTGCCGGCGTCTGTTGCTGTGGCGCCGGCGCGGGCTGCTGTTGCGCAGGGGCGGGAGCGGGCACCGCCTGCTGTGCATGGGCCAGGGGAAGGGTGCCCAGCAGGGCAGCCACGAGGAGGGGGAGGGCGTGCGATTTGCTCATTTTGGTTTCCTGCAATGCTTGCTTTTGGAAACGTCAGGTTAGGCCTGCGGCCGTACCGGGTCTGTGCGAGAACGAACTCAAGCAGTCGGGGCCGCTTGTTGCCCGAGGCAAGCTACAATCGCGCCATGAGCACCCACACCATCGTGCTGCAGCCCAGCGGTTTCGCCTGCGAGGCGGGCGAAGACACCAGTATCCTCCACGCTTTCGAAGCGGCCGGCATCGAGCTGCCCAATTCCTGCCGCAACGGCACCTGCCGCACCTGCATCTGCCGGGTGCGCAGCGGCGAGGCCACGCACCGGATCGAGTGGCCGGGGCTCTCCTTCGACGAGAAACGCGAGGGCTACATCCTGGCCTGCGTGGCGGTGGCGCGCAGCGAGCTGGTGATCGAGGCGCCGGTGGCGCACCGCATCGATTGGGGCGATTGAGGGGCTTGACCGGCCTGTCAGTCCTGAACAGCTTAAGGTTGCGGCCGGCCCAACGCCTGCTCGATTACACCCAGCACCTGCGGCCAGGCATGCGAACTCGCCGCCACCTCGTCGTAGTGGCTGGCGCCCGGCAGGATCACCACCTCGGCAGCATCACCCGCCTTGCGCGCCCGCGCCGCATAGTCGTGCGCGACGCGCGGCGGCGAGATCGTGTCGAGTTCGCCCGTGACCAGCCAGGTACGGCTGCCGTTCGGCATGAGTTCCGCCGCATTGGTGTCCACGAAGACGTCCGGCCGCCCGGGACCGGGACTGCCTGCCAGTTCCACGGTATCGCGCCCGCAGCTGGACTTGATCAAGGCAGCTTCACTGCGCAGGTCGGCCAGGCCGCCCAGGCTGACGACCGCCGGCACCTTCAGGATCGGCGCACGATGCAGCGGGCTACCGGCCGGAATCCGGGAGCGTCCCGCCATCCACTGCACCAGCTGGCCGCCGGCCGAGTGGCCGACCGCGACCAGGCGCTGCAGGTCGAGAGGATAGCGCCCGGCCTGCTTTTCCAGGGTCTCGAGCGCCGCATGCATGTCCAGGTAGGTGCCCGGATAGCCGCCGCCCGCTTCGTCGGTGCGCCGGTATTCGACGTTCCAGACCGCGATCCCGCGCGCCGCCAGCGCCCCGGCCATGTTGCGCAGCTGGGTGATGCCGCCGAACTTGCTGGTCCAACAGCCGCCGTGCACCAGGACCGCGACCGGGAAGGGGCCGCTGCCCGGCGGCAGGAACAGTTCCGCGTACTGCGAGGGCGCTTCGCCGTAGGGAATGCGGGCGCTCGGCGCGGGACCGTTCAGGGCCAGGTAATCGGCCAGCTTCATCGGGGTGGCGGCGGATGCGCCGTGGATGCCGGCTGCAAGCAGGGCTGCGAACAGGATGGGGCGAAGATTCATGGTCGGTGAGGAAATAGTCGAGCAAGCACTATAGCCGAGGATGCCAGGGCGCGGCGGGTCGCCTTCAGCGCCGCACGATTGAAAAACCCGGCTTCGGCATCCATGCTAGGCTGCATCCAAAGCCAACCACGTCAACAGGAGGAGTGCGATGAGCCAATCGAAATCCGGCGGAAGCCAGACCAACAAGCAGTCGGACAACATGTCCGAGGAAGACATGGCGAAGCAGCGCGCGGGCCAGAACACGCAGAAAAGCAGCTACGACCACATGTCGGACGTCAAGGCCGGCAAGGGTGAGGGCGCCGGCGGCGGGGCCAAGCAGAAGCATCAACGCTGATTGACACCTGTGCTCGCCGCACGGCGCGACCAGCATGCGCCGTGCGGTGGGCTTCACCCGCGGGTGCGCCCGCACCATCCGAGAGGCTGACCATGACCATGCTTGCTCAAGAAAACAAGCTGCACGGATCAACCCCCGTGTACGCCCACAGTACCCCCGAGCCGGACGTCCCGGACCCGACGCCGACGCCCGACCCGCGGCCGCCCGTGCCGGACGATGTCCCCGACCCGGTCAATGCCCCGGTCGAGGAGCCGCGCTTCCCCGAGCCGCCGATCCGGGCCGCCTGACCCGTCGCCCAGGCCGGCCCGGGCGCGCAGCCCGTGGCCGGCCGGCCAGACCCGTGCCGCCAGCCGGACAGGGTCTCAAAACCTCGTAGTTCCGAGGATGACGCGATGAACCGTGATTGCCACTCGGCCGTCCGTCGACCTGCCACGTCGGACAGGACGGAAACGGACAGCTAGAAGCGGGGTGGCCGGGCGGGGAAGACGCCGGTCGTGAAGGCCGGCATGGAAGCTCAGTTGCGCGGCTTGTCCTGGCTTCCGGACGAGCCCTGGCTGCCCGATGGCGGCAGCGGCGGAATCTGACGGATCATTTCTTCGGTTTCCAGTTCTCCAGGGGATTTCTCACCGCTGCCGATATCGGATTCGTGCAGCACGTTGGGGCCTTTTGCCGCGGGGTCGACTTGGCGGGTTGCGTTGCTCATGGTGCGCTCCAGGTGGTTGTTCGACAGGATGATCCTAACAGGGCCGGACGGTCATCGGCGCGCGGGACGCCGCACTGCAACATTCGGTCCGGCCCGCAGCGGCGTGCCGATCCATGTCATGTTGCCGACATCTAGGCCTGCCTATAATGGATCGGAGATATGGAGCACAGAAGGACCCCACAACAAGCACTGCCAGATGCCGGAGGAGACCATGGGCCGTACCCTGCACAACACCATCTACCTGGGCCGCGGCCCGCTCTACTACTCGCGCCGGGCGCAACTGGCGCTGGCGCTCGGCGTCGCGGCAAGTGCCGGCCTGGGCTGGCTGGCCTTCCGGGCGCTGCGTTGATGCTTGCCCTCGGCCGGCGCGCCGGTTACCATGGCGCGCCCTGGCCGAATAGAAAACAGCATGAAGAACGAACAACTGACGACGGACGAATACGACGCCCTGGAACTGGTACGCCGCGGCGTGAAGCGCGACACGGCGGGTGCCTGCGTGGGGCGCAATGCCAAGCGCCTGTCGGGATTGAAGATGCTCGAATACACCCGCGACGGGCGTATCGTGCTCACGGAAAAGGGGCAGCAGGTGCTGTTCCTGCGCCGCTGCATCAAATCGCTGACTGCCCTGGCGGATGACCCGCAGGCCGCGCTCGACGGCGACGTGGTCCGCTTCTTGAGCATCAAGTCGCACATCGCCCCGCTCGAAGGCGGGGGCTACGCCCTGACCGACAAAGGCCGCGAGACGCTGGACGACATCACGCGCCAGCAACAGCAGCAGCGCCGCTAGGCGCCTTTAAAGCGCCTCTTAATTGATCCGGCGGCGGTTCGGATAGACCAGTACCCGCACGGCCACCTCGGCCGGCACGTTCATGGTCGCCAGGAACTCGGCGGCGCGCTGCAGTCCGAGCGTGGGGATCGATGCCACGGCCTGGTTGATCAGGTCGCGGGTGCGGATGTCGGTGCGCTGGCGGCGTACGCCACTGACAGTGCCCGCTGCGGCGGCGACCGGAGTCAGCTCGCGGGTGTCATTCATCATGATGGATATCCGTTATGTCTGAGGTTGCTAAAGAGACACGGCTATTCTAAGGCTAACAATGTTGTTTAGGCTACAAATAAATAGCCTATAAGCAGCTTAGCGGATAAATGACGATGGGAAACTTGAGCCGGATCAAGCCTCGGCGATTTCCGGCGCGATTTCCGGCGCCGGTTCGGGCTCGGTTTGGCGCGGCGGCGGCAGCGCCTTGCGCTGGACCAGCAGCTGTTCGAACTCGTCGGCCGCCAGCGGCTTGCTGAAGAAATAGCCCTGCATTTCGTCGCAGCCATGGCTGCGCAGGTAGTCGAGCTGCTCGAGCGTCTCGACGCCTTCGGCGATCACGGCCAGCTTCAGGTTATGCGCCAGCGCGATGATCGAGGTGACGATCGCGGCGTCGTTGGCGTCAACGGTGATGTCGGCAACGAAGGAGCGGTCGATCTTCAGCACGTCGATCGGGAAGCGCGACAGGTAAGACAGGCTCGAATAGCCGGTGCCGAAGTCGTCGATCGACAGGTTCACGCCCAGCGACTTCATGCGGTGCAGCAGGTCCACCGCCGGCGTCACGTCGCTCATGAACAGACTTTCGGTCAGCTCGATCTCGAGGCAGTCCGGGTCCAGCATGGTATCAAGCAGCACCGACTCCAGGCTGGCGACCAGGTCGGCGGCGCCGAATTGGCGCGCCGACAGGTTGACCGCCACGCGCAGGCGTCCCAGTCCCGCATCCTGCCAGGCCTTGTTCTGGGCGCAGGCGGTGCGCATCACCCAGGCGCCGATCTGGACGATCAGGCCGGTCTCCTCGGCGATGCCGATGAAGCGGCCGGGCGGCACCATGCCCAGCTCCGGATGCTTCCAGCGGAGCAAGGCTTCCATGCCGACGATCTGGCCGGTCTTGAGGTCGACCTGCGGCTGGTAGTGCAGCACGAATTCGTTACGCTCGAGGGCGTTGCGCAGCGCACTTTCGATGCGCACCCGCTCCAGCGACTCCTCGTTCATGGCCGGCGTATAGAACTGGAAGTTGTTGCGTCCCATCTTCTTGGCGCTGTACATCGCGATGTCGGCGTGTTCGATCAGGCTGTCGGCCGGCGTGCCCTCGCTCGGGTAGACCGCCACCCCGATCGAGCAGGTGACGAAGAATTCCTTGGTGCCCAGCATGACCGGCTGGGCCACCGAATCCATCACGCGCTGCACGATCTCGGGCGAGAGCGGCTCGTCGTGGTGCTCGGACAGGATCACCACGAATTCGTCGCCCGACAGGCGCGCCACGGTGTCGGTGTCGCGCAGCGAGCCGGTCAGGCGCGCCGCCACCGTCATCAGGAGCACGTCGCCGGCCTTGTGGCCCATCGAGTCGTTGACGAACTTGAAGCGGTCGAGGTCGATCAGCATCACCCACATCGGGCGGCCGCTGCGGTTGGCATAGGCGATCGCCTGGCCGAGGCGGTCCTGCAGCAGCGAGCGGTTGGGCAGGCCGGTCAGCACGTCGTGCTGGGCCACGTGGTGCACGCGCTGTTCGGTGAGCTTGCGTTCGGTGATGTCGCTGCCGGTGCCGCGGTAGCCCAGCAGCTCGCCGTGTTCGTCGAACACCGGCTGGCCGTTGACGCAGAACCAGCGGGTGTCGCCCTGCGCGTCGACCACCTTGTATTCGAGGTTGGCGAAGGGTTCGTGCGCCTTGACCTGGGCGATATGGGCGCGCCCGGCCTCGGTCTCGAGCAGGGCGGGGGCGTGTTCCCAGCGCGTCTTGCCGAGCACCGCCTCGACGGCGACGCCGGCCTTTTCGGTGAAGCCGCCGGTGACCATGGTGAAGCGCAGGTCGCGGTCCTGTTCCCAGTACCAGTCCGAGGACATCGACACCAGCTGGCGGAAGCGCTGTTCGCTCTGCTGCAGGGCGCGCTCGGCGCGCTCGCGCGCGGCCATGTCCTCGACCAGGCGGCGGTTGGTGCGGCGCAGGTCGGCGGTGCGCTGGCGCACCAGCTGCTGGACCTTGCGCGCGCGCTGGCCCGAGGCCTGCACGAAGGCGGTGCCGAGCAGGGTCATCAGGATGCCGCCCACCAGCAGGGCGGTCGAGGCCATGTGGTCGTGCAGGAAGGGGCGCGGCGCGCTGGCCACTTCGATGCGCCAGGGCTTGCCGGCGATGCGCAGCAGCTTGCTGGCATGGCCGGGCTGGCCCGGTGCGAGGAAGCCGGCCAGCCAGCCCTGTTCGGGCTTGCTGGTGTCGCCGGTGGAAAACAGCAGGTTCGCCGGGCTGATCCCGTCGCCGGCATAGACCGACACGAAGATTTCGCTGGAACCCTCGCGCGGATCGAGCAGTCCGGTGGCGGCCAGCGAAGCGCGCACCAGTTCCGGGCCGCGGATGACGATCGCGGTGTCGCCGGCCAGCGTGCCGTCGCGGTCGAGCACCGGCATGACCAGGCTGAAGGCCGGCTGCTTGCGCTCGTCCTGGGCCAGCTGGAACAGGTCGGTGGCGGCGGCGCGGCCCTCGCCGCGCGCGATCGCCAGCGCGCTCATCACCTGCACGTTCTCGCCGGCATTCAGCCCGAAGGCACGTTCGTTGCCGGCCATCGGTTCGATGAAATCGACGATGTGGTAGCGCGCACGCGGCGGCGCCGCCACCAGGCCCTGGGCCTGCAGCTCGGTGAACACGGTGCCCGGGCGGATCCGCTGCAGCTCGCGTTCCACGGCCGCGCGTTGGTCGCCCGGCACCGTGCGGTGGACGTTGAAGGCCTGGATGTAGCGGTGGCGCTGAAGCAGGGCGGCGGTGAAATCGCGGAAATGCTCGCGGCTGACCGGCTCGCCGCGCGCGAACAGCTGGTTGGTCACGGTCAGCACTTCGACGGCCTGGTCGATGCCCTGGCGCACCGCGGCCACGCGCTCGTCGGCGCGCTGGGCGAAGCCGAGCGCCATGTTGTCGTACTCGAGGTGGCTCACTCCCAGGAACAGGGCGCCGGATGCGGCCAGGCCGCCCCCGAGCGTGAGGGCTGCCGCGAGCGTCAGCGACAGGGGCAGGCGAGGCGCCATGGATGTGTCCAGAAGGTCCGTGATAACGACGTGCGCAAGATGCCTAGAGGCTTGCCAGTAGGCATCAATACGTGGAGTGTGTCACATCCGGACAGTTTTCGGCAAACGAAATGTCGCAAGCGCGCGCCAGGCGTTTGACCCGCGCGCTTCAACGGCGCTGCGGTCGCCATGCCAGCCAGGCAAGGACCAGGCGTGCCAGCAGGCGGTTGGCCGGCGCACTCCCGAGTCCACGATTCCCCAGTGTGTCTCGCAGGAAGCGCAGGGCCCGCCCTGGCGCGGCGCCGGGGAGGGAGGGGCGCTGGGCGAGCAGGATCTGGTTGTTGCCGGCGATGCCGGACAGCCAGCAGACCTGGCCATCGAAGGCCGCCTGCAGGCGTTGCACCGCGGTCACATAAGCGGGATCGTAGGTGAAGATGTTCGCCACCAGCACGCCGCCGCGACGCAGGGCGCGCCGGCAATGCGCATAGAAACTGGCGCTGGCGAGTGCCGGCGGCAATCCGGCCGCGTCGAAGCCGTCCACCAGCAGCACGTCGACGTCGCCAGGCGCGTCAGGCTCGCCGGCGCCGGCCCGGGCCAGCCAGTCGGCCGCGTCGCAATGCAGCACGCGCAGCCGCGCATCGTCGGGCGGGACCTGGAACTGCGCGCGCAGCGCGATCACGTCGGCACGCACTTCGAGCACCGTGATGCGGGCCTGGGGAAACCGGCGGCGGCAGAACTTGACCAGCGAGCCGCCTCCCAGCCCCACCATGAGGATATGGCGCGGGCGCGGCGCCAGCAGGGCAAAGCAAATCATCGCGCGCGCATAGGGCAGCACCAGGGCGTCGGGGCGCGACAGCCGCATCTCGCTCTGGATCTCGCCCGGGGTGAATTCCAGCGTGCGGCGGTCGCCCCGGGTGGTGACGATCGGCGGGGGGAGGGGGGGGGGGCGGGCGGGGGGGGGGGGGAAGACGGCGGGAGAGGACGGGGGGGTCCCCCCAGGGGGAGGTGGTGGTGTGGCTCAGCTTTTTGTGACATGGCCATCCCGAGAACAAGACACTCCCCCACTTCCCGCGCGC